>JBKEAI010000103.1:0-7177 GCA_047972145.1 Microthrixaceae bacterium
CACGGTTGTCGGCGCGGTCTCTACGCGGCGTCTGTGAACACCCGCGAGTTGAACGGATTGGGCACCCGTCCGGACGCGACCGGAGCAACCGCGTTGCGCATCGACAGCTGCGCACCGCGCACCGTCGCGAGCTCGGCGGGGTTGAGGTCGCGCAAGCGAAGCTCGCGCCGCATCCGAGTCGGCAGCAACTCGAGGGTGATCAGGTTCAGCGGAGCGAACGCGAACCCCGGCACGAAGCGCATGTTGGGGTGCATCAGGGTCTCGGCCACCTCCCGGCTCTGCGAGGTGGGTTCCAAGGTGGCTATGCGGTCCCGGAAGTAGGTGCGGAAGTCGTCGTAGTCGTCGGGGATGTGTCCATCGGAGATACCGAACGCCGTCGCGATCCGCTTGGACTCCTCGTAGTACACGACCCGGTCCGCTCGCTTCATGCGCCCGAGGTAGCGACGGTCGACCTCGATGACGGTGTCGGTGAGCGTGGCCAGCACCCAGTACTGAAGGGCCTCGTCCATCGCGGAGTAGCCCTCACCCTCGACGGTCTTGCCCTTGACCGCGCTGTGGATCCGATCCAGCCGCTCGAGGGTCTCGATGCGCTTGTCTTCGGTGCCGAACGCGATCGTGAGCATCGACTCCATCGTGCGCTCCAGGCGTCCGAAGGTGTCGGTGCGGTAGGTGCTGTAGTCGACCACCCCGGCGGCCACCGCCGGGTCACAGACCTGGAGGATCGCGGCCCGCGGTCCTCCCATCAGCACGAATGCCTGGCTGTTGAAGCGCCAGCTCAGCGAGGTACTTCCGTAAAGCGCACCTGTGGCAGGTGTTGCCATGACCACTCCCCTCGGCTCGCGTGCGGCAGGATGCCGCACCTGCATCAGTGGTTACGGTATCCCAACTTGGCGCTCGTGCCCAGCATCGGGTGCTGCCACATGTCACAGCGACGGGACTCTGCGATCGCACATGTCACAGCGACGGGACTCCCCGATCGCACATGTGATCAACGGGCTCAGGCCGGTTCGAAGGACACCTCGTACATCACGGGCCAGCGCTTGCCGGTGACGTAGTAGCGATCCGGTGAGTCAGGGCCGAGCCAGGCGATGCCGTTGAGCACGTCGCGCGAGACCAGGTCACGCTCGAGCCCGGCCGCCTGGATCTGCTGGGACACCGACGTGACGAGGTTCGACGCGTCGACAACTCCGTCGACCACGCCGCAGTCGAGATCGATGCGCAAGATCTCGTCGCTCTGGAACCGGTTCGCCCAGAGGCTGGTGCCGTCCCACTCCAACTCGTTGAGCCGGTCGGCCTCGCCGCCTTTGCGTTCGACCTCCATGACCCCGGCTGTGGCGAAGTCCTCCGGATCCTTGAACTGGAGTCGGGCCGACCCGTCGCTCATCGCGTAGTAGTCGTCGTCGAGGGTCGTGATTCCCCAACCCTCCCCTCTGTACTCGAGGGTGCCCTCCTCGCTCGGAGGATCCTCGGACGCCTCGCCCGGCCGCCACAGCAACGCCTCGCCCGAGGTCCAGGTGAGCTGCAACAACTCACCTGCTGCCGTGGTGGTCAAACCTTCGCCGAACAGGTCCTCGGAGAGATCGCTGGAGGCGAGCAGCTCACCGGTGTCGGTGTCGAGGAGCCGCACCTGCGATTCGCCGCGCAGCCCGGTGCTCTCCCACAGCCTGCCCTCGTCGTCGATGTCGAGTCCCTGGGTGAAGGCGTCTGGGTCATGCGGCACCTCGGATACCACGTTCGCCACGAGCGCTTCAGGAGTCTTCGGCCTGCACGCACCCTCGGTCGGCTTGTCGCCGCCCGCGAGGAACAGCCACGCGGCGCCGCCAAGGGTGGCGACCGCGATCAGAACCGACAGGACCAGGAAGACCACACGCATCAGTTGATTCTGCCCCCGGGGGGTCCCTCGAGCACCGTCACGGCCTCGATGTGATGGGTGTGCGGGAACATGTCCACCAACTCGATCCGCGAGATTCCGTAGCCGGCCGCGACGAGATCGGACAGGTCCCTCGCCATCGCGGCGGGATCACAGCTCACCAGCACGACCCGCCCGGCACCGATTGCAGCGACCGTGTCGACCCCCCGGCGTCCGAGGCCCTTGCGGGAGGGATCCGCCACGACCACATCGGCTTTCGAGGGACGCCATGACTCGACCGCGCTGCGGATGACCTTCGTACCCAGGTGGGCGGTGTTCACCCGGGCATCGGCCACGGCGGACGAGGAACGCTCGACGACCTGGGCATTGGCTGCCCTCAGCCCCGCGGTGAACAGCCCCACACCGCCATAGAGGTCGACCAGTCGATCCCGCCCGAGGTCACGGTCGTCGAGGGTACGCGCCACCGTTGCCACGAGAGCACCGGCAGCCAGCGGACCGGACTGGAAGAACGACCGTGCCGAGATCCGCAGCTCCACACCGCAGACCTCCTCGATGATCCACGGCCCTGGTCGCTCATCCGGGTCACCGTGGGCTCCAGCACCCGGACGCGCAGCAGTTCCACGACCGCCATCTCCGTCCGGATCGGCACCTCTAGGATCTGCACCGCCGTCCTGATTCGCAACCCCGCGAGCGGCGCCTCCACGACCGCTGCCGCCGTGCTGGCTCGCACCGCGTCCAGCGCGAGCGCGCTCACCACGTGGACGGTCCTGATCGAGGGCGACCGTGCGCACGCCGTCGGGAACGCTCCAGCCGGCGGGATCGGATCTACCACCTGAGACCACCGCGAGCACCTCGCCCCTGTGCACCGACGCGCGGAAGCGCACCTCGTGTGCTCCGGGGAAACGAGCTCGCGCGATCGACGCCTGAAGCAGCGGGTGCGCCACCAGGCAAGGGCCGACCGCCAGGATCTGGTGTGAGGACTCCCGACGGAAACCCGGTGCTCCCCGCGGGTCGACCGCCATGCGCACGGTTGTGCGATCACCCACCGGAACACGGTCGACCGACTCCTCGATCGGGATCCGCCCGATCTGCACGGAGCTGAAGTGGCCTATGTGCCCAAGTGCGTCTGCGATGACCTCACGGCGCACCTCGGCCTGGGCGTCGATCGAGATGTGTTGGAAGTCGCATCCTCCACATCCCATGGCGACAAACCGACATGGCGGGTCCACCCGCACGGGTGACGGTTCGACGACCTCCACGACCGACCCGATCCGAACCCGTTCGCTCGACCGAACGAGCGACAACCTCACGCGCTCCCCGGCGATCGCCCCGGACGCGAGCAGGACCCGCCCGTCGGAGTCGTGGCCGAGCACCCGTCCACCCGCCACCGGGCGCTCGAGGGTCACCTCCACCGATGACACTTGCTCCGGTGACAGATTCTCCGGTGACAGATTGTCCGGTGACACCTGCTCCGGTGACACCTGCTTGGCTGAAGGATCCACCGCTGAGGGATGCACCGCATCGGGTTGGTCATCGGGTTCAGGCATCGACTGGGCCGTCCGTGTCGGTTCGGTTGCTCCGGTAGAGGTCGGGCGCTCGCCGACGAGCATCCACGCGCGCCCGTTCGGGGGCGGTAAGCGCATGTAGGAGCGCTCGTCCACAAAGCTACGATCGGTTACCCACACGCCCACCATCTTGGAGTAACCACGTGTCCGTTCCCGACGTGCAGATCGCCCCATCGGTGCTCCCGGCGGACTTCTCGCGACTGGGCGAGACCGTCGCAGAGCTGGAGGCCGCCGGAGCAGACCGAATCCACTGGGATGTGATGGACGGCGTGTTCGTTCCGAACCTCACCTTCGGCCCCGATGTCATCCACTCGTGTCGGTCGAGTGTCGAGATCCCCTTCGAGGCACACCTGATGGTCGTCGAGGCCGACGAGCTGATACCCCGCTACGTCGAGGCCGGGTGCGACCTGATCCTGGTTCACCAGGAGGCATGTGTTCACCTGCACCGGACCCTTCAGAACATCCGGGACCTTGGTGTGAGCCCGGGAGTGGTGCTCAACCCTGCAACCCCCGCATCCACCGTCGAACACGTGATGGACCTGATCGACCAGGTGCTCGTGATGACGGTCAACCCGGGGTTCGGCGGGCAGGCCTACATCGAGACGATGGAACCCAAGGTTGCCCAGCTCGCCGAGATGATCGCAGCGTCGGGTCGCGACATAGATCTGGAGGTCGACGGCGGGCTGGCTGTGTCGACCGTCGGGGCACCCTCGGCAGCTGGAGCCAACGTCGTCGTTGCCGGAAGCGCCGTGTTCAAGGACCCCGAGGGCTTCGGACACTCGATCTCGGCCATCCGCGACGCCGCGCTCACAGCGCGCGACTGAACCGGTAGTGGCGTTCGTGCGGATCCCGGTCACCTCGCGACACGCCCTCGCCTGCGCTACCGCGTTCACGCTGTTGTTCTTCACCGCTTGCGGCGAGGATCAGATCCCGTGGTGCTCCGACCTGGAGAAGTGGAGCGGTCTCGACGCACTCGCCGCAGCCATCACCGCCGGCGACAGCGCCGCTGCATCCGATGAGCTCGAGGGCTTCGATGAGATGGCGCGATCGGCACCTCAGGAGATCCGCTCGGACATGGAGACGGTCTCGAGCGCACTGGCTGCGTCGGTCGGGGTCGCACTCGATGACGGGGCTACCGACCCCGACAAGCTTGAGTTGCGACGCGACGAGTTGAACGTCCAACTCGGGCGGATCACGACGCAGTTGCAGGCGGTGTCCACGTTCGCGGAGACCGAGTGCGGGATCCGACTCGACCCCTGACCCAGGCGCCCCACCCCCACAAGGAGCTGCACAGTCGGGTCGTCTCGCCCAACGGGCTCACCTCCCAACCTGAGCGATCTCCAAGCTTTGTTGACAGGTCTCATACCGTTTACATGTATTACAGGACATGTCCACCACGTAATACTGGCTGCCGGAGCCTAATCCCGCCCACACACTGGCCGATCGGGATTACGAATGAGCACCTTCGCGACAGAGTCGTAATAGGATCGTAAAGAACGTCACCCGGTTGTGTGACCTTCCCGACGCAAGGACGCCCCCCGTGCTGAAACCCACACGAGTCAAACTTCTTCTCCTGGTACCCGTACTCGCAGTGCTGCTGGCGGGCTGCGAGGGGGGCGAGTTCGTCCGCTCGATCCAACTCACCAACGAGTACCGCCTGTCCCAGGGGGTCCATCCGGTGCTGGACAACCCGACGCTGCGTGCGAAGGCCCAGAACTGGGCCGACGTCCTCGCCGCCCAGGGTCGCCTCGTGCACTCCAACCTCGCCGATGGGGCAGGTCCGGGATGGAGGGCGCTGGGCGAGAACCTCGCCATGGCACGTTCGGTCGAAGAGGCGCAGAGCCTGTTCGTGAACAGCGGGTCGCACAGAGCAACCCTTACGAGCGCCCGCTACAACCAGGTGGGCGTCGGAGTCACCTACCGCAACGGCTACTACTACGTGGTGCAGGTCTTCGGCGGCTGAGTCCATCCCCGAGGAGTCCTGCGAACGGCGAGTCCGGCCACCGAGGCCGCCTGCCACCCACGACCCGTGACGAGCCCCGGAGGCTCTCAGGTCACTGCCCGATGCGCGTCAGCGCATCTCACCCCGTCTGACGATCACGTGGTCGATGATCCCGTAGTCCTTGGCCTGCTCGGCTGTGAACCAACGGTCCCGGTCTGAGTCGATGTTGATCTGTTCCTTGGTCTGACCGGTGTGCTCCGCGATCCGCTCCGCGAGCAGGTCCTTTATGTACTTGAGCTGCTCAGCCTGGATGGCGATGTCGGCCGCCTGGCCCTGCATACCGGCGGAGGGCTGGTGCATCATGATGCGTGCGTGCGGAAGTGCGTACCGCTTGCCGGGAGCGCCCGCAGCGAGCAGGAACTGGCCCATCGATGCGCACAGGCCCATGCAGATCGTGCCGACGTCGGGGGTGACGAACTGCATCGTGTCGTAGATCGCCATACCCGCGGTGACCGAACCGCCCGGCGAGTTGATGTACAGGAATATGTCGCGCTCGGCATCCTCGCCCTCCAGATAGAGAAGCTGGGCCGTCACGAAGTTGGCCACCTCGTCGTTGACCTCCGAACCGAGGAACACGATGCGGTTCTTGAGCAGTCGGTTGAAGATGTCGGCCGAGGGCTCCATGCCGGTGTTGGCCTGGGCAACTGCCTCACGCACGGCCCTGGTGACATCTGCGGGCAGCGGGCCGACCGCGGGCGGGTTCGAACCGGTGGACAGATCGGGTACGACGGGTTCCATAGGGCGACAACGCTACCGCTTCGATCGCCGCGCCCCGCGCCGGGTACCGTGGCCCGGTTCGCGGACGTGGCGGAACTGGCAGACGCGCCGGGTTTAGGTCCCGGTGCCCTCTTGGGCTTGGGGGTTCGACTCCCCCCGTCCGCACGAATGCAACCCACCGTGAACGACCTGACCACTCCGGCCCTGCTGGTCGACGCGGCTCTGCTCGACCACAACATCGACGCCATGTCGCAGGTTCGGCCGGGAAGCCGGCTCAGGCCGCACGTGAAGGCGTTCAAGTCGACGGTCATGGCACGCCACGTCGCCACGCGGGCCGGTCACGAGGCATTCTGCTGCGCCACATTGCGCGAGATGGAGGCGATGGCGGATGCCGGCTTTGGAACCGACCTCCTGCTGGCGAACGAGACACTGGACACCCCGCGACTCGCCGCCCTGGCACAGAGGGGCGATGCTCGGGTCACCGTCGCGGTGGACTCCCCCGAGACCATCGAGGCAGCGAAAGGCACCGGTGCAGCGGTGCTGGTGGACGTCGATGTGGGACTCCCCCGCTGCGGATGCCCGCCCGAGGATGCGGGTGCGCTCGCCGACCAGGCCCGTTCAGCCGGCATCGAGGTGCGCGGCGTCATGGGTTACGAAGGGCACACGGTGTCCGAACCCGACCGCTCGACGCGCTCAGCCGCGGTGGACGCATCCATGGAACTACTGGGTATCGCACAAAGGGCGGTCGGCGGAGGCCTCACCTCCGCGGGAGGCACCGGCACCTACGACATGCACGGCGACACCGACGAGGTGCAGGCCGGCAGCTACCTGCTCATGGACACCGCGTATGACGAACTCGGGCTCCCCTTCGCCCAGGCACTATCGGTGCTCGCAACCGTGATCTCGGTCAGCCCCAAGGGTTGGTGCGTGCTCGACTGTGGACTCAAGTCGCTCAGCACCGACCACGGGAACCCGACGGTGCCGGGCCTGGAGGTGTTCTTCTGCTCCGACGAGCACATCACC
>JBKEAI010000207.1:0-13885 GCA_047972145.1 Microthrixaceae bacterium
GGCTCGAGGAACGCCCCCATCTCCATGTTCTCCTTGACGCTGAGGGTGGAAAACACGTTCTCGGTCTGGGGAACGAACCCCACGCCGAGCTTCACGAGCTGGTGAGCCTTCAGCGTAGAGATCTCCACGATCTCGGAGCCGTCGTCGGTGTCGCGTCGGAGACGGACCGAGCCCGAACGCACCGGGATCAACCCGAACACCGCCTTGAGCATCGTGGACTTGCCCGCACCGTTGGGACCGATGATGCCGACGAGCTCCGCGTCGTTGAGCACCACCGAACAGCCGTTGAGGATGTTCACCTCCGGTAGATACCCGGCGACCACCTCGTCGGCCGTCAGCAACGCATCGGTCATGGCGCGTCCTCCCCATCGGATCCGTCACCGCCGCTGAGCCCGGCCTGAGCCACCTCGGGGTGGAGGTCCTCGCCGTGGTGGGTTCCGAGATAGGCGTCGATCACGTCCTGGTTGCGTCCGATGTCGCTCGGGGTGCCTTCGGCGATGACACGCCCCTCCGCCATCACCACGACCCAGTCGGAGATGTCGTGCACCACGTCCATGTCGTGTTCCACGAACACCACCGACATGCCCTCGTCACGCAGGGCCTTGACGTGGCCGAGCAGCGACTGGGTGAGCGCCGGGTTCACCCCTGCCATCGGCTCGTCCAGCATCAGCATCTCGGGCGAACCCATCAGCGCTCTCGCCATCTCGAGCAGCTTGCGCTGGCCACCCGATAGGGACCCTGCGAACTCCTCACGCATGTGATCGAGCTTGAAGCGTCTCAGCAGGTCGTCGGCACGCTCGGTGATCTCATCCTCCTCGGATGACCACAGGCCCTTCACCAACGCCGGGAAGAATCGCTCGCCGCGCTGGTTGGGAGCCCCCAGGCGCATGTTCTCGATCACGGTGAGCTTGGTCAGGGACTTGGTGAGCTGGAAGGTGCGCACCATCCCCATACGAGCGACCTTGTGCGGTGCCACACCCTTGAGGCTCTGGCCGTTGAACCTCCACTCGCCGGCGTTGGGCTGGTCGAAGCCGGTGAGAAGGTTGAACAGGGTGGTCTTGCCCGCACCGTTGGGCCCGATCAGAGCGGTGATCTGGTGGCGCTGGAACTCCACGTGCGCCACGTCGACGGCCACCACCCCACCGAATCGTCGTTCGATGCCGGTCGCTGTGAGGATCGGATCGGGCTTGGCCGCCCCCGGTTCCGGCAGCACGCCCGTGACATCGGACTGGGCCCCAGCGGTGGCGCCGGTCTGGGTGTTCTCAGTCATCGAAGGCCAACTCCTTGCGATTCCCGAGGATGCCCTGTGGCCTGAACACCATCAACAACATCAGCGCAGCACCCAGGAAGACGAACCGCACCACACCGGACTGGGTGCTGCTCATGACCGAATCGGGAACGATGTCGGCCTTTTCCATCTGGCGGATCAGCACGTCGAGGCCCCGGAACATCACGTAGAAGATGATCCCGCCCAGCACCGGTCCCCATACCCGTGCCGCACCGCCGAGGATCAAGGCGCCGTAGCAGATGAAGGTGGTGCGGGTGGCGAAGGTGTCGGGCTGCACCGACTGCTGGCCGATCGCGAGGATCATGCCACCGAGGGCCCCCATGATCCCGCCCAGCACCAGGGACTGGAGCTTGTAGGCGTACACGTTCTTGCCGAGTGAGCGCACGGCGTCCTCGTTCTCGCGGATCGAGCGCAGCACCCTGCCCCAGGGGCTGCGCATCAACAGGAACGTGAGCAGGGCCATCAACAACACCACGGCCCACCCGATGACGAGGATCCACAGATCCTGGCCCGAGTACGAGAACGGCCCGAACTCGTAGCGGCGTCCGTTCGCCCAGGGGTTGAGGCGGTAGAAGGCGCCGGCGAAGTCGTTGATGCCCGAGTTGCCTCCCGCGAAGGACTCGGTGGACTCCGAGCGGGCGACGAGGCGGATGATCTCCGCGGCGGCGATCGTGACGATCGCGAGGTAGTCGCCGCGCAGGCGCAGGGCCGGCAGCCCCAACAGCAAGGCGAGCAGCACGGCCCAGATGAGCCCCACGAAGATCCCCACCCACAACGACCATCCGAAGGTCTCGACGCTCACCGCCATCCCGTAGGCGCCGACCGCCATGAAGCCTGCCTGACCGAAGTTCATGAGGCCCGTGTAGCCGTAGTGGATGTTGAGGCCCTGGGCTCCGAGCACGTAGAAGATCGTCTCCTTGACGAAGATCGCGGAGAAGACCGTCGTGATGATGAGGTTCCAGTCCATCAGCCGACCCTCTCACGGCGTCCGAACAGGCCCTCGGGCTTGAACATCAACACGAGGATCAGCACCGCCATCGCCCCGACGTTCTTTATCGAGTTGGGAACCACCAGGGTGGAGAGCTGGATGAACAGGCCCAGCAGGAAGCAGCCGACCGCGGCGCCATATGCGGTGCCGAGCCCTCCCAGGGTGATGCCGGCGAACATCAACAGGAGCAACGTCTGTCCCTGCTGGAACGACACCTGCTGGGACACCGAGTAGAGGACTCCGCCGAACCCCGCCAACGCTGAGCCTCCGATCCACACCCACAGCACGACCCGGTCGGTGTCGATCCCCGACGCCGATGCGAGCGGGCCGTTATCGGCTACCGCCCGCATCGCCTTGCCGAAGCGGGCCCTGCTCAAGAACAGCCCTACCAGGCCCAGCACCACCACCGAGATGACGATCACAGCGAAGGTCTTGGGTGGGATGGTCGCCGAACCGATCTGGAATCCACCGGGTTGGAGGGCGTAGTCCTTGTAGGGGCGGGTCCTGGTGCCGAAGAAGTACTGGAACACCGCCTGGGCGAGGATCGAGAGTCCGAAGCTCACCACCATGAGCCCGAACAGGGAGGATCCCTTGCGTCGCAACGGCTTCCAGATGCCCTTTTCCATGCCTGCACCGGCCAGCCCCGAGATGACCAGGGCCGCGATAGCGGCCGGGATCAACTGGACGCCGAGTATCTGGTTGAACCACCAGGCGATCAGGGCACCGAAGGTCACCATCTCACCGTGCGCGAAGTTGGTGATCCGGGTGGTGCCGTAGATCAACGACAAACCGATCGCCGTCATCGCCAGCAACAAACCGAGCCGGATGCCGTCGATGGTGAGCGGGAGCACCCGGTCGATGGTGCCGGTGCTGCTGCGCGTGTCCTCGCCGAAAGGGAACAGCAACGGTTTGCGCTGACCGGGTCGGATGTCGAAGCTCAACGACGTGCGGTCCTCGTCTGTGAGGGTGACCCCATCGGGCAGCGAGCCCACCACGAGCTGCGCGGTGTAGCGGTCCTCACCCGGCAGCGCCAGGAAGTAGGCGCCGTCGTCATCGGAGACGACCGTGCCGATCTCCTCGCCCGCTGAGTTGGAGATGATGATCTCGACTCCGCTCACCGGCGCATCGTCATCGTCGCGGTTGATCAGCACGCCCGTGATCGCGGCGCTGTCCGCGTTGGAGTCGGGGTCGGTCGGGTCGGCTCCACCCTCGCTGCCGGCGCCGCTGGAAGGAACCTCCGAAGTGTCGATCGAGGTGGTGGTGCTCCCGTCGGTGCCGGGCTCCTGTGCACCCACCATCGAAGACATGACCCCCGGCTGCAACAGGAACGCTGCACAGATCAACAGCCCGAGGAACATCCGGCGACCCAACGGCAGCGCTGCGAGCCCACCGGGTTGCCTGAGCTCTTCGAGTGGGGCCCGCTCACCGGTGCGGTCACGGGGACCGGTGGTTTGTCTCGGTCTGAAGCTCAGCACAGTGCGCCGAAGCATAGGTGCTCAGGCCACCTCTGTGCCGAGTGTCACCCCGAACCCAGCCTCGAGGCGGGGCGAGGCACCGTGGCTTGGCAGACTTGCCCGCACCGCGGCGACAACAAGCGCAGCGGCCAGGGGCAACGACAAAGGCAACGACAAAGGGGAGGCTGGCCGATGGGCAAGGTGGTGATCGCCGGAGCGGGGATCGGGGGGTTGGCGACGGCGTTGTACCTCTCGCGCGCCGGCCACGAGGTGGTGCTCGTCGAGCGTGACGACACCCCGCTGCCGGCAAGTGCCGCAGAGGCCTTCTGGTGGGATCGGCGTGGCGCACCCCAGGTGCGTCACTCGCACGCATTTCTCGCCCGGCTGCGCAACCAACTCCTGGCAGACCACCCCGACGTGCTCGCAGCGCTGATCGATGCGGGTGCCACCGAGTTGGATTTCATCGCGATGCTCCCAGAGGGGATGGATCGCACGCCGATGCCCGGCGACGACGAGCTCGTCGCGCTCGCCTGTCGCCGGACCACCTTCGAATGGGTCCTGCGCCGCAGCGTGCTCGCGGATCCTCTGGCGTCGCTGCGCCACGGGGTCGCGGTGAGCGGACTCCACACCGCAGAACCCCCGCCGGGAGCCGATCCGACGCGTGCGCATGTGGACGGCCTCGTGGTCGACGGCGGTGAGGTCATCCCCGCGGATCTGGTCGTGCTCGCCGGTGGCCGCCGCATGGACATACCGGCGATGTGCGCCGAGATCGGCGGGGAGGTCGACGAGCGCGAACAGGACACGGGGATCGTGTACCTGTCGCGCTTCATGTGCCTGCGCGACGGAGCGGAGATCCCTGCGCAACTCGGTCCGATCGGTGGCGACCTCGGCTACCTCAAGTACGCCGTGTTCGCCGGGGACAATCGCACCTTCTCGTTGACGCTCGCGGTGGATTCCTCAGACCGCGAACTGCGCCGGCGGTTGGCTGATCCCGAGGTGTTCCTGCGGGCGGTGTCGGCTCTGCCGGCCACCGCCGCACACGTGGACGGCCGCTCCGAACCGATGACCGACGTAGAGGTGATGGGAGGTCTCATCAACAGGCGTCGCCGCTTCACCGACGCCGATGGGCAGCCTCTGGTCGGTGGGATGGTCGCGCTCGGCGACGCCCACACGGCCACCAATCCGCTGTACGGCCGCGGGTGCAGTCTCGCGTTCGTCCAAGCCGGCCTGCTGGCAGAAGCGATCGAGTCGACCGGCGGGTTCGGCTTGGAGGCCGCAGCGGCCTACGAAGAGTCGTCCCAGCGCGAGGTGGACCCCTGGTACCGCGCCGCGGTGGCCCAGGACCGCTTCGGTGACCAAGCCGCCCGCAGGCCCGAACGCGACGGATCCACCCAGCTCACCGGGTCTGACGACGCGGGTGATCCTGCGACCGACAGCGCTGCCGAGATCGGCTCGGGTGTTGCCGATCCCGACGGCGGCGTTGCCGGTGCTGATCCGGGGATCCAACCGGAGTTCATGCGCTCGCTGCTCGAAGAGGGCCTACGACCCGCTATCCGCGACGATCCCGTCGTGCTGCGAGCGTTCCTCGCGATGTTCAACCTGCTGCGGCCACCGGATGCGCTCATGACCGACCAGGACGTGCTCGGTCGCATCATGGCCGCCTACCAGGACCGTCACAACCGTGAGCCCGAACCTGCTCTCGGCCCAGGCCGCGCCGAGTTCATCGAGCTGCTCGGCTGATGGGGGTGTGCTGGTGGTCAGCCGCCGGCAACCGCCGGGATGATCGAGATCGTCTCACCCGCGGGCACCGCAGTATCGACGCCGTCGAGGTAGCGCACGTCGTCGTCCGCGAGGAACACGTTCACGAACCGTCGTAGCGAACCGTCGTCGTCGAACAAGCGCTCGGAGAACCCCGGGTGTGCCGAATCGAGTGCCGAGAGAGCCTCGCCCACGGTGGCCCCGTCAACCTCCACCTGTGATTCGCCTCCGGTGAGGGTTCGGAGTGTGGTCGGGATTCGGATGGTGACGCTCATGGTTCTCCTGTTCAGGGCGTCGGGCACCGGGCACACCGGCACCGCTCGCAACCCACGATGCTAACGAGCCGTACAACAACGTTGACAGCCCGCCGATTCCTCCGTTCGGCGCGATATCAGTGTTTCGAGCGGCCACCGTTCCGAGCGGCCACCGTTGCGAGCGGCGCCGGGTCTCACGCACCTGCACTCGAGGGTTGGTTCGGGAATGTTCCGGGGGTGCCGCTACGTTGGACGGGTGGCCCACGGGCCCTACCGACCGAGGACTCGCACTAGCGGATCCGCCAAGGAGCAACTCATGGTTGCCGTGAACACGGACCACATGAGCTCGGGTGCGATCCGCACCGGACCAATCCGCATGCACCACCACAGCGAGTTCCCGCTGGAACGTCTCGCTGAGGCCAAGGGCACCACAACCGTGTCGGTGTGCCTGCCGGCACGCAACGAGGAGTCCACGGTCGGCCACATCGTCGAGGTGCTGCGCTGCGACCTGCTCGAGCGCGGCTTGATCGACGAGCTCTGGGTGATCGACGACCACTCCGAGGATGGCACCGCCAGGGTCGCCGCCGATGCCGGAGCGCGTGTGGTCGCCGCCGCCGACGTGCTCCCGCGCTACGGATCGGGTCACGGCAAGGGTGAGGTGCTCTGGAAGTCGCTTCTCGTGACCGAAGGCGACATCGTGTTGTGGTGCGATGCTGATCTGAGGTCCTTCGACCACCGGTTCGTGTCGGGCCTGCTCGGCCCGCTGCTGTGCGAAGAGGGGATCGACTTCGTCAAGGGTTTCTACGAGCGACCCGAATCCGACGGCGAGGGAGGCGGCCGGGTCACCGAGCTCGTGGCCAGACCCTTGATCGCGCTGTTGTTCCCGAGACTCGCCGGCATCGAACAACCCCTCTCCGGTGAGTACGGGGGCCGGCGCTCCCTGCTCGAACAACTCCCCTTCGTCGAAGGCTACGGGGTGGAGATGGGCATGCTCATCGACCTGGCCAGGCGTTTCGGAACAGGGTGCATGGCGCAGGTCGACCTCGAGATCCGCCACCACCGCAACCGCACGCTCGGCGAGCTCAGCCCACAGGCCGCCGCGATCACCCAGACCGTGCTCCGTCGGGTGGATAGGGACCTGCTCGACACCGTCGCCACACTGCGCGTCGGAGACCGCGATGTGAGCATCGAAGCCGCTGAGCGCCCACCGATGATCGAGGTCGCCGAGTATCTGGACCGGCACCGTCGCTGATCGTTCAGTGGTCGGTCGCAGTACCCCCCGTGGATTCGAGTAGCCCGGCGATCCCGGGCGCGCTCTCGAAGAGCGCATCCGCCGGATCCGACAGCGCGCGGTCACGGCCGTACTGAGCGACGAGCGAGACCGTCGGCACTCGGTCCGAGGCACCGTCGAAGGCCTCCCCCACAACCGACACCACCGGTACCCCAGCGTGGGACGCTGCATCGAGCACCCCGCCCACGACCTTGCCCTCGAAGGACTCCTCGTCGAGGAACCCCTCACCGGTTACCACCGCGTCGACACCGGCGAGCACCTCGTCGAGACCCAGCGTCTCGGCAACGAGGTCGAACCCCGACACCAGCTCCGCCCCGGCGCATGCGAGCCCTCCTGCAAGGCCTCCGGCAGCTCCCGAGCCGGGCATCTCCCGGACGTCGATTCCGTAGTCGGACTCGTAGTTGTCGGCCAACGCCGTGAGCCGGCGCGTGAGCAGCTCCACCTGGGGTGGAGTCGCTCCCTTCTGCGCGCCGAAGGTCCGTGCCGCGTCGACGAAGCGCGTCTGCACATCACAGGCGACTGTCAACCGGACGCCCTTGAGCCTGGGTAGCGGATACAACGCCCGCAGGGCTCCCAGTCCCCCGTCGGTCATCGCAGATCCACCCAATGCCACGACCACTTCCTTCGCGCCGTTGTCGACCGCGGTCGACACCAACTCCCCCGTACCCACGCTCGTTGCCGCAACAGGATCGTTCCCCGCGGCGCCTCCGACCAGCGAGAGCCCCGACGCGTAGGCGGATTCGATCACCGCCTTGCGCGAAGCAAGCCTCCAGGGTGCTTCGACGGGATCACCCAGGGGTCCGGTGACCACCGTCGCGCGGTTGGCACCACCCAGCACGTCCAGCGTTCCCTCACCACCATCCGCGAGTGGCATCTCGAGCACCTCGTGACCCTCGCGCTTGAGCCCCGCCGCGATCGCCGCCGCGGCCTGCGCAGCGGTGAGCGTCCCTCTGAACTTGTCGGGGGCGACCAGGATTCGCACCGGGTCACGGTACAGCCCGCATGTGTGGCACAAGCCCCGCGGGTTCGTAGTGTTCACCCCGTGACCAGCACACGAGACACACCTGTGGTGATCCTGTCGAACCGAGGACCGCTGTCGTTCAGCGTCTCGGGGGACACGATCGTGGCCAGGCGTGGCAGCGGGGGGCTCGTATCGGGACTCGTGCCACTGTTGGAGTTGGGCCGGGCCACCTGGACCGCCGCCGCGATGGGCGACGCCGACCGTGCTGCGATCGACCGGGACGGGATCGTGCGGGGCGAGGGTATCGAAGCTCGGCTGCTCGACATCGACGAGGAGGTGATGCGCCGCTACTACGACGAGATCTCGAACTCGACTCTGTGGTTCGTGCACCACGGCCTCTACGACCGCGTCCGGGCACCCGCGTTCGACGCTCAGTGGTGGGATGCGTGGCGCTCCTACCGTGAGGTCAACGAGGTGTTCGCCCGATCGGTGATCGAACACGCTCCCGAAGGTGCAAGGGTGCTCGTGCAGGACTACCACCTGTCCCTCGTGGCCCGCGGGGCCCGCCGGGTCCGTGGCGACCTCTCGTTCGTGCACTTCCACCACACCCCGTTCGCCGGACCAGAGGACTTCGCGGTACTCCCACCCGAGGTGCGGGCAGAGTTGCTCGAAGGCCTGGCGAGCCACGACGCGTGCGGCTTCCACACCGCACGATGGGAGGCGAACTACCGCGACACCGCGCAACGGTTCGGCGATGCGGGCGCAAGCACGGTCGTCAGCACGTTCGTGAGCACCCTCAACAGCGACCTCGACGGCCTCCGCGGGGTGGCCTCCGGCGAGCAGAGCCGATCCGCGCGCGCCGAGCTGGAAGCGATCGCAGGGGATCGGGTGGTCATCGCTCGGGTCGACCGCATGGAGCTCTCCAAGAACATCGTGCGGGGATTCGATGCCTTCGACCGGATGCTCGAACTTCGACCTGAGCTCCGGGGACACGTGGTGTTCCTCGCCTGCTGCTACCCCTCACGGCTCGGGGTCGCCGACTACCGGCGCTACCACGACGACGTGCTGCGCAGCGTCGAGCGGATCAACCAGAGGTGGGGTGACCAGCGCTGGCAACCGATCCACCTGTTCACCGAGGACGACTTCCCCCGCTCGGTCGCCCTGATGCAGATCTACGACGTGCTCGTGGTGAACCCGATCCGCGACGGGCTCAACCTCGTGGCCAAGGAGGGGCCCGCACTGAACGAGCGAAACGGGTCCCTCGTCCTGTCGAGCGAAGCCGGGGCGTACGCGGAGCTGAACAGCGCCTGCGACGCGGTGTTCCCCTTCGACATCGAACAGACGGCTCACGCACTGATGGCCGCGGTCGACCGCGACGGCGAGGAGCGCGTGCTGCGGGCACGGTCACTCGTGGCACTGGTTGCGGCACGCACCCCGGCGGACTGGCTGGCCGACCAGCTCGCTGCCGGCTGACCGGGAGCCTCAGTCCGAAGAGCCCGAAGAGGACGTGGCCGTAGACGTTGTCGTGGTCGAAGAACCGGAGCTGTCTGTTCCCGGGTTGCCATCACCGGAACCGCCCTCAGCAGTGCCTGTGGAAGGTCCGGCACCTTGAGCGGCGACCACGGACTCGGCATCGGGGCCCAATACGATCACCACGGCTGTACCCGGTGGCTGCTCTGTGGCCACCGGTTGCGCCGGAAGTGCCTGGACCTGTGACTCGGGCAGTCCCATGAGTGCGGCCAGAGCATTCGCGTTCGCATCGAACCCCTCCGCGAAGTACACAACCGTCAACGCTGTATCCGTCACGGCATTGGTCGCGGTCGTGTTCGTGTAGCCCTGCCGCGCGAGAAACTCAGTGGTCGTACCCGCGAGCCCCGAGATCCCTCCGCCGTTGGCGGCCACCACCGCCACATCCGCGGGGGCAACTGTGACCGGGGTTGGCTCAGTGGTGTCGGTTGGGGCGTCGGTGGTGGAGGTGACTTCGCCACCTCCGTTGTCGCCGATGTCGACACCCTTGTCGTCGCGGTCGAACCCGACCGTACCGCCCGCAGCGAGCAGGATCGCACCGAGGGCGACCGCCACCACCACGAGGATGAGGCCGCGGGCAGCGGGATCGGCACCTGAGGGCGCGCTGCGGCGCGACTGTTGGTGGGACTCGCTCATGAGCGGGAGCCTAGTGCCCCACTGTGGTGGAACCCGGTTGGATGCTCGGTCCCGTTCAGATCAGACCGACCATGGTGCCCACCGCGGCGAGCGCCGCGACGACGATCCGGTACCAGCCGAAGATCGCCAGGCTGTTGCTTTCGAGATAGCCGATCATCCAACGGATCGCGATCACCGCTGCCACGAAAGCGAACAGCAGTCCGATGACCGGGTCGAGCAGGCCGAACTGGTCGACCAGGGCGCCACCGTCGCTCAACAACGAGTAGGCGGTGGCGGCGCTGAGGGTGACGAAGCCGAGCACGAAGCTGAACTCCACCGCTGCACGCATCGCCACACCCACCAGGAGCGCTCCGAGGATCGTCGCCAGCGAACGGCTCGTACCGGGCCAGAGCGCCGCGATCTGGGCGGTTCCGATCAGGGCGGCCTGGCGGTAGGTGATCGCCAGGAGCGGATCGGTGCCGTCGGAGTCGTCCGGCTCGCGCCCTCCCCGGGGCAGAAGTCCTGCCCTTTCCAACACGAGGATTCCCACACCCCCGACGACCCATGCGGCGATGATCGGCCAGGGGCCGAAGAGGCGCTCCTCGATGGCGTCGTCGAACAGGAACCCCACGACAGCGGCGGGGATGAAGGCGATGATCGTGACGATGAGCAGGTGTCTGCCGCTCGGGGAGCGACCGAACAGCCCCAGGACCATGTCGAGGAACCTGCGCCAGAACAGTCCGGCCACCGCGATGATCGCACCGAACTGGATGGCGATCGCGTAGGTGTTCGACGCCGCCTGGTCTGCCTCGGTGTCCCCCAGGCCGACCAGGCGCGAGACCACCAGAAGGTGGCCCGTGGAGGACACCGGGACGTACTCGGTCAAACCTTCGACCGTGCCGAGGATCGCGGCCTTCCACCAGGTCATCGCCGAGGCGACCGAGTCGGCCGCGCCCTGGGTGATCGCACGGGCTGTCGCCCCGGCCGGCCCGGGAAGGGCGACCACGCACCCGAGGACCACGCACCCGAGGACCGCTGTGAGCAGCACCGACGGGCGACACGACCTGAAGCCGCTCACCCACGGTTGCCGGGGCGATATCTGTGTCGACACGCCGATCATCTTGGCCTTTCGGCCACCGCCGGAGCACCATCGGCCACCCCCACGGTCCCACCGGGCACGCTGACCGAACCGGATTTCGCCGGCCTGTCAGGGTCAGGCACTGCAAGCCCCGGCCCCGGGACCCGGCTGGCCGAAGCGGTCAGGACCAATGGGCGCCGGTAGCGTCGCGGACCGTGTCGATGTCGATGATGCGGATGCTGCACCAGGATCCGACGCAGACCGAAGGGGCGACGCTCGACCGGGCGTTGGTGAGGCGGGTCGCGTCGTGGACCTCCCCCTACCGCGCCCAGCTGGTCGGGTTCCTGGTCGCGATCGTCGCCGGTTCGCTCCTGGCTCTGGTCCCACCGCTGGTGTTCCGCACGATCATCGACACCACGTTGCCCGAGGGTGACTCGGGAGGTCTCGCTCTGCTCGCCGCGGCGGTCGTCGCCGCCGCGATACTCGCCATGGTGGTGTCGCTTGCCGAGCGGATGTGGTCGGCGCGCATCGGCGAGGGATTGATCTTCGATCTCCGTGTGGCGCTGTTCGACCACGTGCAGAGGATGCCGCTTCAGTTCTTCACGCGTTCACAGACGGGCGCGTTGGTCTCCCGACTCAACAACGACGTGATCGGTGCCCAACGGGCCGTCACTGGAACACTCGGCACGGTGGCGTCCAACGTCGTCACGCTGGTCACCACGCTGATCGCGATGATCGCACTCGACTGGCGGGTGACGATCGTCTCGGTGGTGTTGTTGCCCCTGTTCCTGGTGCCGGCCAAGCGGGTCGGGCGCAAGCTCCAGGGGTACACGCGCCAGAGCATGCAGCTGAACGCCGAGATGAACGCGCAGATGACCGAACGCTTCGGTGTGGCGGGGGCGATGCTCGTGAAGCTCTTCGGGCGCCACGACGAGGAGACCGGCACCTTCGCGGATCGCGCCGCGGGTGTGCGCGACATCGGTATCCGGTCCGCGGTCTACACCAGGGTCTTCATGGCTTCGATGGCGCTTGTGGGATCCGTGGGCGTGGCGGCGGTGTACTTCCTTGGAGGACGCTCGGTCATCAGCGGCTCGATCACCGCCGGCTCCCTGGTGGCGCTCGCCACCTTGGTCACGCGGATATACGAACCGCTCACCAGCCTCACCAACGCCCGGGTGGATGTCATGAGCGCCTTCGTGAGCTTCGAGCGGGTGTTCGAGGTGCTCGACGCGTCGAACCCGATCACCGACCGCCCCGGAGCGGAAGCTCTACCCGAGGTGACCGGCGACATAAGGCTCGAGGGCGTGACCTTCGCCTATCCGGGCGCGGCGGAGGGTTCGGTGGCCAGCCTCGAGACCGGACCGGTCGAACGCGAGGTGCCAGGTGGTCCACCGACCGTGCTCCACGACGTGTCGATCGACATCCCAGCGGGCTCCACCGTCGCCCTCGTCGGGCCCTCGGGAGCGGGCAAGTCCACCGTCGCGTCGCTCATCCCGCGGCTGTACGACGTGACCGGGGGCCGGGTGAGCGTCGATGGCCACGACGTGCGGGACCTGACCCTGGATAGCCTCCGTTGCGCGGTTGGTGTGGTGTCGCAGGACCCACACCTGTTCCACGCCACCGTGGGGGACAACCTGCGCTACGCGCGGCCGGGCGCGAGCGACGACCAACTGCGCGAGGCCTGCCGTGCGGCACGGGTGCTCGATGTGGTGGACAACCTGCCCGAGGGATTCGACACCATGGTCGGCGAACGCGGCTACCGCCTCTCGGGGGGTGAGAAGCAACGCCTCGCGATAGCGAGGATGCTCCTCAAGGACCCCGCCGTCGTGGTCCTCGACGAAGCGACCTCGAGCCTCGACGCGGAGAACGAACAGGCGGTCCAGGGTGCACTCACCCACGCACTGGAGGGAAGGACGGCCGTGGTCATCGCGCACCGGCTGTCCACCGTCACCGGCGCGGATGAGATCGTGGTTCTCGACGAGGGCCGGGTGGTGCAGCGAGGCACCCACACCGAGTTGCTCGAAAGGGGTGGGCTCTACGCCGAGCTGTACCGCACGTTGGTCGACTCAGGAGTCGACCAGGCGCTCTAACGGGGTGAGCCGGATAGGCGAGCCGACCGATGGGGCTGGGGCACATCGAGGGGGCCTCGCCGAGGAGACCGGGGCTTGAGAGCAGACTCGGGTTCGGCATCCGCGCAGCTCCGGAGCCGTTCCCGTGCCCGGAACGTCACGGCCGCGGTCAGTGCGTAGGCTGGGTCGCGAGTTCACCCGACGAAGTCAGGAGCGGCCTTGCACGCGTTGATAGCAACCGATGGTTCCGAGGTCTCCGTGGATGCCGCAACGCAGGGCGTCGCCCTGCTGCATCCCACGAAGGTGACCCTGCTCACCGTGGCGGACACCTCGATCGCGGAGGACTCCGGAGCAGGTGGGTTCGAGGGCAACCTGCTGTCACCCGCGGAATCCGAGCGTGCGCGCCAGGCGATCCTCGAAGAGGGCGATGCCGAGGTGGCAGACACCGCACGAGCGATCGGACTCGACCCGTCGATCGTCGAGCGGCGCGTCGTGGAGGGGGCATCGGGGCAGATGATCATCCACGCCGCGGACGAGGTCGACGCGGACGTGATCATCGTCGGCTCCCACGGCCATGGGTTCCTCAGCCGGGTGCTCATCGG
>JBKEAI010000218.1:0-18435 GCA_047972145.1 Microthrixaceae bacterium
GCATCGGGTGCGAAGCGGATCTGCGGCGTGCGCCGCGCCCGGACCTGACGGTTCACCACCTGTTGCACCGGCCAGCGGACATCTTCGAGCGCGGCTTCGACCTCGTCGAGGCGGTCGTCGGACTCGGCGAGCAGCGCCGAGTAGAACACCTCCGCGTGCTCGAGGGAACGGTCGACGCGCACCCCGGTGACCGTCACCATCTCGAGGCGCTCGTCGCCGATCCGCTCCAGTTCCGAGGCGACGATCTCGCGCACCAGTTCGCCGATCCGGTCGGTCCGCTTGAACGGCTTGGGGTTGGACCGTCTGGCCATCTCTGCTCCCTGGTTCGCTCTCCCCCCTCGGCCCGCGCTGCAACCCGGGTGCATTCGCGTCCCGGTACACCCGGCGCGAAGGCGGGTCACGGGGGTCAGTCCCGGGGGATCTCCTGGAGCTCGAAGGTCTCGATCACATCACCGGGCTTGAGGTCCTGGAAGTCGGACAGGCCGATGCCGCACTCGTAGCCGGTGGCAACCTCGCGCACGTCGTCTTTGAAGCGACGCAGCGAGGAGATCTCACCCTTCCAGATGATCGTGCCCTCGCGCAGGAAGCGCACCTTGGAACCGCGGGTGACCTGACCGTTGGTGACCATGCACCCCGCGACCGAGCCGGCCTTGGGAACCCGGAAGACCTCGCGCACCTCGGCATCGCCGGTGACCACCTCGGTGAACTCCGGCTCCAGCATGCCGACCATCGCCGCCTCGACGTCCTCGAGCAGCTTGTAGATCACCTCGTAGGTACGGATCTCGACGTCCTCGGCATCGGCCATCTCGCGGGCCTGACGGCTCGGACGCACGTTGAACCCGATGATGGTTGCCGAGGAGGTGGCGGCGAGCTGGATGTCGCTCTCGGTGATCCCACCGACCCCACGGAGCACGAAGCCGACCTTGACCTCGTCGCGCTCGAGCTTCTTGAGCGATTCGGTGAGCGCTTCGAGGGAGCCCTGGACATCGGCCTTCACGACCAGGTTGAGCATCGCCTGCTCGCCGGCCTGGATCGCCGCGAAGATGTCCTCGAGCTTGGCGCCCGAGCTCATGACCGATGCGTCCCGGGCACGACCGGCCTCACGCTGCCAGTGCTCGCGGGTCTCCGCGACCGAACGGGCCTTGCGCTCGTCGGGGGCGACGGCGAAGGTGTCGCCGGCCTCTGCCACATCCGACAGGCCGAGTACCTGCACCGGTGTGGAGGGTGCCGCCTTCTTCACCTGCTCGCCGTGGTCGTTGACCAACGCCCGGATGCGACCCCAGGCCGGCCCTGCCACCATCGGGTCACCGACGCTCAGGGTGCCGCGCTGGACCAGAACCGTCGCGACCGGCCCACGGCCCACGTCGAGGTGCGCTTCGAGGACCACACCGGTGGCTCGGCCATCGGGGTTGGCTCTCAGATCCTCCACCTCTGCCACGAGCAGGAGCTGGTCGAGCAGCTCGTCGACACCGGTTCCCTCCAGCGCGGAGACCTCGCAGGTGATCGTGTCTCCGCCCCACGACTCGGGGACCAGATCGTGCTCGGAGAGCTGCTGCATGACCCGGTTCGGATCCGCGTTCTCACGGTCGATCTTGTTGATCGCGACGACGATCGGGACCTCGGCTGCCTTCGCGTGGGCGATCGCCTCCTCGGTCTGTGGCATCACACCGTCGTCGGCCGCGACCACCAACACCACGATGTCGGTGGCGTCGGCCCCACGGGCACGCATCGCGGTGAACGCGGCGTGTCCCGGTGTGTCGATGAAGGTGAGGGTGTGGCCTTCCTTGACCACCTGATAGGCCCCGATGTGCTGGGTGATGCCACCCGCCTCGCCAGCTACGACGTTCGCCTCGCGGATGTAGTCGAGCAGCTTGGTCTTGCCGTGGTCGACGTGGCCCATGACCGTGATCACGGGTGGACGGTTCGGATAGCCGGAGGTGTCCTCGTCGTCGTCGTCGGGCAGGTCGAGGACCTTCTGGAGCTCGACCTCCTGCTCCTGGCCGGGATCGACCAGGGTGATCTCCGCGCCGACCTCGGCCGCGAACAGCTCGATCATGTCGTCGGTGAGCGACTGGGTCGCTGTGACCATCTCACCCTGTTGCATCAGGAACCGCACCACGTCGGCCGCGGTGCGGTTGAGCTTGGGGCCGAGGTCCTGGGGCGACGATGCCCGCTCGACAGTTATGACACCCTCGGGTACGGGCTCCTCGGCGGGCGTGTAGGTGGGAACGTCCATCGGCTGGAGTTCCTCGCGGTTGCGGCGACGCCGCCCCTTGCGCCGCGGTGGGCGCGGACCGCCACCGGGACGACCCCGGCCGCCCGGACCACCTCCGGGCCGTCCTCCGGGGCCACCCCCTGGTGCAGCACCGGGACCGCCGGGAGGAGCGCCTCCGAAGCGTTGTCCACCCGGGCCACCGCCACCACCGGGGCGAGTACCGCGCCCGGGGGGACCGGAGCTGGGCGGTGCAGCACGGCGCCCGCCCTGGCCGGGAGGAGGTGGGATCCGCTTGCCCGACGCCGAGCGGGGAGGCCCGGGGGGTGGTGGGATCGGCTTGCCGGAATCGGACGTGGGCGCGCCGGCCGGCTTGGCCGGTGCAGCGGCGCTCGCTTCAGCAGCGGTGCTCGGTTCAGCAGCGGTCGCGGCGTCACCGGGTGCGCCGGCGGCTGCGGCCGGGCGCGCCGGCGAGTCGGCCTGCTTAGATGCCTCGGTGGGTCGCGGCGCGGCGGGCGCGGGAGCCGGGGCCGCATCTGCGGGTGGCCGGACCGGCTTTCCGGATGCGGGCTTGGAGCTGACCACCTTGTGGGGAGCCGAGGGGGCTGCCGGCGCGGGCGCGGTCACCGATTCGGGCATCGGTGCACCCTCTTGCGCCGCCGGCACAGCAGCCTCGGGTGCAGCGGCCGCAGGAGCCTGGGCGGCTTCGCCCGGTGCGGTGACCTCGGGCTCCGGAGGTGCCGCGGCTTGTACGGCTGTGGCTTGCGCGCTGGCGGAGCCCGACCCCGGATCCTGCTCTACGGGGGCGGCTGGGGCAGGGGATGCAGCATCGGCGCCACCGGCATCATCGGATGCGCCGTCCTGTGCCTTATTGGCCGGAGCCTTCTGCGCCGCCGCCTTCTTCTTCGCCGGAGCCTTCTTCTTGGCAGGTGCCTTCTTGGGCTCCTCAGGCTGCTCGTCGCGGGTGAGTCCGTCCTTTTCGGCCTTGCGGCGGACCTGGTCCGCGTAGGCCTCATCCAACGACGAGGAGTGGCTCTTGACCGCGTAGCCCATCGACAGGCACAGGTCGAGACACTCCTTGTTGGTCATTCCGAGCTCCTTCGCGAGCTCGTAGACGCGCTTCTTTCCCTTTGGCAAGGTCTTCCGTTCGTTGATTCTCTTCAGGGCCACCCCGCAGGCGCGGGGAGCACCCTCGGTGTACGGCGGCCGTCCATCCTCGCATGTATCGCGGGTCGATACGAACCGCGAAACCCCTCACCGGGGTGAAATCCGCTCAACCGGGCTCCGGGTGGTGACCGCCTCGGAGCCACCCGGTGCCGGCTGCCGGGTTCTGCGGGCGCCCGAGCCAACCCGGGCATCGATCAGCGGGCGCCACCGTTCAGCGAGCGAGCAGACCGACAGGGGCAGCGATCAAGCGAAGCGAGGATCAGCCGGCGGTGTCCTCGGCAGGGGTGTCGCCTGCTTCAGCGGACTCGGCGGAGTCGGCACTGTCCCCGCCGTCATCGGCACCCGCATCGGTGTCCTGTGCTTCGCCGGTCGTGGCTGCTACTCCGGTCGGCTCAGCCTCTTCTCCGGCTGGCTCAGCCTCGCCGGTTGGCTCAACCTCCCCGGTCGTCTCGGCGCCTCCAGCAGACCCGGCGGCATCGGTTGCGTCCGCGGGGTCGGTTGCCTCCGAATCTTCAGTGGACGCCGTCACGTCGGATGCCTCGGCATCTTGCGCTTCGGCTTCGCCGTCCGCTCCGGACTGGGCCTCCCACTCCTCGTAGGTGAGCGGCGCGCTGCCGTCGGCCGGCTGCCACATCTGCTGGCCGGTCTCCGGATCGGTGATCCACTCGCCGTCCGCCCACGAGTCCCCGCCGTATGCCTCGTCGTAGGCCTCCTGAGCGGCCATCTCGGCCTCGGAGCGGATGTCGATGCGCAGGCCGCTCAGGCGGCTCGCCAAGCGGGCGTTCTGGCCTTCCTTGCCGATGGCCAGCGAGAGCTGCTGGTCGGGCACGATCACATCCGCGTGCGCCGACTCCTCGTCGATGCGCACCTCCTTGACCCGGGCGGGCTGGAGTGCCTTCATGACGAAGTCGTGGCGGTCCTCGGAGAAGGGCACGATGTCGATCTTCTCGCCGCGCAACTCGTTGACGACCTGACGCACCCGGGCACCACGGGCACCGACGCATGCGCCGACGGGGTCGATGTTCGCATCGTTGGACCAGACCGCGATCTTGGTCCGCTGGCCGGGCTCGCGCGCGCACGCGCGCATCTCGACCACACCATCGGCGATCTCGGGCACCTCGAGCTCGAAGAGTCGCTTGACCAGGCCCGGATGGGTCCGCGAAACGACGATCTGGGGACCCTTGATCGTCTTGCGGACCTCGACTATGTATGCCTTCACCCGCTCACCGGGCTCGGGGCGCTCGAAGTTGACCTGCTCGGACTGGGGCAACAGGGCCTCGACCCGGCCCAGATCGAGCAGTGTGTAACGCTGGTCGCTCTGCTGGATGATGCCCGTGACGATGTCGCCCTCTCGGCCCGCGTACTCCTCGTACTTGAGCTCGCGCTCGGCTTCGCGGATCCGCTGGCTCATCACCTGGCGCACCGTCTGGGCCGCGATCCGACCGAAGTTCTCGGGCGTGACGTCCATCTCGGGGCCGACCGGCTCACCCTCTTCGTCGAGCTCCTGCGCGAACACCCGCATCTCGCCGGTCTCGGTGTCGATGTTCACCCACGAGAACTCATATGCATCGGGCTCCTTCTTGTAGGCCGCCTCCAGTGCTTCGGCGAGCGCCGCGAACAAGGTGTCGACCGAGACGCCGCGCTCGGCGGCTACAGCGGTCAGGGCCTCCATCATCTCGGGATTCATCGGTTGTCCTCTTCGGATTCGTGTGTGGATTCTGTTGTGGTTGCAGATTCTGTTTCGGCCACGGATTCTGTTGTGGCGGCCCTGGTCCGGACCGGGTCGGTACCAGCTCCACCGTCCCACTCGAAGACGGTGTGGGCCTTTGCGATGCGTGCGAACTCGACGATGCGCACCCCGTCGTCGCCGGTCACCCGAACGCTGTCGGGTCCCACAGCGGACAGCACACCGTCGATGCGACGGTCGCCATCGCCGCCGGGGAACAGCTTGAGCTTCACGCGTTCACCGATCGCAGCCTCATAGTGGCGCGGTTGGCGCAGCGGGCGCTCCAGACCCGGCGAGGAGACCTCGAGGGTGTAGGAACCCGCGATCGGCTCGTCGGCATCCAGCGCGCTCGACAGCGCCCGTGACACCTCGGCGAGCTGGTCGACGCCGACGCCGCTGGTGCCGTCGACCAGGACGCGCAGCGTGCCTCCGGGCTGGTCGATGTCGTAGAGCTCGAGGTCCATCCGTTCGAGGATGGGTGCCACGAGATCGCCGACCCGCTCTGTCGTCGCACTCATGTCACCTCCTCGTCTGGCCGTCCGCGCCACCTTGCACTTTGCACGACCCAGACAAAAGGCGTGGGCAGCGCCCACGCCTTCCGAACAAGCCGAATCAGGGAGTATAGGCGCGTCGCCGCGCCCCCCGCAGATACCACGCCCCTACCCCCGGTTCTGTGGTGCGAGACGAGCCTGTGAGGCTAGCGACGCACCACAGAAGGGGGGTAGGGACGGGAGGGGGGTCAGTAGGAGCGGGCGACGAGGGCGGTGACCCCGGGAGCGGTGGGATCCCCGGGGACCTCACCATCGCCATCCTGGAGGCAGCGGACCGTGACGGCGTCCTCGGCGAGGCGGGCCTCACCGTCGGTCCCCAGTTCGGCCCAGGGGATCCTCGCGAACCCGCCCTGGGACGCCTCGAGGGCCTCTTCCACACTGGAGACCTCGACCGTTCGCGAGTCGCGTTCGAGGGTTGCAGCCGCGAGCATCCCGGCCTGGATCTCCTCCAGCAACGGCCCCAGGGCACCAACCAGCTCGTCGATCCCGCGGGGTTCCTTGTCGGGCGAGTCGCGGCGCGCCACCATCGCTGTCGACTCTGCCAGGTCGCGCGGACCCAACTCGACGCGCACCGGAACCCCCTTGAGCTCCCAGTCGGTCGCCCGCCGTCCGAACGGGATGTCGGTACGCTCGTCGAGTCGGGCGCGCACACCCGATGCCGAAAGCCGGTCCACCAGGTCTGCTGCGGCCCCGCACACAGTGCCGTCATCGTCGTCGCGCACCACCATCACGACCGCCTGGATCTCGGCCAATCGTGGAGGGATCCGCAGCCCCGCATCGTCGCCGTGGGCCATGATCAGCCCGCCCATCATCCTCGTCGACACCCCCCAGGAGGTGGTCCAACAGAGCTGTTGGGCACCCTGCGCATCGGAGTACCCGATGTCGAACACCTTCGCGAAGTTCTGACCCAGCTCATGGGTGGTCCCCATCTGGAGCGCCTTGCCGTCGCGCATCATCGCCTCACATGCCAGGGTGTTCACCGCCCCCGCGAAGCGCTCCGCTGCGGTCTTCACACCCTTGTACACGGGGATGGCGAGAACCTCGACCATGAAGTCGGCATACACCTCTTCGAGGATCTGCCGGGCGTACGCGCTCGCATCGGCCGCCGACGCGTGGGCGGTGTGGCCCTCTTGCCACAGGAACTCTGAGGTGCGCAGGAACAACCGGGGGCGCAGCTCCCAACGAACCACGTTGCCCCATTGGTTCAACAGCAGCGGCAGGTCGCGGTAGGACTGTATCCACCGGCCCATGTACTCCCCGATGACCGTCTCCGATGTCGGGCGCACCACAGCGGGTTCCTCGAGGTCCTTGCCACCGGCATGGGTCACCACTGCGAGCTCAGGCGAGAACCCCTCGACGTGGTCCGCCTCGCGGTGCAGGTAGCTCTCCGGGATGAACAACGGGAAGTACGCGTTCTCCGCGCCGGTGGCCTTGATGCGCTCGTCGACGCCCGAGACCATCCGTTCCCACAGAGCGTACGCATAGGGTCGGATGACCATCGTGCCGCGCACGGGCCCGTTCTCCGCTAAGGACGCCTTGTTGAGAACGTCCTGATACCACCGCGGAAAGTCCTCGCCCTGGGGTGTGAGTACTGGAGCCTTGGCCATGGCGGGCGATGGTACGCGTTCAGAGCGGTTCAGCCCGACAGGTGCCGGTGGATGATCTCCACCCGCTGCGCGGAGCCGTTCGCGTCTGAGCCCTGCTCGTCGAGCAGCTCGGCGCGATCCTTCTCCGCCTCGCGTGCGGCCTTGGAGGAATCCACCCGTGCGAGCGCCGCCTCGGTGCCGTACTCGGCGATGAACTCGGCCCACTCCACAAGTTGGTCGACCATCTCCGATTCCTCGACGACTGCGACGTTGCGCCCCTTGACGAACAGATGGCCGCGGCCACGGCCTGCGGCGATCCCCAGGTCGGCGTCGCGGGCCTCGCCGGGCCCGTTCACCACACAGCCCATCACTGCGACCTGAAGGGGAAGGTCACGGTCTTTGAGTGCCTCCCTCGCATCCTGCGCGACCTTGATCACGTCGACTTCGGCGCGACCGCATGATGGACAGGCGATGAGGTCGATGTCGGTGCGTTCGCGTAGGCCCATCGATTCGAGCAGTACCCGCCCGGAGCGCGCCTCCTCGACGGGATCAGCCGTAAGCGAGTAGCGGATCGTGTCGCCGATGCCCTCCGCGAGCAGCGTCGCGATGCCCGCGGTGGCCTTGATGTAGCCCTCAGGCAGTGGCCCGGCCTCGGTCACCCCCAGATGCAGGGGTACATCGGTCGTGGCAGCCAACAGTCGGTATGCCTCGACCATGAGGGGCACGTTGGAGGCCTTGACCGAGATCTTCACGAGGTCGAAGTCGACCTGGGAGAAGTAGTCGAGTTCCATCATCGCGGACTCGACCATCGCCTCGGGGGTGACCGTGTTGCCGTACTTGTCGTACAGAGCGGGATCGAGGGATCCACCGTTCACCCCGATGCGGATCGGTACCTCCCGGTCACGCGCTTCGACGGCCACCGCTTTTATGTGATCGGGGTTTCGGATGTTGCCGGGATTGAGGCGCAGGCCCTGGACGCCGGCGTCGAGCGCGGCGAGGGCCATGCGGTGGTTGTTGTGCACGTCAGCGATCACGGGGATGGGGCTGCGCGGCACGATGTGAGCCAGCCCTTCGGCAGCACCGGAGGAGTTGCAGGTACAGCGCACGATGTCGCAGCCCGCTGAGGCCAGTGAGTAGATCTGTGCGAGCGTGCCGTCGACATCGGCGGTCTTGGTGGTGGTCATCGACTGGATCGACACGGGGGCACCGTCTCCGATCGGGACGCCGCCGACGTCTATGCGGCGGGATCGCCGCCGGGGAAAGCTCGCGGTGGACGCGTCCATGGGGTCAGGCTACGCGCTCACGCCCTGGGTGAGGTCCAGGTACATCGCGAGGATCCCGACCACCGCCAGCACCATCACCACCCCGTAGGCCACCGGGATCATCTTGGTCACATCCGCGATGTAGCGCCTCTTGGAACGGCGTGCGACCTCACGGCACTTCTCGTACACGGCGATCGCCACATGGCCGCCGTCGAAGGGCAGGAGGGGGATCAGGTTGAACACACCGATGAAGATGTTGAGCCCGATCATGAAGCCGATCAGGTTGGAGAGGTTCTCAGCGGTCATGTCCGCGCCGTAGGCGACCGCACCGATGATCGAGGTGGGCCGCCCCGCATCGGTGGACACCGCGACCTGCTCTGCGGGCGTGGGCTCATCGGTGACGTCCTGTTGGGTGCCGGTCACGGTGTCCGACATGAACCCCCAAAGCCGCGGCGGGCTGAATACCGACACGATACCCGTGACGCTTGCGCCCACTCCCCTGCCGAACTCACCGACCGCACTGCCCATCGACGCCGGGATCGACTCGCGCCGCAGCAAGCTTTCGGGTCCGACACCCAGGAACGCAGTCGGTTCGGTCATTGCGAGCTCGCTGCCGAGGTCGACCTCGGCCACGTCGGCTCCGACCGTGGATCCCCCAGCGACCTCCACGGAGAGCTCCCCGCCGTCGGATCGGGCGACGGCTGCCGCCACCGAGTCGAGGTCGCTCACCTCCTCACCGTTGACAGCGAGGACCTGCGCTCCAGTGGCCAGCCCCGCCCGGTCGATCCGGGAGTTCTCCAGCACCGGACCCACGAAGACCCCGTCGGGTGTCTCCAGGATGTCGAGGTCGGTGCCTACCGTGCCGATCACCTTGGAGCGCCGGACCAGGTCCACCGGGACGGCCACGGTCTCGCCATCGCGTTCCACCTCCACGTCGACCGACCCGGTTGCGGAGTGGATCTGGTCGCGGAACTCATCGAAGGTACCCACCGGCGCCCCGTCGAAGGCCACGATGCGGTCCCCGCTGTCGATGCCAGCGGCCTGTGCGGCACCGCCTTCGGTGAGGTCACCCACCACCCAGGCCTGCTCGTCGGCACGCCCGAAGGCTGCGAACTGAACCACCAACAGCACCAGAGCCAGCAGGAAGTGCATGGCCGAGCCCGCCGCGGCGACGCTGAGCCGCGAGTGGAACGGCGCCTGGCGGTAGGTTCGCTGCTCGTCGGCCGGGTCGACCTCCTCGAGGTTGTTCATCCCGATGATCTTCACGTAGGCACCCGCAGGGATCGCCTTGAGGCCGAACTCGGTCTCGCCACGGCGGAAGGACCACAGCTTGGTACCGAAGCCCAAGAAGAACTCGGTCACCTTCATGCCGGCACGCTTCGCAGCCATGTAGTGGCCTAGCTCGTGCAGGAAGATCATCAGCACCACCATCGCCACCACGAGCAGCATCGGCAGGCCACCGGTGACCGCCAACCACACCACGAGCCCGATCACCGCCACAACCCTCGCCCAGCGCGAGAGGGAATCCAAGGCGGCCTCCGAGGCCGCCATCGCGACGACCACCGGAGCGAGGACCAACAACGTGAACCAGGTCCCCACCACTCCGGTCGCCCAACCCACGATCACGAGGGCGGCGAAGAGCACCAGCGCGCTCCAACGCGCTACCGGGGACCCGAGGGGGTTTGATCCGCGATCATCGGGTTCAGGCTCTCCTCCGGCGGCCGCCACCCCCGAGGCTGCTGCCTCGGTCATCGTTTCGCTGCGTTCAGACATCTGGATCTCCGTTGCCAAGGTTTGAGGGCCAAGGTTTGAGGGCCAAGGTTGAGGGCCAAGGGTCGTGGGCCAAGGGTCGGGTTGGCCCGGTTCAGCGGGCCAACATTTCAGAGGCAAGACGACGGCCTACTGCGTCCGCTTCGAGCACTGCTTCAACCGACTCCGCAGGTGCGCCGTCCCATTCGTCGAGCACATCGGCCAGCAGCCCCGGGATCTCCACCCAGCGCAACCGCTCATCGAGAAAGGCATCCACGACCGACTCGTTGGCCGCCGAAAGGTACGCAGGGGCGGTACCGCCCGCCCTGCCCGCCGCGTACGCGAGGTCGAGGCACCCGAATGCGGTCCGGTCGGGCGGTTCGAAGTCCAGCGAGAACGACTCTGTGAAGTCCATGGCACCGAAGGGATGCGACATCCGGTCCGGGTAGGCCAGTGCGTAGGAGATCGGCAACCTCATGTCGGGCATCGAGAGCTGGGCGATGGTCGCACCGTCGGTGAACGTCGCCATGGAGTGCACGATCGACTGTCGGTGCACCACCACGTCGATGTCGTCGTAGTCGACCCCGAACAGCTCATGGGCTTCTATCACCTCAAGGCCCTTGTTCATCAGCGTGGAGGAGTCCACGGTGATCTTGGGTCCCATCGACCACGTCGGGTGTTCCAGGGCCTCTGCGAGGGTGACCGATTCCAACTCCGAAGCCGAACGCCCCCTGAAGGGTCCGCCCGACGCTGTGAGAACCACCTCGCGCAGCCGGCGCGTTCCCTCGCCCGCGCGCAGGCACATGTGGATCGCGCAATGCTCGCTGTCGACGGGGATCAGCTCCGCACCCGGGGTATCGCGCAGCGGGGCGACGACGGGCCCTGCTGCGATGAGCGACTCCTTGTTGGCCAGCGCGAGTCGCTTGCCCGCGGCGAGTACAGCGAGCGTCACCGACAGACCGGCGAAGCCGACCACCCCGTTGACCGCCACATCCGCGCGCAGCGCCGCCTCCGCCATCGCTTCGGGACCGGCGAGCAACTCGACACCGACCGGCAGCAACTCCTTGAGCTCGGCCGCGTGGTCGCTCGACGCGATGGCGACCGTGTCCGGTCGCACCCGATGAGCCTGCTGGGCGAGCTCTTTCACCGAGGAGTTCGCGCCGAGCGCGACCACCTCGAAGTTCTCCGGGTCAGCGGCCACCACATCGAGCGTCTGTGTGCCGATCGACCCCGTCGATCCCAACACGGCGACTGTGGTCATGAACCAGCAATTCTACCGACGGTCACCTCCAGGCGGGCGCGGGCACCCGACTGGGTTGCCCCCGATGGCGCCTGCTGGGTCCTCAGACCGTCCAGATCCCCAGCGGGATGGTCACGAAGTAGGCCACAGGGAGTACGAACAGCAGGGAGTCGAAGCGGTCGAGGATCCCACCGTGGCCCGGCAGCACCGAGCCCATGTCCTTCACCCCGAGATCGCGCTTTACGAACGACTCGCAGAGGTCGCCGACCGGAGCAGCGATGGCCACCAACAGAGCGAACACGAAGATCCGGAAGATCGAACCGTCGCCGATCGGAGAGATGAACGACACCACCGCCGTGGTGACCACCACCGATACCAGCACTCCACCAACGAATCCCTCCTGGGTCTTGTTGGGACTCGCTTCGGAGAGCTGTGTGCGACCGAACTGCCTGCCGACGAAGTACCCGCCGACGTCGTAGGACACCGAGGCGATCACCGCCGCGAGCAGCACACCGATACCCGGGTTGGAGTCGAGGCCCCCCCGGTCCGCCACTACATCTCCGAGGCCGAGAAACAGCCCTGCGAAGGAGGCGAGCCCACCGATCCAGAACGTGCCGAGCAGCGTCAGGCCGAGGTTGACCACCGAGCCCTCACCGGGAGCGACCATCAGGTACCAAATGAGCCCCGACACCACGATGATGCCCAGGAGCACCGGGTATGCGCCGAGGCCGAACAGAGCAGGCCCGAGGACCAGCCCGGCCATCGCTGGAAGTCCCAGCAGGCTCGCCGGGTTGTATCCGACCTCGCGCACAGCGTTGTAGAACTCGGTGCCGGCGAGGCACACCACGACCGTCGCAAGGATCGCGGTGGGGATCGTGCCGAGCATGAAGCAGATCAGCCCCAGTGCCGCGAGGCCGACACCAACGGCGACGGCCACCGGCAGGTTGCGGTCGCCTCCACCACCAGAGCGGGTCGGCCGGGGCCTCTCATGGCCTCCGGTGCCGTCGTCGTCGGGGCGTCGCGGTCGTTCCGGGCGGCCGGCGCGGCGCTGGCGCGAGCGCGGGGCCGAGCGGACCGGTGGTTCGTCGAACGGACCGTCGGGTACACCGAATCCGGCGAGTGGGTCATCCGAGTCGCCGTCGGGATCGTCGAAGAACGAGTAGTCGTCGTCCTCGTCGTCCTCGTAGGGATCGCGTTGGCCCGACAACGCTCCGAGCCGGGGCCCGTCGTCGAGCAGATCCTCGAAGCCACCCTGGGTGTCCTCGCTGGCGTCGTCGCGCCAACGTGTGTGTTCGCCGGTCTCATCGTCTGCGAGCGGGGAGTCGGTGACTACCTTGGGGACCTGACCGGTCGCGGGTTCGGTCCAATGGGGCAGCACAAAGCTGTCGTCCTCACCCATGTTGACCGGCGCGTCGATGTCCCCGAGTGGGCTCGGGTCGGTATCCAGCGATGGAACCTGCGCAACCTCTCCGGCAGGCGCGGTGACCTCGGCACTCGATTCCCGCTCAGTGGCGGGGAAGGGCTCCTGGACCGGTAGCGGATCACCGTCGCGCTCATCGTGTAGGACCTCATCGACATCCACGACCTCGTCCACCTCCTCGTCGGGTGCCACCCTCGCATGGCCGAGCGAGCTGTCCGCTCGAGGTGACCGGGTCTCCGAGGACACCACCGGTACCGCCCCGAAACCGCTCGAGCTCGAAGATCCCTCGGTGGAGGAGATCGTGATCCGGGGTAGGTCACCGGTCGGCTCAGGAGCGTCGGGACGGTCACCGAATCGCTTGTCCCTCTCTCCTCGGCGCACCACGTCGTGGCGACCGGTCGCCTCGGCCGCCTCCTGGGCACCGAGGATCCGAACACCCTCACTCGGCTCGCGCAAGGACCTCGCGCTGTCCTCGCCGGCTTCTTCGTCGAGTTCGTTGTCGTCTGTCATGGCTCGGGTTCGAGTGCGCCCGCCCAACGGGCGCTCTCAGGCCTCCATCAGCTCGGCGGTCTTCTGCTCCAGTGCGTCGTCGATCTCGGACTCACGCGAGTGGGTCCGGTCGTCGAGTTGCTTTTCGTACCTGCGAAGCTCGTCCTCGGACAGGTCGCCGTCGCGCTGCATCGACTCGAGATCCTTGCGTGCTTCGCGGCGTGCCGAACGAACAGCGTTGCGCCCGTCCTCGGCGCGCGCGCGAGCGAGCTTCACGAAGTCCCGACGCCGCTCCTCGGTGAGCGGCGGGAACGCGAGACGTATCGCCGCCCCGTCGTTGGAGGGGTTGAGACCCAGGTTGGCGTCCACTATGGAGCGCTCGATCGCGTTGATCGAGCTCTTGTCGAACGGGCTGATCATCAACATCCGCGCATCGGGAACCGAGAATCCCGCGAGCTGCTGCATCGGAACGGTCGACCCGTAGTACTCCACCGGGAGCTTGTCGACCAGACCCGGGTTCGCCCGGCCGGTGCGGATTCCTGAGAACTCCGCACGCGCGTGGGTGACCGCTTTGTCCATTCGCTCGACGGCGTCGTCGAGGATGGCGTCTGCCAGGTCGTCACTCACGCTGCCAGCCTTCCACATACGCGACCACGGCTTCAGACATTCGCATCAGACGTTCGCGTCACTCGCCGGGACGGATGCACCGGATCAGGAGACGAGCGTTCCGATGTGCTCGCCATCGAGGAGTGCCGCGATGTTGCGTCCCATGAGATCGAACACGCAGATCGGAACCTCGTTGTCCATGCACAGCGAGGTGGCGGTGGAGTCCATCACCTTGAGACCCCGCTGGAGCACGTCCATGAAGGTGACCTCGGTGAGCAGTTCTGCTTCGGGATCGGTGCGCGGGTCGCTGGAGTACACGCCGTCGGTGCCGTTCTTGCCCATGAGGATCGCACCGGCGTCGATCTCGACCGCCCGCAGGGCGGCGGTTGTGTCGGTGGTGAAGAACGGGTTTCCGGTGCCGGCCGCGAATATGACGACCCGACCCTTCTCGAGGTGTCTGATCGCCTTGCGTCGTATGTAGGGCTCTGCCACCTGGGACATGTGGATCGCTGTCTGCACCCGCGTCGGCTGGCCGAGGCGCTCGAGGGTCTCCTGAAGCGCGAGCGCGTTGATCACCGTGGCCAGCATCCCCATGTAGTCGGCCTGGGCGCGGTCCATGCCGGCACCTTCGCCGCTCATCCCGCGCCAGATGTTGCCGCCACCGACGACGATCGCGATGTCGACCTCGAAGCTCTCCTTGACATCGCGGATCTCGCTCGCCACCGAGGCGATCACCTCGCCGTCGAGTCCGTTGCCGGCTCCACCTGCAAAGGCCTCGCCGGAGAGCTTCACCAGGATCCGCGACCATCGGGGCTCGCGACGCCCGGAGGGAGGAGGCGCTTCAGGCACCGATGTAGGCCTGGGCGAACCGCACGATGTGGCCACCACCCAAACGATCAGCGACGGTCTGCTTGTCTCCGAAGAGCCCCTGTTCGGGCAGGACCCGCTCGCCGTACCAGGAGTTGAGGCGGCCCTCGACGATCTTGGGCACGGCCTGTTCGGGCTTGCCCTCCTTGAGGGTCAGCGCCTCGAAGCTCGCCCTGGCCTTTTCGACCAGTTCGGGGGCGATCTCCTCACGGGTGAGAGCATCAGGCTTCGCGAATGCGCAGTGCAGGGCGATCTCGTGTGCGGTGTCGTCGTCGGCACCTTCGATCTCGATGATCACCCCGTTGGTTCCACGGCCATCCTGGACGTGCGCATAGGCATCGACACCGTTGCCCTCGGCCGCCTCGAAGTAGGCGACCCGACCGAGCTCGATGTTCTCCTTCTTCGCGATCTGGATGTCCTCGATCGCCTTGGTCAGCTCCGGGGCCTCCACCGCGGCCTCGCCACCTTGGAGCACCGCGTCGGCCAGTTGCTGCACGAGGCTGACGAAGTCGTCGGCCTTGGCCGAGAAGTCGGTCTCCGACTTGAGCTCCACGAGGGCGACCTTGTTGGCGGAGCGGGCGACCGCGACCGCCCCCTGGCTGTTGTCGCGATCCTCGAGGGTGGCGACCTTGGACAGGCCCTTCTCGCGAAGCACCTGGGCTGCGCGGTCCATGTCGCCGTCGGCCTCTGTGAGGGCCTTCTTGGCGTCCATCATCCCCGCGCCGGTGGCGTCGCGCAGTGCCTTGACGTCCTTGGCTGTGAAATCGGCCATCAGGCGGACCCTCCTGGCACTTCGGAGTCGGCGGCGGGAGCCGACTCACCGGTGTCCGCCGGGGCGGCATCACCTGTCGGCACGGCGGCCTCGGGGCCGGAAGCATCGGCAGCTGGAGCGGGCGCTGCCCCGGGGGCCGGCGCCGCTGCCGCGGCGGCCACGCGGGCCTCACGCTGCGCAGCCGCAGCAGCGGCCTGGGCGCGCGCCTCGGCTTGGCGCTGCTCGTGGGCCGCTTCCTCCTCGATTGTGCGGGGTCGGGTCTCGACCGCTTCGGGATGCAACTTGGAGCGCATCAACTTGCCCTCGATGACCGCGTCGGAGATCACCCTGCACATCAGGTCTCCCGCACGGATCGCGTCGTCGTTGCCGGGGATCACGTAGTCGACCACGTCGGGATCGCAGTTCGTATCGACCACCGCCACCACCGGGATGCCGAGCTTGTTGGCCTCGGTGACCGCGATGTCCTCCTTCTTGGTGTCGAGGATGAACACAGCGTCGGGCAAGCGCTCGAGGTTGCGGATGCCTCCGAGGTTGCGTTCCAGCTTCGCGAGCTCACGGCTGTGCAGGAGGGCCTCCTTCTTGGGCATCGCCTCGAACTCACCGGATGCCCGCATCCGCTGGAGGTTCTTCATCTTCGCGACGCGCTTGGAGATCGTCTCGAAGTTGGTGAGCATGCCACCCAGCCAGCGCTGGTTGATGTAGGGCATCCCGCACTTCTCGGCGAAGCCCTGGATCGAGTCCTGCGCCTGCTTCTTGGTGCCGATGAACAGGATCGTGCCGCCACCGGCGACCAGATCCCGCACGAACGTGTAGGACGACTCGATCCCTCCGAGGGTCTGGTTGAGGTCGATCAGGTAGATGCCGCCCCGGTCGCCGTGGATGAACCGCTTCATCTTCGGGTTCCAGCGGCGGGTCTGGTGGCCGAAGTGGACCCCGGCCTCCAGGAGTTGTTTCATGGTGACTACTGCGGTCACGTCTGGCTCCTCCCTTTCGGTTCGGCGAAACCCGTCCTGCTGCGCCGAGGAGGCGACCGAAAGGTGCGGACGGGCGGAAATGTGGTTCGTCGACCCGGGTCCGGGCCGACGTGACACTGTAGTGCCGGGCCCGGGGAGTTCCCAGCCGGAAGCACCGCACCTGAACCGCCACCTGGACCCTGCCAGCGGGAACCCCCAGCCGAACCCTCCCACCCGAGTGCGTCGCCGATGGCCCGACCGCCGGGGCCACTCAGTCGGGCACAGGCACCAACACGGCATGTGTCGGACGCTGAAGGAAGCGGGCCGGATCGACGTACCGACCGTCGAGGCGGAACCCCAGGTGCAGCGATGGCATCGCCGAGCCGATCCGCGCGCCGGCCCGGACACTCTGGCCCGCGGACACCTCGATCGCCGCGAGACCGGTGACGCTGGACAGGAGCCCACCCCCGTGGTCGATCGTGACGACCCCGCGCCCGGCGACCCGACCGGCCCACCGCACGACGCCGCGCCCGACCGCCCGCACCGGGTCACCGCTGTGGGTGTCGAACTCCCAACCCCGGTTGCCGGCACCCCACGGCGAGCTCGGTGGCCTGAACCAGTCGACCACCGCAGCAGCGACGGGCCACTCCCATCGCGTGCTCCCCTCCTGGCTCCACGCGACCCCGCCAACAGCGCGCGCCAAAGGCGCGCCGGTGGGTGACCCGAGCGTGGTCTCGGGAGGTGGTGCGTCGACCGGCACGGCCCCCGGAAAGTGGACCGCGACGACCAGCGCCAGGACAGGTGCCGCCCGCATGGGGCCAGCTTCGGGTGCAATGCCGTGCGGGCGAAACGGGTCGGGTGGCCCACCGATGGCAAGCACCGACGAGGAGCTTCTACAGAGGGGGGATGCGCTCGGCGGCCTGGAGGCGGGTGCGCAGGTGAAGCACGGCTTTGGTGTGGATCTGGCACACCCTCGACTCGGTGACTCCGAGCACCTGCCCGACCTCTTGGAGGGTCATCGATTCGTAGTAGTACAGCGTGAGCACGAGCTTCTCGCGCTCGGGGAGCGCGTTGATCGCCTGACCCAGCAGCTGGCGGGTCTCGGCAACCTCGAAGGCACCCATCGGACCGTGGACGGAGGTGTCCGCGATCGTGTCGCCGAGGGTGATCGCCTCGCCCTTGTCGCCGGGAACGGCGAGGATCTCGTCGAGCGCCGCCAGGCCGACCTGGGAGATCTGGTTGAGTGCGGTCTGGAGCTGTTCGTCGGTCCACTCGAGCTCGGCCGCGAGTTCGGCATCGGTAGCGGGGCGGTGGTGCAACGCCTCCAACTTCGCGATCGCAGCTTCGATCTGGCGGAGCTTGGAGCGCACCGAACGGGGCACCCAGTCGATCGAACGCAACTCGTCGAGGATCGCACCCTTGATGCGGCTGATCGCGTAGGTCTCGAACTTGTAGCCGCGTTCGGGTTCGAACTTGTCGATCGCATCGATGAGCCCGAACATCCCGTAGCTCACCAGGTCGGCCTGTTCCACGTTCGGGGGCAGCCCGACCGCCACCCGACCCGCGACGTACTTGACCAACGGGGAGAAGTGCACGATCAGCGCCTCGCGCGCAGATGACGATCCGTGTTCCTTGTAGGTGTCCCAGAGTCGTTCCAACTCCTCGGCGGCATCGCCGGCCGAGGAGCGAAGATTCGATGACCTGCGTTCAGTGGACCGTTCTGGGGAGCGTTCCGCGGATCGCTCCTTTGCTGTGGTACGCATCATTTCGCCCTCGGGTGCGCCTGTTCGTACACCGCTCGCAACCGCTCCCGGCTCACGTGCGTGTAGATCTGG
>JBKEAI010000224.1:0-6339 GCA_047972145.1 Microthrixaceae bacterium
GTAAGCGCTGTTGGTGCTACGCGCATCCCGAACAGCACTTCTGATTCAGAGCAAAGCCCCGAAGACGTCGCCGCTGAGCAGAACTGGTTCCTCGTGAGCAGCCTCGACCCACTCGATGACGCTCGTGGATCCAACGTCGGCGATGAGGCCTTCGAAGTACCTGACCAGGAGACCGACGGTGAGGTGGATGCGGCCTCTTTCACCGCAACTGTGAGCTACCTACCCGAGCATCTGAAAGGCGTTGGAGATGTCGCTGCGCAGTTCGCGACCGAAATCGGGCTCCAACCTGCACTTGTAGACGACCTCCGCTTGGCTGGGCGGCTACACGACCTCGGTAAGGCTGATCCACGATTCCAGTTGTGGCTCTGTGGTGGTGATCCGGTCGAACTAGTCAGACATGACCAACTTCTCGCGAAGTCGATCAACACCTCACCGAGCGAACGTTCCGTGCGGCGACAGGCACGCGAACGCAGTGGCTACCCACGTGGCCAGCGCCACGAGCTCCAAAGCGTTGCCCTGATTCGTTCGGCACCTCAAGTACTGAGCTCAGCCAACGATGCCGAACTCGTCACCTATCTGGTTGCAAGCCACCATGGCTACTGTCGGCCACTGGCACCCGTAGCGATCGATGAAGCACCGGTTCTGGTAACCACCGATCATGCTGGACTCCATCTCGAGGCATCCAGCGATCATGGCCTTGCACGATTCGGTTCCGGCATTGAGACCATGTTCGGAACGCTGGGAGCACGGTACGGGTGGTACGGCTTGGCACGACTCGAAGCGATATTCCGCCTCGCGGACCAATGGCGGAGTTCCCAAGAGCAGAGGGGGCTCACCGATGCCCAGTGAAATCCACCTCCGAGCGCTACAAGGCTCCAACCCACTCGGCTTCCTTGCAGCACTAGGCGTAGTCGACGCAATGGATCGCAACGGTATGTCGGAAGCAACCCTGCGCTGGGAAGGCGGCCTCATCCCACATGCGGTTCTGAGAGGACCCGACGACATGGATCAGCTCGTCAGAACAATCGATGAAGACCGGGCCAGCTGGAACGAACGCGTCGCCCTTAATGGGCCGGATCCACTCACACCCGCGACCGACATCAAGCCCGAACTCGGCGCGGTCAGATCATGGATCGAAAACGCACATGACGACACCGATCTGCGCCTGATCCACTCGCTTCTGAGCGAAGAGGCCGAGGCAGGCAACGGGGACGCCAAGCCCACACACCTGCACTTCACAGCCGGCCAGCAGAAGTTCCTTCTGATGGCGCAACAACTGCGTGACGGGATCACTGCTGAACACATCGTAGAAGCGATCGAGGGACCGTGGACCTACGAGAGCGAGCTACCTGTACTCGGCTGGGACAACAGCCGAGGTGAACGTATCCACGCGCTCCGAGGATTCAAGCCCTCTGGGGAGAAGAAGACGGGTGTACCCGGCGCTGACTGGCTGGCTCTGCTGGGACTCCGCTTTCTCCCGGTCGCTACTAACCTTGACAGCCACCTACTCACCACTAGATGTACCCCAGGGTGGAAGAAAGGCAGCTTCGACTGGCCCCTTTGGGATCCACACCTACCGTCCAGCTCGATCGGAATACTGCTGTCGCTGAACTTGGACAAGGTTGCACCCGCAGAGCTGGAAGCGCGTGGCATCACCGCGCACTACAAGGCTGCGATACGCAGGGCTGACCAAGGTGGGTACGGTTCGTTCGGTCCATCATCGACCTTGTAGCTCTCAGGGGTCGTAGCGGTAGCGCTCGGGTAGGTCGAGGGTGCCTTCCCAGCCGTCGAGCACGGCTGCGCGAACCCGGTAGAAGTCTGCGACTCCGGCAACGTCGTGGACCCGCACGATGTCGCCGGGACACACCTCGATCGCAGAGAGGGCACCGTAGGTTCCCGGATCACGCGCCGAGGGCATCTTCTCCACCAGGGCTCCGACGAAGTCCTTGCGCGACACGGCCCACAGCAGGCGATCCACTCCCAGCGCAGCGCGCAGCCGCGACGCGCCCCGCAGCACCTCGATGGTCTGCTCCGGCGCCTTGCCGAGATCCGGGCCGGGATCCAGGATCACCCGCCTGCGATCGACCCCCGCGGCGTCCAGACGGGCCAGACGGTCACGCAGGAACGCGATGCCGTCAGCCATCGGATTGCCGACGAGCTTGTCGCGCGTCATGCGCACCTTGGGTGTCGCCCGGCTGTAGGCGACCACCAGATCCACCTCTGACTCCGCCACCACCTCGGCTAGCTCCGGGTCGACCAGGCCGCTCGGGTCGTTCACGATCGACGCACCCACCTCGATCGCGGCGACCGCTACCTCGGCGCGGTAGGTGTCCACCGAGATCGCCGTGTCGGGACACGCTCCCCGCACGGCGCCCAACACCGGCAGGAGCCGGTCCAGCTCCTCGGCGGCGCTGATCTCTCTCACATCGGTCCGCAGCGACTGTCCGCCGCAGTCGAGAACCGATGCCCCCGATTCCACCATCGACACCGCGAGCTCCTTGGCTCCGGCCGCGTCGACACCTCCGGTCAGTGAATCCACCGAAGCGTTGACCACCCCCATGATCTTCGGCGTCACCGCACGTGCAGGCTCCCTCGGCATCGCCGACAGAACCTAGCCACACGTCGCAACCCATGACGCCGATTGCTCCGCGCGGTCGGCCGTCGCCTACCTCACCCCTGTTGGCCAGGGTGAGGTGAGAGTCCAGCCACTCAACACCGCGGCGCGCGTACCCATGAAACCGATAGGGCGGGGTAGGGGTATCCGCGTGCGTTCGGATCGGACCTACTGACAATGCCAAGCGGGCGGTCATCCGAAAGGTCCGGGGCGTTGTGCCTATTCGCTTGTCGGGCCTCCGAACTCGGGGGAACGCTTCTGGCGGTGCGACGCGAGCCCCTCCGCGACGTCGGGACCGCCGAAGCCGTAGAACTCGAGTCCCCACGAGGCGTCGAAGATCGACGAGTGGTCGCGGTACCAGTTGTTGAGCGCGAGCTTGGTCCAACGGATAGCCGACTGCGAGCCGGCAGCGAGGTTCGCGGCCACCTCGAGGGCACGGTCCTGCACCTCGTCTTCGTCCACGCACAAGCTGACCAGACCGATCCGTTCGGCCTCCTCGCCGGTGAGTGGCTCACAGGTCAACAGGTAGTACTTGGCCTTGGCCATGCCACACATGAGCGGCCAGCAGATCGCGGCGTGGTCGCCCGCCGCGACTCCCAGGCGTGTGTGGCCGTCGATGATGCGGGCGTTGCGCGCCGCCACAGACACGTCCGCCAGCACCGCTGCCACCAGACCCGCGCCAACCGCGGGACCGTGGATCGCGGAGACGATCGGCTTGGAGCAGTTGATGACGTTGAACACGAGGTCCCGCGCTTCGCGCAGCACCAGCGTGCGGTCCTCGTAGTCCTCGATCATGTCGTCCAGCAGCTCGAAGTCACCGCCGGCGGAAAGTGCCCTGCCCTCGCCACGCAGCACGGCCACGTGGGTGTCGGGGTCGCGGTCGACCGTCAGCCACACGTCCGCTAGCTGGCGGTGTACCTGCCGGTTCACCGCGTTGAGTCCGGGGGCGTCGAGCGTGACCCGAAGAACATGGTCCCGGGGCCTGTCGAATCGCAGCCCGGTGAACTCCGCGTAGCGCTCGGTATCCATCGGGTCATCCTGCCAGAGCCCGTGCTGGTGCCAGAGCCCGCGCTGGTGCCAGAGCCCGCGCTGGTGGCGGATCAGTTCAGGTGACTGCGCCGAGCCAGGTTCCCGCGGAGGTGTTGAAACCTGGGAACACATGACCGAGGTTGGTGGCAGCGAGGCGTTTGCCGAGGACCTCTGAGAGCACGGTGCGCTGGTCGACCGCTACGGCCAGGTCTCCCTGGTCGAGATCACCGGGCGCTACACCCGGATACCCACCGTGCACCCCCGGGTTGGCACCACCGCCGATGACCAGCATCGGGCTCGCGTAGCCGTGGTCGGTGCCTCCGCTCGCGTTCTCGGCGACCCGACGGCCGAACTCGGTCATGGTCACCAGCGTGACCTTGTTGCCCAGGCCGGCACCGTCCATGCGATCCATGAACGCCCCCACCGCCTGGTCGAGCATCGTGATCTGGCGGTGGGTCCGGGCGTTCGGGTTGGTGGGCGACCCCATCTCGTCGTGGTGGTCCCAGCCACCGACATCCAGGGTGACCGCCTGCACCGGCAGGCCCTCTTCGAGCAGTCGGGCGAGCGTGAAGAAGCTGCGACCAACTCCCGTGCCCGGCCAGCCGTCAGGTAACGCGGATCCTCCGGCGACGACCGGCGCGAGCTCGTCGATCGCACCGATGGTCACCCCGGACCACATCGCGAGGTCACCGCCGGCCTGTTCGGGTGTGTAGCCCGTGGCGATCATCTCGAGCGCCCACTGCGGATCTGGTCCCCATGGGATCAACCCGAGCTGGTCGATCGAACTCGCGGCGATGGCCGCGTAGCCGCGCATCGATGGGGCGAGTGCCCCTCCTGCACAGAAGGCCCTGAGCGGATGGTCGTTGTCAGAGGTGGAGGCCAGGTAGCGACCGAGCCACCCGTCGTCGACCGACAACCGGTTCTCGGGGACGCCGGCATCCACGCCGTCCTGGCAGTCGAAGTGGCTACGGGAGTGATCCGGCGTACCGGCCGCGGGCACCACCGCCACCCGCCCGGCGTTGAACAGGGAGCTGAGGCGCACCGCTGCGGGATGCCAACCGAAGTCTGTATTCGATCCCACCCCACCCAGGGCCAGGGCGTCGGACTGCTGCACAGCGACGGTCGGCCGCGCATCGAAGTATGCCGGGTGGCCAACCGGCGGGAACAGTGCGAGTCCGTCGCACGCCCCGCGGAAGAACACCGAGACAACGACGTTGCCGTTGTAGGGCGCTGCCCCAGCGGTGCCTGGCGCCACGAGAGGCATTGCAACGATCCCTGCCGTGCCGGCCGCAGCGCCTGCCATGAACCGACGGCGTGTTGTCCCGCCACGAGCGGAACGAGTGGTTGAATCGGGGTTGAGTGTGGTGGTCATGATCGTTGGAATCCCGGTGTCTGCAACAAGGTGGTGATCACCTTCGGGGCGCTCCAGTGGTCCCAGCTGCGGAACGTCGTCCCGGCGGTGACCCCGAACTCGCGCAGCACGCTCTCCTTGAGACCCGGTGGCCAGGGCGCTCCGGTGAACCGCGACGCGATCACATCCAGCCACTCACCCCACTTGCCGCTCGACGCCCACGCCATGGTGGCCTTGGCGTCGAAGGGCAGTCCGTCGATACTGCCGTAGGCGAACCACACCGCCATGTTCCAGCGGCTGACCAGCGCGCCGACCGACAGCCACGCCCCGTTGGCGTCGGGATAGCCGTTGGGTGCGGCCCAGTCGTGATTCGCGTTGCCTAGTTGGGCAAGCGTGCTCCAGTTGCGCCACACGAAGTTGTCGGGGTTCGACGGGGTCTGCCACTGGATACCGAGGGCACGGACCATCTGGGTCAACAGCGATGCCGGACGCCGCACCCTCGCCCCCGCGGAGTTTGCGAACTCGCTGGATAGAACCAGGGTGCGGATGACGTCGGGGATCCGGGTGCCGGTCGCGTGCCAGGTGGCTACCGCCCGGTCGATGATCGGGTCGTTTCTCCCGACATGCTCACCGATCAGGCGCACCGCGAGCTTGTGGCACACCCGCCTTGCGGTCGCCGGGTGGTTGGCGAGGTGGTTCAGGAATGCACGACCCGCGGCCTCGCCGGTCAGACCACCGGGTGTCCACCCGAGGACCGTGCGGTTCGCCATCGGACCGATGTTGTGACGCCACCCCTTGAAGCTGAACCCGCCGGCGTTGTTGTCGACGGTCGACCAACCCGAGAAGAGGTGGGCGACGGCCTTGATGTCATCCTCGTCGTAGCCGCCGTCGGAGCCGACCGTGTGCAACTCCATCAACTCGCGGGCGAAGTTCTCGTTCGGGGTGCGCCCGCCATCGGCGCGGCTGCTCGCCTGGTCGAGGAAGTGCAGCATCGCCGGGTGCGAGGCAACCGCAGGGAGCATGTCGGAGAACCGTCCGAAGGTGTGCGTTGCGATGACCTTGCGGTCGAAATCGGGCATGTGCCATTGCGCGGGAGTGTGGTTGACCCAGACGTTGAAGTGGTCATGCCAGAAGTCGCGGACCAACTCATGAAGCTGGCGCTTGGACCAGCAGCGGCGGATCGACTCGTGGGCCGCCAACTCCTGGGGGATCTTCCACGTCTGGCCGGCGTCTTTGAGCTGGAGCGCGCTCTGAAGCGGCCTGGGCCACGGAGCGAGCATCGGGGCCAGGTGCGAGTCGTTCAGCGCGCCGGGGTTGAGCTGCTCGTTGAGCCACGACTCGAGCC
>JBKEAI010000247.1:0-2130 GCA_047972145.1 Microthrixaceae bacterium
GGTAGGGAACCTGAGACGCGACGGTTGCGTCACTTCAGCCATTCGGAGTTCCCCACGTCGCGGTGTACCAGGGTGCTGTGACACATCATCGAACGAGCCTGACCGTCGGTGGGTCCGTCGACACGTCCACACGCTCGCCGTGTTCGCGGGCAGCCCTGACAGCGGCGTCAATGTCGTCGGAGGCCAGGGCAAAGCGAACGACATCCAGGTCGACAGCCCGAGGATGTGCGGCGGCGATCAGTTGGATCAGTTTGTCCTCGTCGCTTGCGCCCGTGAGGCGGATGCGCCGTGCAGTGTCCCAGTCGCTGGTGACGGACCGGTCCTTGTCGAGACTCAGCAGCACGTACTCGCCCGGCCTGAGGTGTGCGTGGGACTCCATGCTTGAGATCTGCCATCCTTCGTCGCTCCGGAGCTCTCGGAGGCCGTGCCCCGTGGTGTGGTGGAAGTAGGTGTGTGATCCTTGGCTTCGCCAGCTTAGGTTAGGCGGCTGGCAGCGCGGCAGTCGTCGTGGTGGTCACCTTCTCGGGGTTGGTGTCGATAGCGGCCATGGATTCTTCTGAGAGGTAGCGGCGCTCGGCGATAGCCCAGTCGTCGTGTTGGTCCAACAGGACTGCTCCGACGAGTCGGATGACTGAGGCGTCGTCGGGGAAGATTCCAACGACGTTGGAGCGGCGTTTGATTTCCTTGTTGATCCGCTCGAGCGGGTTGGTGGAGGCGATCTTGCGCCAGTGGCTGCGGGGGAACGCTGTGTGGGTCAACACGTCGACCTCGGCGCCCTCGAGGATCGCGGCGGCTTTCGGGAACTGGGGCTCGAGGACGCTAACCACTTCGTGCAGCTGCGCCCGGCATGCCTCTGCGGTGGGTTGGGCGAAGATCGTACGCACCGTGGCTGCGACCATGTCCTTCGACGCGGAGGGCACGGTGCCCAAGATGTTGCGCATCAGATGCACCTTGCAGCGTTGCCACGACGCGCCGGCGAGCACTCTGGGGATCGAGGCCTTCAGCCCGGCGTGCGCATCGGAGATGACCAGGTGCACGCCGCCGAGGCCCCGGTCCTTGAGGCCGCGAAGGAACGCTGTCCAGAACACCTCGTCCTCTGAGTCACCGACGTCGACGCCGAGGACCTCGCGGTCGCCGTTGCCGGTGACCCCGGTGGCGACCACGACGGCCCGGGAGATGATCCGGTGATTGATCCGAGCCTTGATGTAGGTCGCGTCCAGATACACATACGGGAACCCGACGTGATCAAGCCTGCGGGTGCGGAACACCTCGACCTCTTCGTCGATCCCCGCACAGATCCGCGACACCGTCGATTTCGACACACCCGACTCGCAGCCGAGCGCCTGGACCAGGTCATCGACCTTCCGGGTCGAGGTGCCGGTTGTGTACGCGGTCATGATCACACCCCACAGCGCCCGATCGACCCGTCGGCGTGGTTCCAGCAGCGACGGGAAGAACGACCCGGTGCGCACCTTCGGGATCCGCAGCTCCACATCTCCGGCCGGTGTGGACAACAACCGGGACCGGCTGCCGTTGCGCTGGTTCGATCGGCTGTCGGTTCGTTCGTGTGGGCCGGCGCCGATCGCGGCGGTGAGCTCGGCGTCGATCAATTCCTGCATCCCCGCCTCGAGCAGGCGGCGGAACAGCTCCTTGCTGTCACCATCACCGAGACGCGCCAACAGGTCGGCAACTCGGGCATCATCGTCATGGGTCATCGCGTGGTCTCCTTCATGAGTCACTTGGACGTTTCTCACCAAGGGTCACGCGATGGCCCACCCACCGGGTGGACCCGCCTACCTACACCACTTCACGGGACGCCAACGTCGGTCCTCGCTCTCTCGGGTGCCTGCGTCGCAAGAAGTCCCTCGGCCCCGACTGGATCGACTCGTGCGCTGCCATCCACGGGGTGTACAGCGTCGGTTGCCCGTCGGGGTCGAGGTTCGCTCGCATCGTGTCGTTCGGCGTTTCGAGCACCTCCCCGGTCACCGTCGCGGTGGCCATCAGCGGTTCCATCAGGTGGCCGATGTTCGCGAAGTGCGCCAGCGCTGACTCGGCGTCGCGGTAGCGCTCGAACACGATCGCCTCGCTCTCGTCGGCGTTGAAGAACACCTCATACTGCAGGGTTCCGGG
>JBKEAI010000265.1:0-45640 GCA_047972145.1 Microthrixaceae bacterium
GAGGTCGAAGCGCACACAGCGCGAGGCGATGGTGACGAGTGGGTCGGTGACCTCCTCTGCCAACACGACGAACACGGTCGCTGGTTCGGGTTCCTCGATCGCCTTCAGCAGGATCGGTGCCGCGTCGGCAACGAGGTGGAACTCGTCGAGCACGAAGACCTGCCGCCGACCCTCGGTCGGTGACCGGGACGCATCCTTGACGATCTCACGGGCGGTTCCCGCGGAGATCGACGGCCCGGTGCGTTGCACGACGTGGAGGTCGGGGTGGTTTCCCGACGCGGCGAGTGCCGCAGCGCGATCGGCCTCGGGACCATCGAGATCCGCCGTGAGCAACTCAGCGGCAAACGCGGTCGCTGCGGCCCGCTTGCCCGAACCCTCGGGGCCCACGAGCAGGTAGGCGTGCACCGGCTCGCCGACCGCGTGACGCAAACCCCGGACGGTCTCACCCTGGCCGACCACTCCGACCCAGAGGCCCTCTATCACATCCGCGGCAGACCCTTCAGCGTTCACGATCATCTCCAGCACATCGTCGGGTGCCCCAGCGTGTCGGTGGCGACATACACCTACACATGACTACATCGGCTCGCTGCAACTCATGGGGGCACGACCTTCGGGCCACACCGGCCTCCGATTGCACCACCTTCACAACTGGTCCACCTTCACCACTGGTCCACCTTCACAACTGCGCCAACCTTGCCATCACCGCTGCCTGCACCCGGGACGCCACCTCGTCGATCGATCCCGATCCGTCGACGGTGACCCAGGTCGACCCGGATCCCGCGAGTGCCTCGAAACCGGCCCTGACCCTCTCGTGGAACCCGGCTCCTCCGGCTTCGATCCGATCCCGCGGCGCACCGATGCGGTCCGCCGCCACGGACACGTCGACGCTCAGGTAGACCACGACATCGGGAACCAGGTCCTCGGTGGCCCACATAGAGATGGCCTCGATCATGTCGGGGTCCAGGCCCCGCCCATGGCCCTGGTAGGCGATCGAGGATCCGAGGTAGCGGTCACAGACCACGGTCCTACCGGACGCGAGAACGGGCTGGATGACAGATTCGACGTGCTGGGCGCGGTCCGCCGCCATCAGCAACGCCTCGGCACGGTCGGTGATCTCCCCGACTGACCCACCGAGGGTGATCCCGCGCAGGACCTCGCCCAACGCTGTGGCCCCCGGCTGATGGGTCAACAGCGCACCGGTGCGTTGCGCGAGCAGGGCTGCCTGGGTCGACTTGCCCGAGCCGTCGGTGCCCTCGAACACCACGAACCAGCCGCGGCGTGAACCCGCGGAGTGCTCCGCCGGCGGCCCTTCGGGCAACGCGACGCCGCCCGACTGCGATTCGGCCCCGATGCCCGACCCGCTGTGTTTGGAATCCGTACTGTCCATCGGGTTCACCCATCGCTCCGGTCCGTCCCGCCACTCCATCCCGTCTGACCATATGGACCATCGTCGTGACGATCCCCGTCGTCGGTCACCGGTGTATCGCCGGCATCTCCGTCGCCGACACCACCGAGCGGTGCTCCATCAGTCTGCCCGCTCGCAGACGCCGCCCTGTCCGGGCCCTCGGATCCTCCTGACCCGCCGGCCCCATCACCCGAATCGGGTGGAACCTCGAAGCGGTGCTCGGCGGTGCGCACGTCCTTCCACCCCTCCTTGAGCGATGCCCGGATCCGTAGGTTCATCGACCTCGCAGCCAGCACACCCGCGGCGATGATGATCAGTGACGCCAACCAGAGCGTGATGCGCACACCCGGAACGGCGAGGTCGAAGCCGAACAGGCTCCAGGTCGGGACCTCGGGTTCGGGATCACCGGTGGCGGCCCGAGCGAAGCCGTTGAAGATCGTCGCCAGCACAGGGCCGAGCAACAGGGCGAGCATCACGCAGAGACGTACGACGGTCAGCAAGGTCGTGAACGTCCTGCCCCGCAACTCTGCGTCGGTGTGTGACTGCAACAGCGTGAACCCGAGCACGTAGGTGGCCCCGGCGAACAATCCGAGCCCCGCCACACCGAGTGCGGCGAGCCAGAAGCTCGACATCGACACACCCATGAACAGCGACACACCGGCCGCCATGACCAGGAACGGGAAGATCGTCTCCTTGGGCAATCGGCTCTGGATCGCTGACACCAACACGACACCAGAGGCGACACCGATGCCCATGGCGGTGATGAAGAGCGGGAACTTGTCGAGATCGCCCACGACGAACTCCGCGAATGTCGGCCCCAATGGGATCAACATCGCGCCACCCACGATGCCGGTTGCCAGCCCGATGTTGACCGCACGCACTACCGGGTTGGCAAAGATGAAGTCCAGTCCCTCGCGGATGTCGGACCACACACCGGACAGGTGCGAGCGCTCCGCAGCCACCGAAGCCTCGGCCACCGCGGATGGTTCAGCCGTGGTCGCGGGGGCGCGCACGTTGGACGGCAGACCCCTGAACACGAAGCGGCTGAGGATCATCGCGGATGCTACGAAGCTGAGCGCGTCGAAGTAGAACGCGAGCGTCTGGGTGTCGCCGAGCTCCCGGTTGAGGCCCAGAAACCCGAGGAAGCTCACCTCGGCCAGGCGGTCGTTGAGCGACTTGAGGGCGAACTGGATCGGACCCGCGATCGGCAAGGTCGCATAGGCGGCAACCAGGCCCAGGGAGTTGGCCTGGGCGAGCTTGGACTCGGGCACCAACGCTGGGACGGTGGCCTCCTTCGCGGGTGACCACATCATCGTGAACACCTCCAGCACGAAGCTGGCGAGGATCAATCCCGGCACCGTGCGCACCAACGGCAACAACAGGTAGACGCCGGCACGGACAAGGTCGGCTGTGACCATCAGGCGCTTGCGGTCGAACCGGTCGACGATCACCCCCACGAACGGCGCCAGGAAGAACCCCGGCGCCACCCGCGCGAGCGTCACGAGCGCTATCGCGCCCTCTGGCTGTGAGGAGATCGACGCCGCCAGCGACGTGATCGCGAAGAACCCGACCCAATCGCCCAGCGCGGAGACGACCTGCACGTCGAACAGCGCGAAGAAACGCCGCGTCGCGAAGACCCGACCGATGAAACCCGTCGCCGGGGCATCCATCGGCCCAGTCGGACCATCGCCCTGTGCGGGTGGGTCGCCCTCGTGGGGATCCGTATCGCTCACGAGCCTCAGGCTGTGTGCACCCCGCCTTCCGCACGAGGATGCCTGCGCCGAATCGGGTCAGGCGCTACCTGACGAACCCGGGTTGGAGACTGGGGCCGGCTTAGCCGGGGCCTTCTTCTTGGCTGGAGCCTTCTTCTTGGCTGGAGCCTTGCGCTTCGCGGGGGCCTTCTTCTTAGCCGGGGCCTTCTCCTTGGCCGGAGCCTTCTTCTTGGCTGGAGCCTTCTTCTTGGCTGGAGCCTTCTTCTTGGCTAGAGCCTTCTTCTTGGCTGGAGCCTTCTTGGCCGGGGCCTTCTTCTTGGTCCCGCCGGCAGCCTTGCGAGCCTGTGCGCCGGCCTTCTCCGCAGTCGCCTTGAAGTTGTCGACCGCAGCCTGCAACTGCGCTTCGGCACGTTTGCGGGAATCATCGGCGAGTCGGGCGATCCGCTCGGTCTCCTCGGCGACCCAGCCCTGGAAGTCCTCGATCAACTGCTGGACGTTGCCCAACAGGTCGCCGAGCTGGTCCTCCGCGTTGCGCGATCCGTCCCGGGCCTGCTCGGCGAACTTGTCGAGCTCTGCGCGTGCCCGGTCGAGGAAGGGGGGTATGTCAGCCATGGTCTCTCCTGGTTCCGGTGGTGGCCCTACGTTTGCACACGCGACGCTCCTCCGTCGCAAGAACCCGCTCGTCGACTAGCCCTCCGAGGGAGCCTCCGCAGCGGGCGCCTTCTTCTTGGCGGGCGCCTTCTTCTTGGCCGGGGCCTTGCGCTTTGCGGGGCCCTTCTTCTTGGACTTCTTCTTCTTTGCGGGGCCCTTGGCCCGACGGTCGGCGAGCAGCTCCTGGGCCCGCTCCATGGTGATCTCTTCCACGCTGTCGCCCTTGCGGAGGCTCGCGTTGTACTCACCGTCGGTGACATAGGGGCCGAACCGGCCGTCCTTGACCACGATCGGCAACTCGGTGTCGGGATCCGGCCCGAGCTCGCGCAACGGAGCGGTCGACGCCTGACCCCTGCGGCGCTTGGGCTCCTTGAGAACCCGCACGGCCTCGTCGAGTGTGATCGTGAAGATCTGCTCCTCGCTGGCGATCGAGCGCGAGTCGGAACCCTTCTTGATGTACGGCCCGTAGCGACCGTTCTGCACGGTGATGATCTCACCGTCGTCGGGATGCGGACCGATCTCACGGGGCAACGCCAGCAACGGCAGGACTTCATCGAGGGTCACCGTCGCGGGATCCATCGAGGAGAACAGAGACGCTGTGCGGGGTTTGAAACCTGTTTCGTCGTCGTGCTCGCCTTCCTGCACATACGGTCCGAAGCGCCCCGCGCGCAGCTGGACGTCCAAGCCGGTCTCGGGGTTGGTGCCGAGGATCCGGTCTCCCGAGGGTGCGTCCAGAAGCTCGACCGCACGGTCGATCGACAACTCGTCGGGGGGCAGGTCCTCTGGGATCGACACCGTCTGACGGTCGTCCCCTTCACCGCGCTCGAGATAGGGGCCGAACTTGCCGACGCGTGCGACGACCGGAACGCCGTCGGAGTCGACCCCCAACGGAATCGAGTTGATCGCCCTTGCGTCGATCTCGCCGAGTTGTGCATCGACCAGTTCCTTGAGCCCGACCCCTCCCGGGCCGGCCGCCCCCTGGGGCAGCTCTCCGTCAGCACCGATCGCATCGGCTACCCCGAAGTAGAAACGGCTCAACCACGGCTCCATGTCCTGGGAACCCTTGGCGATGTCGTCGAGATCGTCCTCCATGCGGGCGGTGAACGCGTAGTCGACCAGGCGCGGGAAGTACTGCTCCATGAGCGACACCACCGCAAACGCGGTGAACGTCGGTACGAGCGCGGAGCCCTTCTTCCACACATACCCGCGGTCGGTGATCGTGGAGATGATCGACGCGTAGGTGGAAGGCCGGCCGACCCCGAGCTCCTCGAGCTTCTTGATCAGAGCAGCTTCGCTGTAGCGCGACGGCGGCTGGGTCTCATGGGACACCGCCTCGAGGGAGCTGATCGCTATGCGGTCGCCCTCGGCCATGTCGGGAAGCACCCGATCGGAGCCGTCGTCCTCGCCCTCTTCGACGCCCTGGGTGTACGCAGCGAGGAAGCCCTTGAACAGGATCGTGCGACCCGAGGAGGCGAACAGCACCTCACGGCCATCGGGTAGTGCCGCACCGAGGCGGACAGCGACGGTCTCACCCCGGGCATCGGTCATCTGCGACGCGACCGTGCGCTGCCAGATCATCTCGTAGACCCGCGCCTCGGTGGCGTTCACGCGCGCGCGCACCTCTTCGACCGGACGGAACGTGTCACCCGCGGGTCGGATCGCCTCGTGGGCCTCCTGGGCGTTGCGGACCTTCTTGGTGTAGGTCCGCGGCGCGGACGGAAGGTAGTCACCGCCCCAACGGCGCGAGATCTCGGTGCGGGCAGCCGACAGCGCCGTGTTCGACAGCGTGGTGCTGTCGGTACGCATGTAGGTGATGTAGCCGTTCTCGTACAGGCTCTGCGCGGCACGCATGGTCTGCGCCGAGGACAACCTCAGCTTGCGGCCAGCCTCCTGTTGGAGTGTCGAGGTCATGAACGGGGGCTGGGGCCGGCGCGTATAGGGCTTCGCCTCCACCGATCTCACCTCGAGTACCCCACCCGAGAGCCCATCGCGCACCGCTGTCGCGGCCGGTTCGTCCAGGAGCGTGACCCCCGCAGCGCCGGCGGAGTCGCGCAGGCGCCCGTCGTCGTCGAAGTCCTTGCCGGTGGCGACCCGGGCACCGTCGAGCTCGACCAGGTTGGACGCGAACACCGTCTGGTCGAGCGAAGCATCGTCATGGTGGACCTGGGCTGCGACATCCCACCAGGTAGCCGACGAGAACGCCATGCGTTCACGTTCACGTTCGACGATGATCCTCGTGGCCACCGACTGCACACGGCCCGCGGAGAGCCCCCGCATCACCTTCTTCCAGAGCACCGGAGACACCTCGTAGCCATACAGGCGGTCGAGGATCCGGCGGGTCTCCTGAGCGTCGACCATGCGACGGTCGAGCTCGCGCGGATTCGCGATCGCCTCACGGATCGCGTCGGGGGTGATCTCGTGGAACACCATCCGCCGCACGGGCACCTTCGGGTTGAGCACCTCGATCAGGTGCCACGCGATCGCCTCACCCTCGCGGTCCTCATCGGTCGCGAGATACAGCTCGTCGGCTTCGGCGAGCAGGCTCTTCAGGCGACGAATGTGGTCCTTCTTTTCCGGTGAGACCACATAGAGCGGCTTGAAGTGGTCCTCCGTGTTGACCCCGAGGCGTGCCCAGGGTTCACCCTTGTGGGTCTTGGGGACGTCCGCCGCGTTGCGCGGCAGGTCCCGGATGTGTCCCACGGAGGATTCGAGTGTGTAGTCGTCGTCGAGGAACCCAGCGATGGTGCGCGCCTTGGAGGGTGACTCGACGATGATCAGGGGGTTGGCCACGGGGAAACTAGTAAGTGCTACGGGCACCGCCTGTCAAACACTTCTCGAACCCGACCCCTCGCCGATCGGTCGGAACCCCGGTCGAAACTCCGGTCGGGGAAAGGCATCGGGAGCACCGCGGGTAGGGTGCCGAACGGGCCCCTCGGGACACCCACACCCCCCGACCAGGAGACAACCATGGATTTCGAACCCAGTCCCAGAGCCAAGGAGCTCACCGATGAGCTCCTGTCGTTCATGGACGAGAGCGTGTACCCGGCCGAGGCGGTCTACGAGGAACAGATGGATGCCCTGGGTGACCCGCACGGACATCCGCAGATCATCGAGGACCTCAAGACCGAAGCCCGATCCAGAGGCCTGTGGAACCTCTTCATGCCACACCAGACCCAGTGGACACCTGACCCGGTCTCCAACCTCGACTACGCGCACCTCGCGGAGATCTCCGGGCGTTCCATTGCGCTCGCACCCGAGGCGATGAACTGCGCGGCCCCCGACACCGGCAACATGGAGGTGCTCGCTCTGTTCGGCTCGCCCGAACAGAAGGACCAGTGGCTCCAACCCCTGCTCGCAGGCGAGATCCGCTCCGCGTTCGCGATGACCGAACCGGACGTCGCATCGTCGGATGCCACCAACATCCAGCTGTCGATCGAACGCGACGGCGACTCCTATGTGCTCAACGGCCGCAAGTGGTGGATCTCGGGCGCGGCATCGCACCGCTGCAAGGTCTTCATCGTGATGGGCAAGACCGACCCCGACGCACCGCGGCACACCCAGCAGTCGATGATCCTGGTACCCCGCGACGCCGAGGGGCTCACGATCGTGCGCGACCTGCCGGTGTTCGGTTACCAGGACCGTGAGGGTCACACCGAGCTGCGCTTCGAGGACGTGCGGGTGCCCGCGGAGAACCTGATCGGCGAGGAGGGTTCCGGCTTCGCCATCGCCCAGGCACGCCTGGGTCCGGGACGCATCCACCACTGCATGCGCTGCATCGGGGTGGCGGAACGTGCGCTCGAGCTGATGTGCAGGCGCGTCACCCAGCGCGTCGCATTCGGCGGACCCCTGTCTGACCAGGGCGTGATCCGCGAGTGGATCGCGGACTCGCGCATGGAGATCGAACAGGCCCGCCTGCTCACCCTCAAGACCGCCTGGCTGATGGACACCGTCGGTTCCAAGGGTGCGGCCATCGAGGTCTCCGCCATCAAGGTCGTCGCCCCCAACGTGGCGCTCAAGGTCGTGGACCGCGCGATCCAGGCCCACGGCGGTGGTGGCGTGAGCGACGACTTCCCCCTCGCACGCATGTACGCCGGCCTGCGAACGCTGCGCTTCGCGGATGGCCCCGACGAGGTGCACCGACGCCAGATCGCCCGCACCGAGCTCGCCCGCTACTCGGACTGACAAGCGGACCGGACCGGCTGCATCGGTTCGACCGGACGCGGCACACACCGAGGCGCCTGCGGGCGAAGCGCACCCCGCACGCGCCCTGAACCCAACCCGGTGGAGCTCCGCACGCGGGTTAGGCTCGATCGCGGAGCGCCGGGAAGTCTGGTCGGCCCCGGTCCCCGACCGGGTGTTCTTCGCCGACCCGAATCGAGAACCTCTCCCACGTGATCCCGCTACTGCTCGCCCACCTCGCGGCCTCGCTCATCTGCCTGGTCCCCGGGCGACGGTCCGCGCGCTGGGCCCTGCCGGTCGCAGCGATCGCACCGGCGGTCACCTTCGGGTGGCTGCTCTCACAGTCCTCCGGGGTCCTGCAAGGGGACTATCCGAGCGCGCAGGTCGACTGGGTACCCCAGCTCGCGCTCACGATCTCGTTGCGCCTCGACGGCCTCGGCCTGCTGATGGGGCTGATCGTGTCGGGTATCGGCACCCTGGTGCTTGGATACAGCACCGCGTACTTCGGGCGCCGCGACGACCTCGGTCGCCTGGCCGGGCTCCTGGTCGGCTTCGCCGGGGCGATGTTGGGGATCGTGTGGGCCGACGGCCTGCTGACCCTGTTCGTGTTCTGGGAGCTCACCTCGGTCACGTCGTTCCTGTTGATCGGCTTCGAGGACCGCTCCGCAACCGCGCGAGCCGCTGCTCAGCGGGCGTTCCTCGTCACCGGGGTGGGTGGGCTGGCGCTGCTGGCCGGACTGATCATCCTGGGCCAGGCGGGTGACACCACCTCGATATCGGAACTTCTCGCGAACCCACCCTCCGGCACCGTCGTGAGTGTCGCACTGGTACTCGTGCTCGCGGGCGCGTTCACCAAGTCCGCACAGTTCCCCTTCCAGTTCTGGCTCCCCGGAGCGATGGCGGCGCCCACCCCCGTGAGCGCATACCTGCACTCCGCGACGATGGTCAAAGCCGGCCTCGTGGTGGTCGCTCGCTTCGCGCCGACGTTCGCCGGTGTGGGACCGTGGCGTGCTCTGGTCGTGGCAGCAGGCCTCGCATCGTTGCTCCTCGGCGGATTCCGGGCGATGCGGCAACAGGACGCGAAGCTGGCGCTCGCCCACGGCACGGTCAGCCAGCTCGGCTTCCTGATGGTGCTGCTCGGGTTGGGAACGCCGGGCACCACCTACGCGGGGCTCGCGATGCTCACCGCCCACGCGCTGTTCAAGGCCTGCCTGTTCCTCTCGGTCGGGGTCGTCGACCATGCCGCGGGCACCCGCGACATGCGTCGTCTGGAGGGCCTGCTGCGCGCCCTGCCGGTGACCGCCGGGGTGATCATCGTGGCATCGGCGTCGATGGCGGCGATCCCCCCGACGATCGGCTTCGTCGCCAAGGAGGAGGCGCTCGCGACGCTCGGCCACACCGGACTCGGTGCCCTCGGTTGGGTGGCGCTGGTCGGCGTCACCCTCGGATCGGTGCTCACCGTCGCGTACACGGTGAGGATCGCCACCGGGATACTCGACAACGAAGCCCCGGGGGTGCCCGCCTCCGATGATCGCGGCGCACCGGCGACGCACGCGCCGGTGCCCGTGTCGTCGCTGCACCGCCCCTCGGCCGGCTTCCTCAGCGCGCCGATCCTTCTCGCCGCTGCCTCGGTGGTGCTGGGGGTGGGTGCCGAGACCTTCGGGCATTGGCTCGCTGAAGCCGCAGCCACCTTCGATGTCGAGGCGGGCGAGGAGTCCCTGCACCTGTGGAGCGGCATCAACGGGCCGCTGGTGCTCTCCGCGTTCATCGTCGCAGGCGGGATCGCTCTGTGGTGGGTGACCAGGCGCGCCACCAGGGTCCGCGACGCTCCCCGCAGCGCCGCCACGAGGGCCTACGACCGCACCTACGACTCTCTCCTCGACGGAGCGCGACGGCTCACCTCGATCACACAGAGCGGATCCCTGCCGTTCTACATCGGGATCGTTCTGGTCACCCTCGCCTCCGCCATGATCACCGCCCTGATCGCCGGCGCATCGGAGCAGATCACCGACGTCACATGGTTCAACTCCGTGCTCGAAGCGATGGCGTTGCTGCTCGCGGGCCTGTTGGCGGTGGCGGTGATAGCGGCCCGCCAACGCTTCACCGCTGCGGTGCTGCTGGGGGGTTCGGGGTACATGCTGGCGATCGTGTACCTGCTCCAGGGCGCACCGGACCTCGCGATCACCCAGTTCCTGGTGGAGACACTGACCATCGTGGTGTTCCTGCTCGCGCTGGCACGGTTGCCCCGCGACTTCTCCAACCCACCGCCGTGGGCGCCGAAGTGGATTCGCATAGGGATCTCCCTGGCGGTGGGCATCTCGGTCGCGGCGTTTGCCCTCGGGGCAGCCGGTTCACGCACCGCACCGTCGGTGGGTGACGACTACATCGCCCTTTCCGAACCCGAGGCGGGCGGCCGCAACGTCGTGAACGTGATCCTCGTGGACTTCCGCGGCTTCGACACCCTCGGAGAGATCGTGGTGCTCGCCGTAGCCGGTGCCGGCGTGGTCAACCTGGTGCGCGCTGCTCGGCGCCAGCAACGTCGCAAACAACTCGACGACGGTGTGGACATCGAGGATCGCTCCGGTCGACCGAGCGGGGTGTGGCGATGAGCAGCCTCGACGGCACCCGACGCTCGATCATCCTGAGCGAGACCGTCAACGGCCTGACCCCCGTGCTGTTGATGTTCTCGGTGTTCCTCACCTTCCGGGGCCACAACGCTCCCGGGGGTGGCTTTGCCGGTGGGCTCGTGATGGCAGCCGCGATAGTCCTGCGCTACCTCGGCTCGGGGCCCGAGGGTGTGCGGGCGCTGCGGATAGATCCGATCGTGTTGATGGGAACCGGCCTCGCGATCTCGATAGCGACCGGCGTCCTGGGCCTGATCCGGGGAGGGGCGTTCCTCGAATCGGAGATCTGGAAGCTCCACCCGCCCCTGATCGGAGAGGTGAAGCTCGTGTCCTCCGCGATCTTCGACATCGGGGTGCACATCGTGGTGGTCGGCGTGGTCATGTCGATCCTCGTGGCCTTCATGGAGGCCGACGACGAGGTGGCGCGTGCAAACGCTCTGCGCAAGCGGAACCGCTCAGCGCAGAGCGCACGAGACGGTGGGGTGAATCGATGAGTGTGGGACAGGCCATGTTGGTCGCGGTGCTGGCAGCCGCGGGCACCTACCTGGTGATGCACCGCACGCTCACCCGGATCATCTTGGGCCTGGGCATGTTGAGCAACGCGGTGAACCTGCTCATCCTCACAGCGGGTGGATCACCCGGAGATGCCCCGGTGGTCGGTACCGGTGGCGACTTCACCGACCCGGTTCCCCAGGCGCTCGTGCTCACCGCGATCGTCATCGGCTTCGGGGTGATCTCGTTCCTGTTGTCGATGGCCTACCGGTCCTGGACGATCGACGGCAACGACGAGGTGGAAGACGACATCGCGGACCGGTTCCTCGCTCAAGAGTCCGACAAGCTCGATCACGGGGAGCCGACGTGAACGACCTGCTCCCTCTCGCGGTGGTCGTTCCCCTGGCCGGGGCCGCGGCGTGCCTTCTGTTCATCGGCCAACGCTCGGTACAGCGGGTGATCGCGCTGGTGTGTTCGATCGCCACGACCGCCCTGGCGGTCACGATCCTGCTCGACGTCGACCGCGGGGGAACCTCTGCTACGGCCATGGGTGGTTGGCCGGCACCGATCGCGATAAACCTCGTGGCGGACCGCTTCTCCGCGGCGATGCTCACCATCGCCTCTGCGATGCTGCTGGCGGTGCTCGTGTTCGCGATGGGCCAGCGCGCAGACGACGAACGGTCGCGCTGGTACCACCCGGCATACCTGGTGCTCACCGCAGGTGTTTGCGGAGCGTTCCTCGCCGGCGACCTGTTCAACATGTTCGTGTTCTTCGAGGTGCTGTTGATGGCGAGCTACGTGCTGTTGACCCTCGAAGGCAACGACGGCCAGATCCGCGCGGGGACCACCTACGTAGTGCTCAACGTCGTGGAGTCGATGGTGCTCGTGATCGGCGTGGCGCTGATATTCGCCGCCACGGGAACCCTGAACATGGCCGAACTGCCCGACCGCCTCGCCGCGCTCCCGTCGGGGGTCCGCTTGGGGTTGAACCTGTTGTTGTTGATCGCGTTCGGCCTCAAGGCGGCCGTTTTCCCGCTCTACTCGTGGCTGCCCGACAGCTACCCTCGCGCACCCAGTCCGGTGAGCGCGGTGTTCGCCGGCCTTCTCACCAAGATCGGCGTGTACGCGATCGTTCGCACCCAGACCTTGCTGTTCCCCGGCACCAACCGCACCCTGTTGCTGGTCATCGCAGGCCTCACGATGGCCATCGGGGTACTCGGCGCCATCGCCCAGAGCGACATCAAGCGAATCCTGAGCTTCCACATCGTGAGCCAGATCGGTTACATGATCATGGGTGTCGCGCTCGGTGGTGCCGCGGCGATCGCGGCGACGATCTTCTACATGCTGCACCACATACCCGTGAAGACCTCGCTGTTCCTCGTCGAGGGTGTCGTCGAACGCGAGACCGGCTCGAGCACACTCGACCGGTTGTCGGGACTCGCGCGCAGATCCGGCCCCCTGGCGGCGCTGTTCCTCATACCCGCACTCAGCCTCGCGGGCATCCCTCCGCTGTCGGGGTTCCTCGGCAAGCTCGGCGTGGTGAGCGTCGGACTCGACCAGGGTTCATGGGCCATCGTGGCGGTTGCCCTGGCGGTGTCGATCCTGACCCTGGTGTCGATGCTCAAGATCTTCGTCGGTGCCTTCTGGGGTGATTCGCCGGCCACGGGGCGAACCGAGGGGCGCGTCGGCGTTCTACGCCACCATCCCCTCATGTCGGGTGCAACGATCGCGGTGGTGACCGGCACCCTCATGATCGCCCTGTTCGCGGGACCGATCTTCCGCTTCTGCGAACGCGCCGCTGCCGATGTGACCGACACCGCCCGCTACTCCGAGGCGGTGGTCCCGTGAACCGCCTACTCCCACCACTGATCGTGTTCGTGGTCTGGATCGCCCTGTGGGGTGAGCTCACCTGGGCCAACGCTGCGAGCGGAGTGGTCGTGGTCGTGGTCATAGGGCTCGTGATCCGCCCCGTACCCCGACGCCACCGCGTGCACCCCCTCGATCTGGCCCGCTTGCTCGGCGTGTTCGCGGTGCGACTCGTGGCCTCCTCGGCCTCGGTCGTGTTGACCGTGCTCCACCCGAGCGAGCAGCGTCTCCGCTCCGGGGTCGTCGAGGTACGGCTGCGCACCGACTCGCTGCTCGTGGCGACCATCGTCGCCGACGCGATCAGCCTCACACCCGGGACCCTCACCCTCGAAGCCCTCACAGCGGCCGACCGCGGCGAGGATCCCGACACGGACCCTGCGGAGCGGACCGCCCCGCGGTCCTCTGAGAGCGGAGGTGTGTCGTTGTACATACACGTGCTCGGGCTGAGTGGGCCCGAGGAGGTCCGTACCGACGTTGCCAAGCTCGAGGCTCTCGTGTTGTCCGCTGTGACGCCCCTGGAGATCGACCCACAGGCAGCGACGGGAGCCGTAGCGTGATGGAGGTCGTCGTGTGGATAACAGGGGCGATGCTGACCGCCTCGGCACTGCTCACCACAGTGCACATCATGCGGTCGCGCACCCTGCCGGACCGCGCGATCGGTATCGACATGCTGGTCGCCCTGGTGCTCAACGGACTCGCGGTGGGGGTCGCGTGGACCCAGGACCAGCTCGTGGTGGCACTCGTGTTGATCATCGGGCTGTTGAGCTTCCTCGGCAGCGTCACGATCGCCCGATTCATCGAACGCAGGGGCCTGTAGGTGGACACCTTCGTCGATGTGCTCGCAGCCGTGCTGATGCTCACCGGCGCGTCCCTCGCGCTCGTAGCTGCGGTCGGACTGTTCCGGATGCCCGATGCATACGCACGGATCCACGTGGCGACCAAACCGGCGACGCTCGCGGTGGTGTGCACCGTCGCAGCGGCGATCCTGGCGGTCCCCGGGGTCCCGGGCACGACCAAGTTGATCCTTGCGGTGGTGCTTCAGTTCTGGACCGCCCCGGTGGCGAGCCACATGCTGGGCCGCGCCGCCCGCAACGCCGGCCTGGAACCAGCGGAGCCTTGGGTCATCGACGAGTACCCGGATCCAGAAGGTGAGTCTTCGTAGCCGGCCGAATCGAACCGTGCCCCGGGTGCGCCGGGGATTTGCAACACGGCACTCCTCGCAGGTTCAGGCCCCTGAGAGTCCTCCGGGGATCTCGACGAGGATCACCTCGTTGAGACGGGACTCCTCCAGGAGATCGCCGACGGTCTGCGACGCAACGACACGGATCTCGTGGCCCGCACGGCGCGCCTTCAGCGCTGAAGCGACGAGAACCCCGAGACAGATGGGATCGAACCAGTCAACGCCGGTGAGGTCGATGGTGGTATCGCCCTCGAGCGTCGCGATCTCAGCCGCGAACCTGGGCAGGGTGGCGACGTCCACATCGCCGACCACCGACACGACCGTCGTGGCGGCGTCGTGGCGGGAGTGGACCTCGAAGAGCATCGGTTCAGCATATGGACAACACCGGGTCGAACCCGGGTGGCACCAGTGGTGTCGCAGCCACGCCCTAGCGTTGGCGGTGCCATGACAGACGTGATGGACCCCGCGCCGGACGCTCCCAGCTAAGTGTCGTCCTGCCGTCCCCCGGCTGATACCGCAACGCTCGCATCGCCTGCGGGCACCCCCCGGGGCAGGATCGAAGATGTCGTGGATGCGCTGTCGCCCGATCCACGCTTCGTGCACCGCCACCGCGACCCCGCCACCGGAGCCACCCACCTCGGCACCCGTTCGGGTGTGGAACACAGGATCCCGTGTGTAGACGGGCCGCTGTGGTCACACCAGGCAGAGGCGATCGATGCACTCGTCGATCGCGAGTCGGTGGTCGTGGCCACCCCGACCGCCTCGGGCAAGTCGGCGTGCTACCAGATCCCCGCCCTGCACTCGGCCACCCAGGGGACCACCACACTGGTGGTGTATCCCACCAAGGCACTCGCGCACGACCAGTTGCGCTCGCTCGCCGGTGCTGCTCCCGAGGGCGTGGTCGTCGCCGCCTACGACGGAGACTGCTCGGCCGCCGAGAGGGCGTGGGTACGCGACCACGCGGACATCGTGCTCACAAACCCCGAGATGCTGCACCTCGGGATCCTGGCCAACCACCGGCGCTGGGACCGCTTCCTGTCACGCCTCGATCTGGTCGTCGTCGACGAGATCCACGCCCTGCGGGGGACGTTCGGAAGCCACGTCGCACACCTCACCCGCCGCCTCAGGCGGTTGGTGCGGGCCCGTCGGGGTACCGAAGTGCGGTTCGCCTTCACCTCTGCGACCATCGGGGGGCCCGACGGGTTGGCCAACACACTGGCCGGTTTGCCGGTGAGGCTCGTCGAAACATCCGGAGCGCCCTCGGGCAACCGCACCACCGTGTTGTGGAACCCCTTCAGCCCCGATGCGCTCACCGGTTCCGCTGCGAGCCGAGCAGGCTCGCTCAACCACGAGACCGCCACCGTGGCCGCCGAACTCGTCGCCCACGACCTGGCCACGTTGGTCTTCTGCCGTTCACGCCGCGGTGCCGAGGTGGTGGCCAACCAGGTCAGGGCGCTGCTCGAGGACCATCGCAAGCTCGCGGGCACCCATGGGACCACCCGACCCAAGCGGGTCCGCACGTACCGGGCGGGCTATCTCAGCGAGGAACGGCGCGAGATAGAGCTGGACCTCACCGAGGGTCGGCTCGACTGCGTCGTCGCCACCAACGCGCTCGAGCTCGGTGTCGACATAGACGGCCTCGACGCCGTGGTGCTGTCGGGATTCCCCGGCACGATCTCGTCGTTCCGCCAGCAGTGCGGCAGGGTCGGGCGCAACGGTGCCGACTCTCTGGCGGTGCTCGTCGCCGGAGAGGACCAACTCGACCAGTGGATGATGCGACATCCACGCGAGCTGTTCCGCCGCCCACCCGAGCCGGTGGTGGTCAACCCCGACAACCACCATGTGCTGTTGCCCCACATCGGGTGTGCTGCCGACGAGATGCCGCTGCGCCACCGTGACGACGACCTGTGGGGTGAGTCGCTCGACGACGCCGTGCGCGCACTGGTGATCGAGGATCGGCTCACGCTGGTCGACCCACCACCCGAAAGCGAGGCAGCCCGCACGGGTGAGCGCTGGGCGGTCTGGTCGGGCAGGGGCGCACCGGCACCGACGGTGAGCCTCCGCAGCGCCTCTCGCGGTGAATACGAGATCCGCAGGCTCGACGGCTCCCTGGTCGGCACCGTCGATGCCGCGAGGGCGGAGCTGACCGTGCACCCCGACGCTGTCTACCTGCACCAGGGGTTGCCCTGGCGGGTGCTCGAGCTCGACCATGGTCTACACACCGCTGTGGTCGAACCCGACGACGGCCTCACCTACACCCAGACCCGCACCACCACCGACATTCGGATCGTCGAGCACCTCGACCGCACCGTGGTGGGTGCTCTGGAGGTGGGCTTCGGCCGTGTGGAGGTGACCACCCGACTGACCGGGTTCGTGCGGCGCAGCACCGACACCCACGAGTTGCTCGAGCACCGTGGGCTCGAAGCCGAACCGACGGTGCTCGACACCGATGCCATGTGGTGGGTGTTCGCCGGTTCGCTCGTCGAATCGACGACCCGACCCGACACCCTCCCCGGAGCGCTGCACGCCGCCGAACATGCCGGCATCGGCATCCTGCCGCTGTTCGCGCTGTGTGACCGCTGGGACCTCGGGGGGGTGTCGACCGTCGAGCTCACCGACACGGGCCTGCCCACCGTGGTGATCCATGATGCACTTCCCGGTGGGTCGGGGGTGTCCGCGCTCGCGTTCAACTCCGCTCAGCGCCATCTCGAGGCGACGCTGGATGTCCTCGTCTCGTGCCCCTGCGAGCGCGGATGCCCGAGCTGTGTGCAATCGCCCAAGTGCGGCAACGGCAACGAACCGCTCGACAAGGCCGCCGCAACAGCGTTGCTCGCCGCCGCTGTGGCCCCCGGCACGATGCGCTGAGCCTGCGTCGGGCACCGGGCCGCGGGGATCAGCCCTCCACCCTCACCGTCAGTCGTTCGGTGATGCGCATACCCGACACCGCCACACCCACCAGGGGCACCCGGGTGGGTCGAGCTGTCACAGCCACCGTCAGCAGCGCACCGGGTGAGCGTGCACCCGACAGGTTCCACGACTCGATGTCGAGCGACCCCCCGAGCGCCCTCAACTCGTCGGCGACGACAGCGTCGCTTGGCTCCACCATCGCGGCTCGTGCGGATGCCGCGGTGATCCGCACCAGGGCCACCCTGTCACGCACCACCAGACCCACCTGAACCAGCGCCGCCAGGAGCAACACGACGATCGGGATCACCAGGGCGAACTCGACGGTCGCCTGACCACGTTCCCGGCGCCCTGCACCGACAGCCTGGTCCACTCGGGCTGCGGCCCCGCCCGGTCTCGTCACCCGCCTGGCCCTCTCACCCCGCATGGCCCTCTCACCCGGCCTGGCCGAGGATCCGGGAGAACACCGCATCGAAGAGCCTGCCCACGACGTCGGTCCCCGTCACCCAGGACACCAGCAGCAGCGCGAGTGCTGCGGCGCCCAACAACACGAGCGCGTACTCGACGGTGCTCTGTGCCGACTCGGCCACCGCGCGCTGGGGCGCACCCGGGTGCTGCCCCGGTGCGTCGGCACCGACCCGGTCGCTTCGGCCCGCGCTGGCCGTGGCGGGTGGGTGTGCTGGGTCCTGTGGTCCGGTCGTGTGGTCTCGACTGGTCATGTCAGGGTCCTTCCGTGAGTGGGGAAGCTGGAGCGGTCGGGGGAAGTCGGAGCGGGTTCTCGCCGAGCACGACGAACGGGACGACCGTGGCCAGGACGAACGCCGGGAGCACGAGGGTCGTGAGGGGAACCAACAGCAGAACCGGGAGCCGTCGTGCGCTCCGCTCCCGCTGTCGGCGGATGCGCAGCCGTTCACTGGCCGCGAACCGCCTGAGCGTCTCGGGTGCTCCGTGACCCGTGCCGCTGCTGAGCGAGAGCGTCGTCGCGAGCGACTGCCAATCGGGCCCCGCCCAGGCGATCTCGTCGAGCACGTCGTCGAGGGGGTTGCCGCGACCCAGGGCGCTCGCCGCGGATCGCAGGGGTCCTGGGGCATCGTCGCGCCCGCCGAGCTCCGCGAGAGCCTGGGTCGTCGTCGCTCCGGCGGCCAGAGCAACCGCCAGAAGGTCGGCGCATCGTGGGATCGCATCGGGCTGGCCTCGTTCACGTACACGGCGCGGGCGATCCGACGGTCGCCGGCGCGACCTCGGTGCTGCGGCAAAGCGCGGGAAGCTTCCAGCGAGCCGCCACGGCCATCGTCGTGGTCCCAGCGCCGTCCAGCACGAAGCCGCCACCGCCACCGCCACAGCGATGGCGCTCACCGCAGCACCCGGGAGGTGATCCTCGAACACGCCAGGATCGCCGTGGCGTCCAGCGAGGTTGCGGCCAAGAGCAACAACACACCGACGCGGGTGCTGAACATCGCCACGAATACCTCGGGCGCGAGGACCGGCAACATGACCAGCCCCAGGACGGGGATCGCACACAGCACCCACACCGACATGGAGGCCTGGCTGGTGAGGGCGGCTACCTCCTCACGCAGCTCCGCCCGATCCATCAGGGCCATCGCAACCGCATCGAAGGCATCGGAGAGACCGGCTCCCTGGCGATCGGAGAACTGCACTGCACACACCAACAGGCCCAGATCCTGGCGGTCCAGGCGTTCCTTGGTTCCACCCCCAACCTCGGAGGTGACACGGACCCACGCCCTCGTCGAGGCCGCCGAGGTGGATTCCAGCCAGCGACGGGTCGCCTCTTCGAGGGAGCTACCCCGCTCGAGCGCTCTGACCAGGTCACCGGTGTCCCTGCCGACGATCCCACCGAGGCGTGGCGCTGCGATCGAGAACGCCTCGTTCAGCGTCGTACCGCTGCGCGTCGAGCGCGCCAGATGCGCTGCGAGCGAGGCGAGCTCCCGCCGGGGGTCCACCCGGGTGCATGCCCGCCGCCTGGCGAGGTGGCGCCATCCGAGCGCGCTGAGTGCTGCGACGACGCACAGGGCGGCACTGGTCACGACAGCGGGCTCGCGATGTGGGTCTCGGGGTGCAGTTGGCACAGACCGTCGGGCTCGACGAGGTGCACCGATCCGATCCGTCGCTCACCCCGTGTGGAACGCTCGACCCCCACGAGGACATCGACCGCCGAGCGGACCTGAGTCGCGATGGTCGACGACGACACCGATCCCCCCAACCCGAGTGCGACCATCACCTCCAGGCGCGCCAGAGCATCGGCGGCGCCGGCCGCGTGGACCGTGGACATCGACCCGCGGTGGCCTGTGGAGAGCGCCCAGATCATGTCGGCTGCCTCCGCTCCGCGCACCTCTCCTACCACGAGCCGGTCGGGCCGCAAGCGCAGCGAAGCCCGCACGAGTTGGCGCATCTCCACCCGACCGGCACCCTCCGCGGTGCCGGGTCGAGCCTCGAGACGCACCACCGAGGGTGCCTCGAAGCGGAGCTCAGCGGTGTCCTCGATCACCACGATGCGCGTCGCTGGGTCCACACATGAGCACATCGCGGCGACCAGAGTGGTCTTGCCCGATCCGGTGGCGCCGTGGACCACGATGTTGAGTCCGCGGACCAACAGCGACCGGACCAGATCGACCACCTCGGATGACCCGAAGGCAGCAAGGCCCATCGCCACGCTGCGGTGTCGCCGCAGAGCGAGCACCGGACCGTCGGGCGCGACCGGCGGCAACACCACCGCCACCCGCGTGCCGTCGGGGCGGCGTGCATCGACTATCGGGTGGGATCGGTCCGCGCGCAGACCCAGCGGTGCGACGATCCGTTCGATCGCTGCGTCGATGGCGCTGCGCTCGACGCTCACCGCACTGCGTTCCAGCTGCCCATGGCGCTCCACCCACACCGGTCCGGGTCCGTCCACGAGCACATCGGTGACCGAATCGTCCGCCAGGAGCTGCTCCAACGCGCCGAGGCCGACGAGGTCACCGACCAGCCGGTGGGTGTACCCGGCCACCTCGCCCGCGTCGAGCAGGGGGGCTTCCTCGGCGAGCAACTCACGCACACGCTGAGCCGGGTCGGCCAGCGGTGAACGTTCCGCCTTGAACCGCACGGCCACCCGCGAGAGGGCTTCTTCAACCGGCACGGCGGAGTCCCCGCACGAGTGAACGCGGCATCCGCCGAATCAGGGACCCTGCGTCGACAGCCGAGGCGACACTCGGGTCCACCTCGACCACTCCGATGACCGGCAGGCCGAGGATGTCCGACACGTCACGGGTGCCGAGTGCCCGGCCCGCCTCGGCGACGAGTACGACACCATCGGCGTCGATCTGACAGCGCGTGGCCCGCTTGAGAGCGAGGTAGCAGGCGCGGGTGACGAACAGCGACGTGCCGCAGTTGCGCAGATAGGCAGCCGGCACGTGCTCGTCGGTGCTCAACCCGGGAGCATCGGTGGGTGTGTGCAGCGGTACGCCTGCGTCGATGATGACCGCCGGAGCGAGCTCGGAGACGGCGATCGCCAACTCTGCGGCCCGGTCGACCGCGATGCGGTCGGACCCGTGGCCGCGGGGCACCAGAACCAGGTCGTTCGCAACCTCCACGGCCAGGCGTGACAACCCCGCCGCATCGGAGTTGGAACCGCACCAGTCGAGGACTCCCTCACCGGCGGGTTCCGCTATGCCCAACACCCCCGGCTGGTCACCGCCCAGGTCGACCAGCGCGGCCGACCCGTGCCGCTGCGCGAGCAGGCCCGCCAGCGCTGCACTGACCACCGACACGCCGGTACCACCTTTGACCGACCAACACGTGACGAGCACCTCGAACCTCCACTTGGACGCGGCCCGCCGGGCCGCTTCAGGGGGGAGGTGCGCTCCGCTGGGAGGCGAGGCGTGTCGAGAAGCTACCGCCCGGACGCGAAAGAGACACCGGGTCGGTGGACCCGATGCCTCTCCCGAGTGCTCTCGAGGGGCTACACGGCCAGCAGGTCGCGTGCTCCGGTGTCGCTCGAGGGGTGCCGCAGCTTGGACATCGCCCGTGCCTCGATCTGGCGGATCCGCTCGCGGGTGAGGTTGAAGTGCTCGCCCACCTCCTCGAGGGTGCGGGCCTCGCCGCGATCGAGTCCGAAACGGAGCTTGAGGATCTCCCGCTCGCGCTCGTCCAACGGGGAGAGCAGCCGGCTGATCTCCTCGGGCAGCAGCGTGGTGGCAGCCACCTCGACGGGCGACTCGACGCTGCGGTCCTCCACGACGTCGCCGAGCTCGGCGTCGCCGTCCTCGCGCAGGGGCTCCGAGAGCGACAAGGGCTCGGCGGCGAATCGCAACGCCTCGGTCACCTTGTCCTCGGGCATCTCCACCTCGCGGGATAGCTCTGCGAGGGTTGCGGGCCGACCGAGCTTCAGCTCGAGGCGTGCACGTGCCTTCTGGAGGCGCGCGAGGGTGTCCCCCGCGTGGACCGGCAGCCTGATGGTGCGTCCGGTGTTGGCGATGCCGCGGGTGATCGCCTGGCGGATCCACCAGGTCGCGTAGGTGGAGAACTTGAAGCCCTTGCGCCAGTCGAACTTCTCGACCGCGTGCATCAGACCGAGGTTGCCCTCCTGGATCAGATCCAGCAGCGGGAGGCCCGAGGCCTGGTACTTCTTCGCGATCGACACCACGAGGCGCAGGTTGGACTGCACGAAGCGCCGCTCGGCGTCCTCACCTGCGCGCGACAGCTTGCGCAGCTCACGCCGCCGTGCGGGCGACAGGCTGCGGCCCTTCTCCTCGAGCTCGGCACGGGCCTCCGTGCCCGCCTCGATCGCCTGGGCGAGTTCGACCTCGTCATCCTTGGTGAGCAGCTGGTACTGCCCGATATCGGTCAGGTAGAGCCTGACGAGGTCTTCCTCGTCGCGTTCGACTCGATCCTTGGCCACCATGCACCTTCTTCTCGTCACCCCGATAGATGAGCGGACAAGCCCGCTCGTCCGACGCTGAGGGCGACGATCCACAGCGACGGCAACTGTCAATGGTACGGATGAGGTCAAGTCCCTCAATGGGCAAATGCGCCGGGTACGGTCCATGGACCGCTGGTGGGTGGGCGTGCCTCTTCGATGGAACCCGTTTCCGTTGTGATTCACATCGAAAGTGAACCAATGCAGTGCCGTTGTCAACCAATGGCGGCTACGTCATGTTCCCAGAGCCGCAATTGTGACCGATTTCACTGGCAGGAACGATCTCTGTGGTCGGACACACCGGACATAGCCTGAAACGGTGAGCACCAGAGACCGAGCAGACCATCACCAGATCCCGGCCGCCGATACCGCCGACACCGCCGAGGGCCTCGAGTCGCTGGCCGCGAGCATCGGTGGTCATCGATTCATCGAGCGCGAGCTGTTCATGTTCACAGGAAAGTGGTCCGTCGAACCGGCCGCAGATCCCGTGGGCGCCGCTTGCGCTGTGTTCCTGGCCACCCAGTCCGAGCTGCACGCATGGCGTCTGGCCGAGTGGGAGACCCGCTCGCCGCGGTCGGTCGACACCCTCGAGACCGCTCCGGATGGCTGGGCGGATGCGATGGAGCTCACAGATCGCAGCGGTTCGATCCACGCCCGCACGGCCTGTTGGGTCAGCGTGCTCGCACCGCAGCTCGCATCGCGCTACCTAGAGCACCGAGCACAGGTCACCTCACCCGCAGGTGTCGGTCTCTCCCGTTGGCTCGACATCGCGATCCACGACGTGCTGCGAGGCGTAGCCGAGGGAGGCCCGGTGCTTCGAAGAGCCGGATTCGAACTTCCGGGGGATGGCGACCTCGACGGTGTCCTGCGGGCCCTCACCCGAGGCTGACTAGCCCAGACTGTTCAGCAACTCGGCGGGTGAGGTGGCGTTGGCTGGCTGGCGTTCGCTGTGGTGTCTGCTGGGCTGTGGAGCCGGTCGAACGCGGCGATGAGCTGGCCGGTCCGGGGCCAGTGGTCGCAGAGGCGTAGGAACCGTCGTCGGCCGGTGGTGATGATGACTCCGGCGGTGTGTAACAGGGTGTAGCGAAGCCGTTGGGGTTCGACTCTCGCGAGTTCACCTTCGAGGGTGAGCAGCTGGCTCCAGCGCAACAGGTCTTGTGCGACCAGTACCACGGTGAGCCACGCCTGGTTGATCGCGAACGACGCTGAGGGCAGGTTCGAAAGTCCGGTGTCCTTGGCATCACAGATGCGTTGCTCGACGCGGCCGCGGCCTCGGTAGAGCGCTTCGAGATACGCAATGTCGTCATCGGGCAGGTTGGTGATGCACACCTGGCGGCGGGCGATCATGCGGGTGCCCGGCGGCCAACCGGACAGGTCAACCTGGTTGGTGATCTCGATCACTTGGGCGTGTTCACGTTCCTCAACCCCAGTGCCGCAGGGTGAGGCGGTCAACGCCGTCGCAACCGTGGCCCTGGCATCGGCCCGGCCGCCTGGTGTACGCGCCGCAGCGCTGCGCTGCATCGACTGGTACCAAAGCGGTGAGAGATCAGAACAACGGCAGGCGGGCGAGCACCGCCAAGCCGTCTGCGTCGGTGGAAATCTCCAAGGTGCCGCCGATCTCCGCAGCCCGCTCGCGCATCGAGGACATGCCCACGCCGGGCATCCATTCGCCATCGTGGCGGCCAGCGTCGCGGACACACACCGCGAGGTGGTCTGCGTCGCGGTCGAGGTACACCCAGGCGCGGTCGGCGCCGCTGTGGCGGGCGGCGTTGGTGACGGCCTCAGTGGCGATCCGGTAGGCCGCGACCTCGACCGCTGCGCCGAGGGGAGGGAGCTCAGACGCCTCGACCCTGACGTGCATCGGGTGACCTTCCTCGGTGCGCATCGCCGCGACCTGCTGACGCAACGCCGGCACCAGACCCAGCTCATCGAGGGCTGGGGGCCGCATGCCGTAGACCAGGCGGCGGATCTCGCCAACCGCGGTCGCGGCGTCGGAGCGGAGACCGGCCAGCAGCGCATCGGCTCCGGTCGGGTCGGACTCGATCGAGTTCCGCGCTGCATCCGCGGTGAGGGCGATACCCGACAGGGTGGGGCCGAGGCCGTCGTGGAGGTCGCGGCGCAGCCGTCGACGCTCCTCCTCGATTGCGGCGATGGCGGTGCCCCGCGACGCCTTCAGCTCCTCGCTCAAGGCCCGGGCCCGCAACGCCTGGGCCAGCAGTGGGCCGACGATCTTGAGCACCTGCGCGTCGGCGGCGGGCAGGGTGAGGTCGCCGGGCCGCAGACCGATCACCAGCTCGCCCGCTGCCCCCTCGGCGAGCGACAGTGGAAAGCGCCGAACGTCGGTGATCGGCGTGCCCGAGCTGGCCAGCTCAACCCCGCCGGCCGTCACGCGGGCATAGGGTAGAACGAGCGCCTCGCGGATCGTCCTCAGCGCCAGCACCGGGTCGTCGCCGATGCGGTCGGCGACCGTCGTGGCGGCCACCAGCGGATCGGGTCGGTCCCCGAAGAGGATCTCGTCGACGAGGCCGCGCAGCACGACGCGCAACGGGTGGACGCCGAGCGCGAGGGTGAGGCCACCCACGGCGAGGCCCACGTCGGGCACTTCCTCCCAGCCCATCAGCCGGAAGCAGCCGATCAGTCCGATGAAGGCGGACACGTAGGTCAGGGCGACGACCGACAGGACGACCGCCTCCACCAGGAGCGAGCGGACGTCGGCCAGGCCGGGGCGGCGCACGCCGATGACCATTCCCGGCCCGATGCCTACCGGAACCAGGACGGCGATGGCCATGCCACGGATACCGGGGGCCATGCCGAGGAGGCACAGACCGGTGGCAGGGGCTCCACCGACGAGGGCCAGCCACAGCAGCGCAACCGTGTCGGCCTCGTCGCTGTTCGCGGCCTTCCACCACGCGTGCAGCACCAGGGTGCCGCCTGTGAGACAGGCGAGCGTGATCATCTCGGCTCCGACTGCGGTAGTGGTTGCGAGCAGCCCGGCGCCCACGACCACTACCCAGGCGCAGTAGTCGGCGGCATGGGTGACCCGAACCCTGGGGTAGGCCAGCACTGCAATCGCGACCGGTAGCGCTATCGCCGCGACCAGGACCACTTCGGCGGCGCCGTCGGCCCCGGCCAGCGAGAGGGCAGAACAGGCGAACAGGCCGCCGGCGCCCACGATCAAGAACATGCCGGCGGTCCGGCTCCTGGTGCCCACGAGCGCGACCCCACAGGTGAGCGCGGTGATCCCCAACACCACGGGCAGGACGCTCAGCGCCAGACCGGTCACGGTTCGTTGCCAAGCCCGCGCTCGCGGGCGAGGACGATGGCCTCGCCGCGACTCGCCACCTGGAGCTTCGCGAAGATCGTGGTCAGGTGGTTGCTGACCGTCTTGGGTGACAGGTAGAGCTCCGAGGCGATCGCCGCGGTGCGGCGGCCCTCAGCCAGCAGGTCGAGGACCAGACGCTCGCGCTCGGTGAGCTCGGGGAACGGATGCTCGTCGGTCTGTGTGGCGCGTGGCTCGGCGAAGTAGCGCAGGATCCTGGAGGCAACGCCCGGCCCGAAGATGGCCTCACCGGCGACCACGCTGCGCACGGCGCGGACGATGTCAGTCTGTTCGGACTCTTTGAGCAGGTATCCCTGCGCGCCGGCCTGCATGGCGGTGAACACCGTGGCGTCGTCGTCGAACATGGTTAGCACCAGCACACGGCATTCGGGCACACGCTCGCGGATCCGGCGGGTGGCCTCGATGCCGTCGGTGTCCGGCATCCGCACATCCATGAGCACGACGTCGGGTCGTTGGTCCGCGGCGGCGCGCACGGCGGCGTTGCCATCGGCCGCTTCACCCACCACGTCGAGGTCGTCGATCGTACGGAGCATCGCCACCAACCCGTCCCGGACCACGGGGTGGTCGTCGACGACCAGGATCCGGATGGGTGGCTCTGCCATGGCGCCATCTTGCCCTCCCCGCCCGCACGCGACCCGGGAAGAACCTCCCGATCGGGTTCCCGAGATCGGCAGGGCGTTCGGGAGGATCCCCTCTTCCCAGGGGAATCGGGGTTCGGTGACGCTGTGGTCACGCCTTCCAAAGGAGCACCATGAACACCATGAACACGCCGTCCACAACGGCCACGACTCCCTCTCCGGGGGTTCGAACCGGCCTGGTCATATCAGCGGCCCTCGGCGCCGCCAACATCGCATTCCTGTTCCCCTGGGTCGACTGGGGGGCCGACGAGCCCCCGATGGGCCTGTTGATGGTGAACTGCGCCATCGGGTTGGTCTCGGTGGCCTGTGCAGTCGTGGCGTGGAACACCGGTGCCCGCAAGCCCCTCCGCATCAACGCGACGGCGTTGATCCTCAATGCCGTGATGGTCCTGCCCGGCCTGTTCATATCCGAAACACCCCCGTTCATCCGGGTCAGCAGCGCGGTTGGTGTCCTCGGCACCGTGGCCGCCGTCGTGCTCACGCTGCGCCGAGGCGAGCGGACCCCGACCCGTGTGCTGGACTGAGGTGGCCACCACGGTGAGCGAGGCACCATCATGGGTCGCTCCCGCCGGCCCCCTTCGCCCTGTGAGGATCCGCCTCTGCCGGTCGAAGCACTAGCTGATCATCTTGTGGAGTCGCGCCGCGATGTCGGCTACTTCGATCCGGGTCGATGCAACCGCCATGACGAGGTCGTACACGTCGTCATCGGAGGCTGAAGTCGGGTCGTTTCCATTGAGGTCGAGGAACACAGCGCATGCAAGCCAACCGAGTCGCTTGTTGCCATCGATGAGCGGATGGTTCTTGACCAGCGATTGCAGGAGTGCGGCAGCCTTGGTCCACACGTCGTTGTATGCGTCTTCGCCGAAGGCGCTGGCCCCGGGCCGTGCGGCGGCCGCGGCGAGAAGTCCGAGATCGCGAATCGGTGGAGGGTCACCCAGCAGCACCACCGCGAGGCCCAGGATGTCATCGACGTCCAGGTACTCGAAAGAGCGCGTCACCGCCCGAGTCGTTCGATGGCACCGGTGTGCGCTTCCAGCACTCGCTTCGCCGAGGCGTACACGCGGTCGCGGTGGTCCTCGAGGCCGACGTATTCGCGCACTGCCTTACGGGCGATCTCCTGCATGGAGACTCCTTCGGCATCCGCCCTGTTCCGAAGCCGGTCGTGTTCCTCGTCCGATAGGCGGAGCGTCATTGCCATCTCCTGATGGTATCAGTCTGGTATCACAAGGAGGGTGGTTTGCCCAGACTGTTCAGCAACTCGGCGGCTCCACCGACCACGACGGCGCTCGAGAACCGACTCGGGTTTCCCGATCCAAGTGAGCTTCACCACGGATACGCGTTGGTGAGCGGCAGGCGACGGTCGCGCCCGAAGGCCTTCGCGGAGACCCGCAGCCCCGGTGGTGACTGCCGGCGCTTGAACTCGGCTCGGTCCACCATGCGCGTCACCCGGTCCACGAGGTCGCGGTCGTGGCCCCGCGCGACCAACTCCTCGATGGTCATGTCCCGGTCCACGTAGTCCTCGATGAGCGGATCGAGGACCTCATAGGGCGGCAGGCTCTGGTCGTCGCGCTGGTCCTCGCGCAGCTCCGCTGAGGGCGCCTTGGTGAGGATCGACTCCGGTATCCAGGGCCGGCCCGCTGTGGTGTTGCGCCATCGGCACAGCTCGTACACCGATAGCTTGGGGAGGTCCTTGATGACCGCGAGAGCACCCGCGGTGTCGCCGTAGAGGGTCGAGTAGCCGACCGCCGTCTCGGACTTGTTGCCGGTGGTCAGCACCAGCCAGCCGAGCTTGTTCGACAGCGCCATCAGCACCACGCCGCGGATGCGCGACTGGAGGTTCTCCTCTGCGAGGTCCGCCGGCCGCCCTGCAAAGGACGGTGCGAGCATGTCCAGAAGTGACGCGTGCGCCGCTTCGATGGGGATGGTCCGGGCCTCGATCCCGAGGTTCTCCGCCAGCTCGGCGGCGTCGATGAGGGAGTGCTCGCTCGAGAACCGCGATGGCATCAACACCACGTGGGTCCGCTGCGCTCCGAGGGCATCCGCGGCGATCGCAGCCACGAGCGCCGAGTCGACCCCCCCGGAGAGCCCCACCACCACGTCGGTGAACCCGTTCTTTTGCACGTAGTCGCGCGTGCCCACGCACAACGCACGCCAGAGTGCCTCGGGGCCGGTCGGGAACACCGTGTCGACGCGAGGTTCGAGCGCAGGGCTGCTCCCCTGCGCCCGCGGTGCGGAGACCTCCACGACCTCGCGCGTCGGGGGTCGTCGGGGAGCCAACGGCACGTCGAGCACCAACAGCTCCTCTTCGAAGGCGCCCGCGCGACCCAACGCACCGGAGCGCTCGACAGCCATCGAGCCGCCGTCGAAGATGAGCTCGTCCTGGCCGCCGACCTGGTTCACGTAGGCGATCGGCACCCCCGTGGCAGCCACCCGTTCGGCCACGATCGCCTCGCGTTCGGCCTGACGGCCGGCGCGGAACGGACTCGCGTTGATGTTCAACACGATCTGGGCACCGTCATGGGAGACCTGTTCGGTCGGACCGCCATCGACCCAGATGTCCTCACAGATCGTTATACCCAGGACCACGCCAGCGATGCGCCACAGCGGTTGGTCGGCCGCGCCCGGGTCGAAGTAGCGGCGCTCGTCGAACACCCCGTAGTTGGGTAGGGCCTGCTTGCGGTAGGAGCCGACGACCGCACCACCGTGAAGGACCGCCGCGGCGTTCCAAGGTCCGTCGGTAGGGTCATGGGCCTCGCCCTGGGGTCTGTGACCCTCGACCCAACCGACGACCGCAGCGCAGTGACCGTCGACCGCTTCGGCCACACCGTGCAGGGCGCGCGCGGCGTCTTCGAGGAAGCCCGGCTTCAACAACAGGTCCTCCGGCGGATAGCCGGTGATAGCGAGCTCGGGGAACAGCGCCACGTCCGCTCCCGCCTCCTCGGCAAGGCGGTAGGCCTCGAGGATCCGGGTGGAGTTGCCCGGGAGGTCGCCCACCCAGGTGTTCAGCTGACACAGCGCCACACGCAGGTGGCTGGGCGTCGTCGCGTCGGGGGCCGGGCTCACCCGATCACCCTACAGACGCGGCGGTGGGGGCCCCGAAGGACCCCCACCGTGCACGTGCCGACCAACCGGCGGCACCCCCAGATCAGGCCGGGTCGATCACCGAACACACGGTGTTCGTGATGATCCGCGCGACCACGTAAGGGTCGCAGTTGGCGTTGGGTCGCCGGTCCTCGATGTAGCCCTTCTTGTCCTGGGCCACCTGCCACGGGATCCTGATCGACGCACCTCGGTCCGACACCCCGTAGCGAAACTCCGAGAAGTGAGCGGTTTCGTGCTGGCCGGTCAGGCGGTCCTCGTAGCCGTGCCCGTACCCCGCGAGGTGCTCCTCCACCTTGCCGGGGGCGCCCATCGCCTCACACGCCGCGATGATCGAGTCGTAGTTCTCGCGCATCGCGTTGGTGGAGAAGTTGGTGTGGCACCCGGCGCCGTTCCAGTCACCCTTGATCGGCTTGGCCGAGATCGAGGCGTTCACGTTGAAGTCCTCGGCGATCCGGTACAGCAGGTAGCGCGCCATCCACATCTCGTCGCCGACCTGCAACGGCCCTGCGGGGCCGATCTGGTACTCCCACTGGCCGAGCATCACCTCGGCGTTGGTGCCCGAGATCGCGAGGCCGGCCTTCATGCAGGCCGTCGTGTGCGCCTCGACGATGTCGCGCCCGGCGATCTCGATCGCACCCACACCGCAGTAGTACGGACCCTGGGGAGCCGGGTAGTAGTAGCCCTCGCTCGGCCATCCGAGGGGGCGTCCCTCCTCGAAGAAGGTGTACTCCTGTTCCATGCCGAACCAGGCGTCATGGGCTGCGAAGCGATCCGCCACCTCGGCGCATGCAGCACGGGTGTTGGTGGCGTGCGGCTCCATCGTCTCGGGTAGGAGCACCTCGCACAGCACCAGCCTGTCGTCGCCGCCACGGATCGGATCGGGGCAGTCGTACACGGGGCGCAACACGCAGTCGGAGTTCTCCCCCGGGGCCTGGTTGGTCGACGACCCGTCGAACCCCCACAGCGGAAGGTCCTTGCCGTCCTCGAGGATCTTGGTCTTGGAACGGATGAGCGGCACGGGCTCGGTCCCGTCGATCCAGATGTATTCAGCTCTGTAAGCCACCGGCTATCACCTCTATCTCGTGGAACCGCTCGTCGTGCGGTTCGACCCGATTCGTCGATGTTCCCACCTGCGCCGTGTGCTGCGCGCATCGGTGGGCACGTCCGACACCCTGGCGGCGCGCCGTTTCATACCAATTGCCCGATTGTGAATGGAGTGTGAACAGCCTCACAGAAGCCGATTCGCGTGGCGGGATCGTCGAGATCCGGTGCTTAGATGGACCTCCATGGAACAACGTGAGGACTACGTCCTGCGAACCGTCGAGGAGAGGCGGGTCCGTCTCGTGCGCCTCTGGTTCACCGACGTGCTCGGCCAGCTCAAGTCCGTAGCGATCTCACCGGTGGAGCTCGACGCTGCGTTCGCAGAGGGAGTCCAGTTCGACGGATCGGCGATCGACGGATTCTCCCGGGTCCAGGAGAGCGACGTGCTCGCGGTGCCCGACGCGAACTCGTTCCAGCTCATGGCAGCGGAGGGCGACGAGATGACCGCGCGGGTCTTCTGCGACATCTCCAACCTCGACGGCTCGCCCTTCGAGGGGGACCCCCGCCAGGTTCTGCGCAGGAACCTCGCGGCCGCCGCCGATGCCGGCTTCGAGTTCATGTGCGCGCCCGAGGTCGAGTACTTCTACCTCGACCCCGGCGACGGCGCCGCACCGCCACGCCCGCTGGATGAGGCGAGCTACTTCGACCTGACGGCGAACGACACCAACAGCGACCTGCGTCGCCGCACGATCGGGCGCCTCGAGGCCACCGGTATCCCCGTCGAGTACTCCTTCCACGAGGACGCACCCTCACAACATGAGATCGACCTGCGCTACAGCGATGCGCTGGCCATGGCCGACAACGTGATGGCTCTGCGGATGATCGTGCGCGAGGAGGCGATGGCCTCGGGCACACACGCCACGTTCATGCCCAAGCCGATGGAGGGCGTGCAGGGGTCCGGGATGCACACCCACCTGTCGTTGTGGACCGCGGATGCCAACGCGTTCCACGACCCGGACACCAGCGACGGCCTCTCGCCGATCGCGCGCAGCTTCATCGCGGGGATCCTCACCCACGCGGGCGAGCTCACCGCCGTGACCAACCAGCTCGTCAACTCCTACAAGCGCCTGGTCGCCGGCTTCGAAGCGCCCGTGAACATCTCATGGGCCCACAACGACCGCAGCGCCCTGGTGCGCGTGCCGGTGCCCAAGCGCGGACGCGAGGCCCAGGGAACGCGCATCGAGTACCGCGGGATCGACCCGGCATGCAATCCGTACCTCGCGTTCTCGGTGCTTCTCGCAGCCGGACTGCGTGGGATCGCCCAGGGCTACGAGCTGGGTGACGAAGCCACCCCGGCGATCAGCGCTGAGACCGCTCGCGACGAGACGCCGAGTTTGCTGCCGGCCAACCTCGCGGAGGCATTGGACGCGATGGAACGTTCCGAGTTGGTGCGCGGTGCGCTCGGCGAGCACATCTTCGAGTGGTTCCTGCGCAACAAGCGTGCCGAGTGGGCCGCCTACCGCACGCATGTGTCCAGCTTCGAGCTGGATCGTTACCTACGGGCCTGGTGAGCGGTGCAACCGATCCTGTTGTGGCCCGACCCACCACCGCACGACATCGTGCGCGTGCTGGACATCGCGGGCATCGGCTGGGAGGCCGTGCGCGACGAGGCCGCAGCGCGTGAACAGCTCTGGTCGGGCGCGATCATCTCCGCGGACGAAGACCCCGCCGCTGCGTACACCCTTGCCCGCACGCTGAGGCGTGGTGACCTCGCCGTGGCACCCCTGCTCCTGTGCGTTCGCGCGTCGGAGCTGGCAGATCTGGAGGACCGACACGACATCTTCGACGACTTCTGCGTCGTGCCTGCCCACCCCGCCGAGATCGAGGCGCGGATACGTCACCTGCTCAGCACCCCTGGAACGGGGGTGGAGCTCCCCCCGGAGGTGATCACCTACGAGTCCCTGGAGCTGAACATCGAGACCTATCAGGCGGCGATCGACGGGCGGCCGTTGGATCTCACCTACATGGAGTACGAGCTGCTCAAGTTCCTGGCGGCCAATCCCGGGCGGGTGTTCACCCGCGAGACCCTCCTCAGCAGGGTGTGGGGATACGAGTACTACGGCGGGGCCCGCACGGTTGACGTGCACGTACGGCGGCTGCGGGCGAAGCTCGGTGAGGAGCACTCGGGTCTGATCCAGACCGTGCGTTCGGTGGGCTACCGCTTCGGCGAATCGCGTTGGGGTGGGTGAGCAGCTGCGCGCCCCGCCCGTTCAGCGCAGCCACCCGGAGCAGGAGCCGAGGAGCGAGCAGGAGCCTCAGACCGTCAGGTCGAGCATCTCGCTGTCCTCGTGGCGGTATTCGCCCTCCATGCGCATGGAGTGACCGAGGATCACCGAGAGGATCCCACCCGTGATGATGACGCCCACGGGGATCGCGATGACCAGAACTACGACGATGATGAGCGGACCCATCCCGACAGTCTGCCCGCTGGTCGCCCTTGGCCGCTACACCGTGCCCACAACTGCCGCGCCCGGGTCGCTCCGGTCGCTCCGGTCATCCGCTGCGATCAGAGAACCGAAGTGGTTCGCAGCGGCCAGGCGGGTCCGAAGCCGTGGTGGGCCCACACGGTGGCCGCGACCGAGGTGAACACCGCCTCGGACACCGCGCGGGGCTCTCCGGTGCAACCGAGCGGATCGAGCACGACCCGCACCTCGGGCATCTGAGAGGCGGCGAGGATCCCGAAGGACCGGATGGTCAGGTCGTGGACGGTTCCCTCGCCGTCGACCGCGAGCGCTTCGCTGCACACCATGCCCGCAGCCATGTGAGCCGCGCCGATCACATAGGAGCGCAGCACCACCGGGTCGAGTGGTTCGCCGGCCCCCACGCTCACCTCGAGGCAAGCCCCACCGCGCACCGCGCCACGCTCGATCACCTCGGTGCGGGCCCAGGCACCGTCGGCCAACTCCACCCTGACACCGTCGCCGTCGCGCCCTCCGAGGGGGCTGTCGCAACCCGCTGCGACCAGGGCGCAGAACACCTCGGCCCAACCCGCGGCGCGCATCGCCGTCGTGGTCGGCGGACCGGGGAGGTCGACCTGTTCGACCTCGACCCCGGGCGCTGCCGTGGCGATCAGATTCCCGATCCCGGTCGTGGCGGCAACCCGAACGACACCCGTTCCGTCCGAGCGCACACCCACCGACAACGGTGGGCGCTTGGGACCGTGGCGCACGACGTCTTCGCGCGACCACCGCACCAGCACCGTCCGACCGTGCTCGTCGGCAAGGCGTCGTGCGACCTCTCCCAACGGCGAGGGTTCCTTGCCCCCGAAGGCACCGCCGTTTGCGACCGGGCTGGCCGGCTCACCGCCCGGTTCACACCAGGTCGCGTCGGTCTCCAGGTACGCGGGCTCCACCCACGACGTCGACAGGGTTGCAGCCCAGTCACCGGCGGGGACTTCGATCGGAGGCTCGGGCACCACCGTGCTGCGGCGCCCCTGGGTCCGTCCGGCGGCGTCGCGCGCCGCGGTCAGCGACTCGCGCACGACCCACCCACCCGAGTCGTCGGGAACCGCCACGAGGAAGTCCGCCGGCGTCGAGTCGGCCGCGAAGCACGCCATACCCGAAGAGACGACTGCACGATCGATCACCTGGGCGACGCCGCCTTCGAGTTGTGCGCGTTCACCTGCGGGGCGCGGATCCCCCGGCTCGTCGAGTTCGGCCAGATCCCCTGACAACACGTCGAGAGCGGTCTCGGTGATCCCCTGCCAGCCAGTGCAGCGACACAGGTGCGCTGCAAGCAACTTGTCGGACTCGCGCCGCGGGTCCCTCGAGGCTCCGGCGTCACGACGGGTGCGATCCTCGAGGCGCATGATGATGCCGGGGGTGCAGAACCCGCACTGCGTGGCGCCGTTCGCTATGAAGCGGTCCGCCCACCACAGCGAGCGTTCGTCGGCAAGGCCTTCGAGGGTCTCCACCGAACGACCCGCAACGCGACGGACCGCGGTCACACACGCCACGCGGGCACGCCCGTCGACCAACACGGTGCAGCACCCGCACTGGCCCTGCGGGGCACAACCGTCCTTCGCGCTGCGAATCCCCACCACGTCGCGCAGCACCTCCAGGAGGCTCGCGCCGGACATCGCGTCGGGAACCTGCACGGAAGCTCCGTTGACCTCCAACTCGAGTGGCATCGCACAGAGTGTGCACCGAGGTGGGCCGGGGTACCCAATGGGCGTGGGCTGATCCACCCGAGGGACCCGCGCGACCCAATGGCACCGTACGACACACGGTACGGTCGGACCGTGGACGAAGATCGTGTAGCACACCTCGCCCGGTTGGGGCCGAGCCGTCGTCGCCTGCTCCTCGGCGGCGCCTCCATGGTCGCAGTGCAGGCCCTTGCCGCCTGCTCGTCGTCGAGCGATCCGACGGTTCCCGAGTCGCCCGCGGGTCGTGCGGCCCTGCTGGGGGCGTTTCCGCCGGGAGACCCGTTCATACCCGCGGGTGTCCACACCCGGCTGGCGTACCTGATCACCGACACCGAAGGTGTCCCCCTCGCGCAGATCGACGGTGCGGTTACCTTCACGATCTCCCGCGAGGGCACCGAGGTCGCGCAACAGAACGTCTCACCGCGCTCCGAGGGCGTCCCTCGGGCCTACCTGCCACTGGTGGTGACCTTCGACACCGAGGGGATCTACGACATCACCGCGAGCTACGGCAACGAGGAGCTCACCTCGACGGTGCAGGTCTTCCCACCAGCAGAGGTGCTCTCGCCCGTGGTCGGCCAACAGCTTCCGCCAGCGTTCACCGCCACGGTCGAGGCTCCCGGCGACGTGGATCCCATCTGCACCCTGGTGCCCCAGTGCCCGTTCCATTCGGTCAACCTGGAGAACGCCCTCGGTTCCGGAAAGCCGATCGTGCTGCTCGTGGCCACCCCGGCCTACTGCCAGACCTCGTTCTGCGGGCCGACCCTGGGCAACCTGATCGACATCGCGGACGGCCGTGACGACATCGTGGTGATCCACTCCGAGGTGTACCAGTCCCCCAAGACGGCCACCGACCTGGCAACCGCACCGCTCGCGCCGCTGCCGGCCGCATACGACCTGACCCTGGAACCCGTCCTGTACGTGACCGATGCCGACGGCGCGATCACCGCACGAGCCGACGCGGTGATCGACCGAACGGAGATGGCTGAGCTGATCAGCTGAACGACTGGCCGCACCCGCAGGTGCGCGAGGCGTTGGGGTTGGTGATGGAAAAGCCCGACTGGTCGAGTCCATCCGCGTAGTCGAGGGTGGCTCCCTGGAGCAGCTCGGCGCTCGATGGGTCCACGACCACCTTCACATCGCCGTAGGTGGACGACATGTCCTCGTCGGAGATCTCGCTGTCGAAGAACATGTCGTAGGAGAACCCCGAACATCCGCCGGGACGCACCGCGACCCGCAGCGCCAGATCGGGCTCACCCTCTGCTGCGATGAGCTTGCCGACCTTGTCCGCCGCTGCTTCGGTCATCGTGATCATCGGAGTTCCTTTCGGCCCTGGTCGACCGTGGTGTCGACCCTGCTCCTGGATTGTAACGGTGTGTCCCGTGAGAATACATCGGGTGCCACGCGCTTGTCAGCACGTACCGATCAGCTGTGTCCCGCCACCTCGACCACATCGGCTCGACAAGGCGTACGGGACGCGAGATCGCAGAAGTTCTCGATCACACCGCCGCCCAGCTCGTCGGTGTAGCCCTCCATCAGGCCGCGGTGCAGCGAGCAGACGACCTGGGGGTGCTCGCGGGCCAGGCTCACGAAGGGGCAGTGACCGAACCCGATCGTGGTCCGCTCCCCCTCGGTGGCCGCCGCGGGATCGAATCCGAGGTCCTCGTGGAGCGCGACGGTGCACTCGGCGCACGAGCGGCCCTCGTCCGCGCGGTGCGCCAGCGAGCGGCCTGTGTGACGGCCGGCTTCGAGCACGGTCGCATCGTCGGCGGCGTTGTCGACCGCCACCTGCAACAGCATCTCGGCCAGCAGTGGGTACACCGGTGGCTCGAGCCCGAGGCTGGGTGCATCCCTGGCGGGTTCGTACAGCTTCTGGGGCCGGCCCACGCTCCCCGAGGGATCGGTGCGCGCTTCGAGCAGGCCGACCTCGCGGAGCCTTTCGAGATGGGGCCGGACCGTGTTGAGGTGCAACCCGAGGCTCTCGGCCACGTCCGCTGTGGACAAGGGGCGCGCGGAACGGGCTAGCTCGAGGTAGACCGCGTAGCGCGTGTTGTCTCCGAGCGCCTTGAGGAGGTCGAGTCTCCCGCCCTGCCCGCGATCGTCTGAGGTGTGCTCCACCATCGTGTGAGCATAGCAAACGTGACAATAAACACGGTCCCACCGTTTCAATTGGAGGTACACTCCGGCCATGGCCGACGCACCGCACCACACAACCCACGGTGCCCAGCCCGTGCCGTCGGAAACCGAGATCATGGGGATCCTCGGCGGTGTCGTGGACCCCGAGCTCGGCGACGACATCGTGTCGCTCGGGATGGTCCGCGGAGTCGAGGTCGCCGCGGACCGAACCGTGACCGTACGGGTGGCTCTGACGACCCGCGGATGTCCCATGCGTGCGGAGATCAAGCGCGACGTGGTGGCGCGGGTCGAGTCGCTGCCGGGGGTCGATGCCACTCGCATCGAGTGGTCGGAGATGACCGCTGACGAAAAGGCCGCCACCATGGAACGCGCGCGGTTGGCGATGTCCAAGCGCCCCGAGCAGACCAACGTCCCCACGCGCACCAAGGTGATCCTCGTCGCATCGGGCAAAGGCGGCGTGGGGAAGTCCTCGATCACGGTGAACCTGGCCGCAGCGCTCGCCGAGCGCGGTCTGGCGGTCGGCATACTCGATGCGGACATCTGGGGTTTCTCGGTCCCCCGCATGCTCGGCGTGTCCGAACGCCTCGAGGTCAACCAGGAGGGCCTGATCCAGCCGCAGGACCTCCAGCTCGGTCCCGGCCGTATCGAGATGGTGTCGATGGGACTGCTCGTGGAGCGCGAGGAGTCCGCCCTCATGTGGCGCGGCCTCATCCTGAACCGCGCCGTGCGGCATTTCCTCGAAGATGTCGCGTGGGGCGACCTCGACTACCTGCTGGTCGACATGCCACCGGGCACCGGTGACGTGCAGATGGGCCTCGCCAAGATGCTCCCCCGATCCGAGATGCTCGTGGTCACCACACCGTCGCTCGCCGCGCAGCGCGTCGCAACCAGGGCGGTGGACATGGGACGAAAGAACTTCCTGCACATCCTGGGCGCGGTGGAGAACATGAGCGCATACGTCGACGACGCCGGGCAGCGTCACGAGATCTTCGGTGCGGGCGGCGGTGAGCGCCTGAGCGCCGAGACCGGGATCCCACTGCTCGGCAAGGTCCCGATAGAGGCCGCCGTGGCCACCGGCGGCGACTCCGGGTCACCCGCAGCGCTCGGTTCGGGCGCGGCCGCCTCCGCGTTCACCGATCTGGCTGAGGCGCTCGTCGGGATGAGTCCACCGATGGACCTGTCGTCGTGCTCGGCGAGGCTCTTCGAGTCCGTCGAGCGCGCCTTCGCGCAAGCAGACGCACAGGCGTAGCCGCGCGAACCCGAAGGTGTACGTTCGCCGAAGGTGGTGCCCCGCCGTGCACCGGAGCCGATCAGCCCTGTCGATCAGATCGTGTCGACTGGACAGCGTCGACTAGACAGCGTCGATTACACCGCGTCGATCAGACCGCGCCGCTCCGACTCGTTGAGCCCACCCCAGATCCCGTGCGGTTCACGGATCTCGAGGGAGTACTCGAGGCACTCCGCCCGCACCACGCAGTCGGTGCAGATCTCCTTTGCACGGCGTTCACGCTCGAGCCGATCAGCTTTGCGTTCGAACTGCGGCGGTGGAAAAAACACCGCTGCCTGAGGTCCGCGACAGGCCGCTCGGACCTGCCACATCTCCGGCGAAGGTTGTGCGCTCACCAAGGCCCCCCTTAGAGCATGCGCTGGATAGGTTCCCCCCGGTCGACCTGCTCTCACCGGTCCTACCAGTTGTGGCTGGCACCATAGGGCCAGTTCGTTGACGGCCACAAGGATCAATTTGCAGGCGTCGCGCTCACTCTCGCGAGCAAGGATCGCTCGGCCGGCCGTCGCGGATCAGGTCTCGGGTTCCACCTCGAGGGTCAGACCGTCCACCGCAGCGACACGCACGCGCTCACCCTCCTCGAGGGGTGTGGCCCTGCTGGTCCTGGCACGCCACAGGGCCCCACGAATGCGCACCGTGCCGACCGGATCGACCGCGCTCGCCGCTGAGCCCTGCTCGCCGACCATCCACTCCCGGCCGATCGTCGGTGTGGCGAAGCGCGCCCGGACCATCGATGGCATACCAGAGAACATCGCCACGGCCATCCCACCTATACCGGCGACCAGGGCGAGCCACGTCGGAGGGAACTCGCTCAACAGGAACACCGATCCCACAGCGAAGGCCACAATTCCGATCGCCGTCCAGGCCCGTGGCACCCCGGACTGCACGTCGATCGCGAACGCGACCATCGACAGCAGGACCAACACGAGCGCCCAGCCGTTGAACGGCAGGGCCGCCACGCCGTATGCGGCGAGCATCGCGGCGAGTGCCCCTGCGATACCCGCGATCCCAACGCCTGCGGTGAAGAACTCGAACAGCAACAGGCCCAGACCGATGACCAGCAACAGGTAGGCCACCGAAGGGCTGGCGACGGTGTGCAACACCTGGGTGCCCAGCGGCAACTTCGCGAAGCGAACTAGGGCCACCGGCACGCGCGCCCGCTCACCGTCGTCCACCCTGACCTCGCTACGTACGCCGTCGATGTTGACGATGTGGTCGCGCACGATCGGCGAGAAGCGGTCCACCAACCCGGCGTCCACCGCCTCCTCCCCGGCGAGGCTCTCCCGGAGCGCCACAGCGCGCTCACCGGTGTAGAGCTCTCCGAACTCGTCGGTGGGCAGGCGTTGGTGGCCGACATCACCGATGCTCGCCCCCGGTGCGATGCCCGAGGAATCCGCGACCGCCACCAGTTCGGCAGCGCCGCCTTCGGCCACCGACCCACTCGGACCCACCCAGACGCTGACCGGCACCGACGACGACTCGATGGTGCGTGCGATGTCGGCGAGACGCCCATCGGACACCGCGGAGCCCTCGCTGTCGAGTTGGAGGACCACCGCCTCGACGTCCCCCAAAGCGTTCGCGGCGTCGATGGAGCCGATCACATTGGTGGCCTCGATCTCATCGATCAGGCCGTCCACCGCGACGACGTCGATGCAACCCTGGTCCGCGCACGTTGCCGGCGCCATGCGGTCAGAGCCATCGCGGTCAGAACCATCCCGGTCGTCGTCAATCGGGGAACCGTCCTGCGCGTGCGCCACGGGCCCGAGGACCGCGACACCCACCACGAGCAGTGCCATGAACCCGAACATTCGGGAAAGGTTGCGGCTGGTGGCAGACTTGCCCACGTGTACATCTCCTGTCCACGACCTGCGAGCGCAACGGCACCGCTGCCGTCACGATCACCGATCGAGGTGCCCGGTCAGGCCCCGACGACCTGTCGGGAGCTCGCGACTTGAATCCAGCGGACTTCTTCGGTGAGTCCGGCCTGACAATCGTCGCCGGGAAGGGCGGCGTGGGCAAAACGGCGGTGACCTCCGCTATGGCGGTGGCCGCATCCCTGGAGGGTCTGCGAACACTCGTGGTGGAGGTCGAGGGCAAGGAGGCCATGGCGTCGATGTTCGAATCGGGCTCCCTCGACTACGCCGAGCTCGAGCTCGTGCGCGCCGCCGAAAGCCACGCCGGGGTGCGGGCGCGGACCCTGACCCCCGACGAGGCACTGCTCGACTACCTCGCCGACCACGGGCTCAAGCGGATCTCCAACCGGCTCGTGTCCTCCGGCCTGCTCGACATCATCGCGACCGCCGTGCCGGGTATCCGCGACATCCTCGTGCTCGGCAAGGTCAAGCAACTGGAACGCATCGACGACCAGGACGTGATGCTCCTCGACGCTCCCGCAGCGGGGCACGCGATCAGCTTCCTGCGCTCCGCATCCGGGCTCGCGGACGCAGTGCGCGTCGGACCGATCAACACCCAGGCCAGCGAGGTGCTCGAACTGCTGGACGACCCGCGGCGCTGTCGTGTGGTGCTGGTCACCCTTGCCGAGGAGACGCCTGTCAACGAGCTGATCGAGACGGCCTACAGCCTGGAGGAGGACCTCGGGGTGAGCCTCGGTCCTGTCGTGGTCAACGGGGTGCTGCCCGAACTGGACCAGCTCGGAGTCGATCCGTCCGAGGCCGCCGAGGACGCCGGCACACACCTGTCCGACGAAGAGGCCGACGTCCTACGTCGGTCCTCGGAGTTCCGCCTCGCGCGGCGAGCGGTCCAGGATGCACAACTCGCCCGAATGGCCCGGGAGCTCCCCCTGCCCCAGATCCACCTCCCGGCACTGTTCACCACCACGCTGCGCCGCAACGAGGTCGAGTGCCTTGCAGGCTCCCTCCTCGATGGCATCGCAACGCTGGACACCGCGGAGGGAGCATGACGCACCCAACCGACGACACCGCCTCGTTCGCCGGCGTGGTCTCCGACGCGAAGGTGGTGGTGTGCTGCGGGTCAGGCGGCGTCGGCAAGACGACCACCGCAGCCGTGCTGGCCCTCGAGGCCGCACGGGCGGGACGTCGCTCGGTGGTCGTGACCATCGATCCCGCTCGACGCCTGGCCGACGCGCTCGGCCTCGACGGCCTCACCAACGAGCCACGGCGCATCGACGCAGATCTCGATGGAGAGATGTCGGCGTTGATGCTCGACACCAAGGCCACCTTCGACGGTCTGGTTCGTCGCTACTCCAACGACACCGACCAGGCCGAGCGGATCCTGACGAACCGCTTCTACCAGAACATCTCGTCGGCTCTGTCGGGCACCCAGGAGTACATGGCATCGGAGAAGCTCTACGAGCTGGCCAACGAGGGCGCCTGGGATCTCGTGGTGGTGGACACACCGCCGACGAGGCACGCACTCGACTTCCTCGACGCTCCCCAGCGACTCGCGCGCTTCTTGGACCACCGGCTCTACAGGGTGCTGATGGCTCCGACACGTGGTGTGGTCAAGGCGGTCAACATGGCCGCACAGGCGGTCGTGCGGAGTCTGTCCAAGGTGGTCGGTGGCGAGGTGGTCGCAGACGCGATCTCGTTCTTCCAGGCGTTCGAGGGCATGGACGAGGGCTTCAAGGCGCGAGCGGACGCTGTCGACAAGCTCCTGAGGTCCCCAGACACCGCGTTCGTGCTGGTCGCCTCGCCCAAGGCCGACACCGTCGCCGAAGCCGGGTACTTCGCCGACCAACTCGAGCGCCAGGGCATCGACGTGCAGGGTCTGATCGTGAACCGGATGCAGCCGACATTCCGAGCCGGCGGCTCCGCGTCCGCCACGACGGCGAACTCCGCAGATGCCCGCCAGCGCGCGGCGACGTTGCAGGACACCACCCTCGGGCAGCACTACCAAGCCCTCGCGGACGCGCTCACCCTCGCCGAGGGCGAAGAAGCACACCTGGCCGGGCTCGCCAAGCGGGTCGCCCCCGCACCGGTGGTGCGGGTCCCCGTGCAACCCTTCGAGGTGAACGACCTCGACGGGCTCGCCACGATCGGAGCCGTCCTGCTCGGGGTCGCCGGGGTCGGGGTCGAATCCCGGGAGTGACCCGAACGGGTTTGCCGCCCCGCTTCGCACCGTTGGTAGCTTCTTCGCTGTGAACGTGCGCTCCGACCTCGTGGTGCTGCTGGCGACCGATTCCGACGCCGTGATGGCGGACATCGACGCCGCGGTGATCGACGGCCACACACGCCTGGAACGGGTCCGCAACGGCGAGGCCGTGCGCTCGGCCGTGTTGGAGTTCGATCCGGACCTGGTGATCTGTGACCTCCAGATCGGCAACATGGGAGGGGTGGCGACCACGCTCGACCTACGCCTCGAAGAAGGTGCGGGCCGACTCGCCCCACGCCCGGTGCTGTTGTTGTTGGACCGCGTGGCCGACGAGTTCATCGCCAGGCGTTCCGGCGCGGATGCGTGGCTCACGAAGCCAATCGAGATGCTCGAGGTGCGACGCCTGGTGTGGGACCTCCTCGAAGGCGCAGGCGCCACGTCCGACCCTGAGCGCGACCGGGCCGCGCTCGGCCCCGCTTCGACCTCGCGGTAGCCGTTCTGTACGATGTCCCGGCCACGGGTGGTGGCGCAGTTTGGCAGCGCGCCTCGTTCGGGACGAGGAGGCCGGGAGTTCAAATCTCCCCCACCCGACCAAGCGTCCGGATCGACGAGGTCATCCGGATGCCCTTTCGAGAACCTGGCCTGTGTGCGAGCCGTGGTGTGCGAGCTGTGGCATGCGAGCCGTGCGCCTAGCCCGGTCGTTGAAATACTCCCGGTAGTTTCGTCGATTTTCATTTCAAGCCACTCCTCTGGGCCACCGATGACCAGAGAGTGGTATGGAACAGGGAAAGTAGAACCGTCAGGCCCCGGCCGATGCGTCGGGCGCTGCTGATGACCGTGGCCGTGGTCGCTGCCATGGGTCTCCTGGGTGCCTGCGAGTCGGCCAAGCCCGAGCTCGACGCCGTGCGTGATCACGTGAACGCATCGCGAGCTGCCGCCGGACTTCCGGGTTTGCGCGAGAACATCCAGCTCGACGTCAAGGCCGACCGGTGGGCTCAGACCCTGCGCAACGAGTGCCGCATCTGGCACTCGCGGCTCTCCGACGGCGCACCCCCCGAATGGCGCAAGCTCGGTGAGAACGTGGGCATGGGCGGCAACGTCCCCCAGATCCACACCGCCTACATGAACTCCCCCGGGCACCGCGCGAACATCCTCGACCCGCGCTTCGACCAGATCGGCACCGCCGCGGTGTGGGGCGATTGCAACGGATACCGCACGTTGTTCACCGTGCAGGTGTTCATGGACAGCTGATCGCCGCCGGCGCGGATCCGTCACCGCCGGCTGTGCCACCGGTACCTTGCCCACGGTGGAGTTGAACGAGTTCCAGGACCTCATGGAGCGCCTATACGGAGATGCCGACCGCCAGCGCGGAATCCCTCCGACGGTGGCCTGGCTCTGCGAGGAGGTCGGAGAGTTGGCCCAGGCCGTCCGCAAGGGCTCGCCGGACGACCAACTCCACGAGCTCGGCGACGTGCTGGCCTGGCTGGCGTCGCTGGCGAACCAGCTGGACCTGTCGCTACAGGACGCCGCACAGCGCTACGTCGAGGACCCGCCCTGAAGATGCGCGCCACCCTGAAGATGCGCTCGGGCGCACCTTCTCGCGTTCCCGTCAGGCCCGTCGGTCGGTGAGGCCCGCTTAGGACTTGCGCGGATAGGAAACCCGGGTCGGTCCTCGAGTAGCGGTCTCGTGGGTCGGCTCGCCTATCCGCTCGCCTCCTTAGAGCAGGGCCTCGGCGATCTGGATCGCGTTCAACGCCGCTCCCTTGCGCAGGTTGTCGTTGGACACGAACAGGACCAGCCCGTGATCGACGGTCGGGTCACGCCTGATCCGGCCAACCAGCGACGGGTCGTCACCGGCTGCGGCCAGTGGGGTGGGCACGTCCACGAGGCGCACCCCCGACGCCGAGCCCAGCAGTTCGACCGCCCTCTGCGGAGGTAGGTCCGCGTCGAACTCGGCGTTGATCGACAACGAGTGACCGGTGAACACCGGAACCCGCACGCAGGTGCCCGACACCAACAGGTCGGGCAGCCCGAGGATCTTGCGGCTCTCGTTGCGGAGCTTCTGTTCCTCGTCGGTCTCCTCGGTGCCGTCATCTGCGAGGTTCCCCGCGAACGGCACGACGTTGAACGCGATCGTGTCCGGGAACACCTCGTGGCCGCTGAACACGACCGCGGAACCGTCGTGGGTCAACTCGGCCGACTTGGAGCCCGCTGAGTCCACCTGCGCTGCCAACTCCTCCACGCCGGAGAGCCCCGCACCCGAGACCGCCTGGTAGGTGGAGATCCGCAGCGCCTTCAGACCGGCCTCGTCGGCCAACGGCTTGAGCACCGGCATCGCCGCCATGGTCGTGCAGTTGGGGTTCGCGACGATCCCTTTGGGGATGCTCGCAAGCTCGCCGGCGTTGACCTCGGGCACCACGAGGGGCACGTCGGGGTCCATGCGCCAGGCGGAGGAGTTGTCGATCACGATGGCCCCCGCCGAGGCGACCTTCGGCGCGTACCCGCGCGAGAAGCCGCCGCCGGCCGAGAACAATGCGAGATCGATACCGGTGAAGTCAGCCGTGGCGGCATCCTCGACCACCACATCACCCTGGGCCCACGGCAGTGCCCGGCCCGCGGAACGCGCTGAGGCGAAGTAGCGCATCTCGCGCACCGGGAACCTGCGTTCGGCGAGCAGCTCACGCATCACCCCGCCGACCTGGCCGGTCGCCCCGAACACTCCGACGTTCACACCATCACCGCTGCGGGAACCCATGGCGCGATCGTACCGGTGGCGGTTGGGTCCGACTCAGCGCATTGCGGCGCCTCAGCCTGGATCCACCGATCGGGTGGGTTCTCGTGTGGTCTGTGATCGTCCGATGGTGTGGATTCGCCCAGACCCGCGCGGCACTAGTGGTAACGAACGTCCGTAGCGGTTGATCCTGTGTTGCATCTGACTTCGCGCAACACGCGCGCGGGTGTTCCATTGGCGACACCTTGCTTCTAAGAGTGGCCGACCAGGCTTCTCGGGCTGGCTGATCAGCTCGAAAGCAAATCGGCCGGCTCAGCCATCAGGTGGTGGCGGTGGGTCGCTCATGCCATCGGGGGCTGGTGGTGGGTCACTCGTGCCGGGTGGGTCGCTGGTTCCGGGTGGCGATTCGCGCTTGGTCACCGGTGGTGGGTGGTGGTCTGCGGCGATTTGTGCGAGGAGGGTTTGCCCGTCTGGTCCGGTCCAGATCCGCACTCGGCAACCTGAGTCACCCGCGCCGTGTTGCTCCCCTTCTCGGACCGTGCCACCGGAGACAACGGTGGTAGCTGAGCTGGCTATGCCACCGCAGCTACCCGGAGTACCCGAGCTACTTGAGCTACCCGAGCGGTTCAAGCTGGTTGAACCGCCGGGGTCGAGTCCGGCGTTGGCGGCTCGTTGCTGGTGTTGTTCGGCGAGTTCGGCTGGCAGATCCGCAACCGTCACGGTGTGGAGTTTCCAGTCTGTGTTGGAGTGCTCCAATCGGTGATGCCGGCGACACAACAGAGCCCCGTTGACAAGATCAGTCGCACCGTCGTGTTCCCAGGGTTGTTGGTGGTGCGCATCACAGCGTGACACTGGCTGGTCACAACCAGGGAACACACATCCACCATCACGCACCCCCAAAGCTGTGCGCTGAGCCGGGGTGAACAAACGACGGCGACGCCCCCAATTCAACGGCACACCTGACGGGACCACACCGACGGGTTGCAGGAGTGCGTCACAGAGCAGCATCGCAGCAGTAGCTGTATCCACAGGCTCACCATCCGCGGTATGCACCCGACCTGGTTTGCCATCCCGGTCCACCGGCAACGTCACCACTGCTTCGGTCACAGCTGCTGCGTTGTTGGGGTCTGGGTCGGCTCCGCGGCGTAACAGTTCGATCACAGCGCGTGC
>JBKEAI010000305.1:0-11569 GCA_047972145.1 Microthrixaceae bacterium
ACCAGCGGCCTGGGGCCACCCGTCGCAGGCCAGACGGCCCAGCCAGACAAGGACCCCCAGGGTCACCGCGCCGCCGAGGAGGATCGACACCAGCGCAGAGATCCCCGATCCGCCACGCCCAAGTGTCGACAGCGCCCCGAGTCCGATCACGACCACCAAGATCACCCCAGCAACACGACCGCGGCCGCGCACCCACATCGTGCCCACCAGCACCGCCACGGCGACCAGGACCGCCGCGACACAGGCCAGGAGAACCGCCTTGTCGGAGGTGCCGAAGGTGGAGATCGCCCAGTCCCGCAGGGACTTGGGAACAAGGTCGACCACCCGGTTGCCCACCTCGACCAACGTGGAGGACTCGGTGCCGATCAGTCCTCCCAGGATCTCGGCGCCCACCAGGCCGACCGCCATCGCGAGCACCCCCACGACCGCACCGACCCACCAAGGCACCCCGCGGCCACCACCCGTCGAGCCCCCGATCGGGTCGCCGGTGGGTTTCCGGGTCCCCGAGGCATCGCTCGTCAGCAGTGCATCGTTCGTCAGCGGTGCATCGTTCGTCAGCGGTGCGTCGGTGGTCTGCACCTCACCATTGTCACCCATGCCATACCGATATCAACCTCGCGGGTGCTTACGATCCCGTGAACTTCCCCGCCCGGCCCAGTTCACCCCGAACTTGAACGAAATCGACCACTGAGCGTCACGTCACGTTCAAGTTCGAACGGGAAGCCGCGTAGGGCGGCGGGGTCAGTACAAACACTGGGTCAGTCCAAACACTGGGTCAGTACAAACACTGGGTCAGTACAAACACTGGGTCAGTCCCAGCGCTGGGCTCAGTTGCCGGAGGTGATCTCGGCGGTGGCGTCGTTGGTGATCTGGGTGGCCGGACCCGGCACGATACCGAGCGCCACGGTGACCACCAGGGCGATACCGATCGCCACGCCAGCCGCGGCGGGGATGCGCACTGGCGGGCCGGCGAACTCGTCCACGCTCGCATCGACCTCCGCGGCACCCTCGGGGGCGGAGAAGTACATGGCGATGATCACCTTCAGGTACAGGTACGCAGCGATCACCGCCGAGACCATCGCGATCACCGCCAGCGCGTAGAAGCCCTGATCGACCACTGCGCCCACGATGTAGAACTTGGCGAGGAACCCGCCGGTGAGGGGGATCCCGGCCTGGGCCAACAGGAACACCGTCAACACCAGTGCCAGACCGGGGCGGTCACGGTAGAGGCCCCGGTAGTCCTCCAGGCTGTGGCGACCGTCGCCGGTGCGACCGATCAGGGTGACGACCCCGAAGGTGCCCGAGATCATGAACGCATAGGTCAACAGGTAGAACAAAGCGGCGGCGGTCCCCGCCTCAGACGACGCTGCAACGCCGAGAAGGATGAACCCGGCGTGGCTGATCGAGGAGTACGCGAGCATCCGCTTCACGTTGGTCTGCACTATCGCCACGATCGATCCGATCAGAAGGCTGAGCACGGCGATCGCAGCAACCATCGGGACCCACTCGTCGCGGTAGGTGGGCCCGAACGCCGTCACGAACACCCTGAGCAGGCCTGCGAAGGCAGCCACCTTGACCGCCGAGGCCATGAAGCCGCTGATCGGGGTCGGCGAACCCTGGTACACATCCGGAGCCCACATGTGGAACGGCACCGCTGCCACCTTGAAGCCGAAGCCGACCAGCATCAGGGCCAGGCCACCGAGCAACAGGCCGTTGTCGACCAACACGTTGTCGGCGAGGAAGACCTGTATGTCCGCGAGGTTGGTGGACCCGGTGGCGCCGTACACGAACGCGATCCCGTACAACAGGAACGCGGATGAGAACGCGCCCATCACGAAGTACTTGAACCCCGCCTCCTGGGACGACTCGCGACGGCTGTGCATCGCCGCGAGCACATAGACCGAAACCGAGAGGATCTCGAGGCCGAGGACCAACACGATCAGGTCGTTCGCAGACGCCATCACCACCCCACCGGACGCGGAGAGCAACACCAGCACGTACCACTCGGGGCCGACCAGGTCCTCCCGGCGCAGGTAACCCTCCAACAGGAGTGCGGCCAGCACCACCGATGCGGCAAGGACGGCGGTGACGAACAGGGAGAAGCCGTCCAGCCCGACCAGACCCGCCATCTGCGACGACGCACCGTCGTCGTGAACCCGGTTCCACAGTGGAACCGTGGCAGCTATGGCGCCGCAGCCGACCACGACGGTCCACGCGGCGTGGAACCACGACGGAAGGCCGTTTCGCACGAGCGACACGACCGTGAGGAGCAGCACGCCGCCGACCATCAGCACCAGTGCCGGCGCTATGGATGACCACACGATCTCGGGCGTTGCCAGTGCCGCTCCCGCCTGCGCAGCGGGATCGGTGACCTCGGGTATGGGTACCGGGCCCGGAACCTGGAGGATCATCGTCCACCATCCCCGCTCGATGTCGAACCCCCACCAGCACTGCCGGTGGGTGCCGGAGCAGAGGCCGGGCCGTCGTCGGCAGCGTCGGTGATACCGGTGGAGCCGGAGGACTCGCCGAGCCCTTCCTCGTCACCGAGGCTTTCCTCGTCGCCGTCGCCGGCGGGTTCGGTGTCCTCACCCACCGCCTCGGTCTGGTGATCGATCGAACGCGGCGTCGGGGCCTCGAAGCCCGGCACCGAATCCTCGACGTGCTCCACCACGGCTTTCACCGACGGTTCCATCCGCTCCAACAGCGGTGTCGGGTAGAAGCCCAGGAAGAACATCACCGCGACCATCGGAACCATCACAGCGATCTCACGGGTGCGCAGGTCGGGCATCTTGAGGGTCGCCTCGTCGGGTGGTCCGTGGAAGATCCGCTGGTAGGCCCACAAAAGATAGATCGCTGCGAAGATCACGCCGGTCGTGGCGACCACCGCCCACCAACGGGCTGCCGCGAACCCGCCTAGGAGGCTGAGGAACTCGCCGGGGAACCCGTTGAGCCCGGGCAGACCGATCGAGGCGAACATCGAGATCGTGAAGAACGCCGCGAGGATCGGCGCCGAACGCTGCATGCCGTTGAGCTTCGCGATGTCGCGGGTGTGGCGACGCTCGTAGATCATGCCGATCAACAGGAACAGCGCACCTGTGGTGATGCCGTGGTTCAACACGACCAGCAACGACCCATCTAGGCCCTCGGTGGTGACCGAGAACACCCCGAGCACGATGAACCCGAGGTGGGCGATCGACGAGAACGCGACGATCCGCTTCAGGTCCTTTTGCATCGCGGCGACGATCGCGCCGTAGGTGATCCCGATGACCCCCAGCGTCATCATCACCGGCGCCGCCCAGACTGCTGCTTCGGGGAGCATCTGCAAACCGAGGCGCAGGAACCCGTAGGTGCCGAACTTCAACAGCACCGCCGCGAGGTCGATCGAACCAGCAGTCGGTGCTTCGGTGTGGGCATCGGGCAGCCAGGTGTGCAGCGGGAACAGAGGCACTTTGACCGCGAACGCGAGTCCGAGAGCCACGAATATCCAGCGACCCGCCGAGGTGGAGATCGCCAGATTGTCGGTGATCTCGGGGATGCTGAAGGTGAGGGGGTCGCCGCTCGCGTTCGACTGCATGATCGCCAGCGCGAAGATCCCGACCAGCATCGTGGCGGAGCCGAACATCGTGTAGAGGAAGAACTTCGTCGCCGCGTACTGGCGTCGGCCGTGGCCCCACATGCCGATCAGGAAGTACAGCGGCACGAGCACGATCTCGAAGAACACGAAGAACACGAGCAGGTCCGTCGTGGTGAACACACCGATCGATCCGGCCTGCAACAACAGCAACATCGCGTAGTAGGGCTTCGGATCGTGCGTGGGCAGCGCGCCGATTATCGCGACGAGGAATATGAACGCACCCAGCAGCACCAGGATCAGCGAGATCCCGTCGATGCCGAAGCTCAGGTTGACCCCCAGATCCGGTATCCAGGAGCGCTCCACGACGAACTGGTAGCCGGCATCGCCCTTGTCGAACTGGGTGAACATGTACCCGGCGACCGCCGCGGTGCCCGCGGAGGTGACGATCGCGATCGGCCGGAAGAGCTCTTCGCGGCTCCTCGGGGTGAGCCCGATGAGCACCACGCCGATCACCGGGATCAGGATCATCACCGGGATGACGGCACCCATCAGAAACCCATCCTGATCACGACGAACACCAACAGCACCACGGCACCGCCGGCGAGCGCCAACGCGTAGGAGCGGACGAAGCCGTTCTGGAACGTGCGCATGACACGCCCCGATGCCCTGGCCAACCATCCAGCCCCGTTGACGGCACCGTCGATCACCTCACGATCGAATGTCGCCAGGCCGGTCGCAGCCGCCTCACCCGGTCCGCCAACCAGCGCCGTGTAGGCGTCGTCGATGTAGAGAGCGTGTTCGAACGCGGATTGCTCGACGAGCTTGCGCGCGGCCTCAGCCTTGCGATCCGAGTAGATCTTCCAGGCGGCAGCGAGCCCGCCGATCGCGCAGAGCGCGGCGATCGTCGCGAGGATCGCGGCGGTTCCACCGGGCAGCGCCTCGTGGGGATGGGCGATGACCGGTTCGAGCCAGCGGCCCAGGAAGTCGAGGTTGCCGATCGGCAGGTTGATGATCCCACCCACAGCGGCCGCAACCGCGAGCACGACCAACGGCGCGAGCATCGTCCAGGCCGGTTCGCGCGGGGTGTGCTCGGGGTCGAGGTGCCGATGGTGCAGGTCGGGCACCTCCTCGTAGGCCTCGGGGTTGCGCCACTTCTCCTCGGGGCCGAAGAAGGTCTTCACGACGAGCCGGGTCATGTAGAAGGCGGTGAGAACCGCCACGAACACGCCGACCGCCCACATGAGCTTTCCGGTCGGCCCGTTCTGCCACACAGCACCGAGGATCTCGTCTTTGGACCAGAAGCCCGAGAACGGCGGGATGCCGGAGATCGCGAGCCACCCGACGATGAACGCGCCGGAGGTGATCGGAAGGTACCTGCGCAACCGGCCGTAGAGGCGCATGTCCTGTTCGTGGCCCATCGCAAGGATCACCGAACCGGATCCGAGGAACAGGAGCGCCTTGAAAAAAGCGTGGGTGATCATGTGGAAGATCGCGGCGACGAACGCGCCCGAGCCGATCGCCAGGATCATGTAGCCGAGCTGGGAGACCGTCGAATACGCGAGGACCTTCTTTATGTCCTTCTGCGCGAGGGCCGCGAGCGCGGCCACCAGGGAGGTCGCCAGACCCACCCAGGCGATCACGTCGTTGGCCCAACCCGCCTCCGAGAGCACCGGATTGAGGCGCGTCAACAAGAACACCCCCGATGTGACCATCGTGGCAGCGTGGATCAGCGCCGAGACCGGCGTCGGGCCGGCCATCGCATCGGGAAGCCAGGTGAAAAGGGGGATCTGGGCGGACTTGCCGGTGGCCCCGAGGAAGAACAGCAGCACTATCGCGATCGCCGTGGTCGACGCGATCCCGTTGTGCGCACCCTGGTCGATCGTGTCGTAGCCGATCCCGCCGAAGGTGAGCCAGACCAGGAAGGTGCCGAGCAGGAAGCCGACGTCGCCCACCCGGTTGGCCACGAACGCCTTCTTGCCCGCTGTCGCGTTCGCCGGGTCGGTGAACCAGAAGCTGACCAGCAGGTACGAACACGCACCGACGCCCTCCCAGCCGAGGAAGGTGACCAGCAGGTTGTCGCCGAGCACCAACATCAGCATCGACCCGACGAACAGGTTCAGGTACACGAAGAACTTCGAGAAGTTCTCGTCACCCGACATGTAGCCGATCGAGTACAGGTGGATCAGGGCACTGATCCCGGTGATGAACAGCGCCATCGTGATCGAGAGCTGGTCCGCCAGGAAGCCCAGGTCGACCGAGAAGTTGCCCGCAGGCAGCCACGTGAAGAGCACCTGGTGCATCGCCCGCTCCTCTGCGGGCTTGGAGAGCATGTCGAACCAGGTGATCACGCTGAGTACGAAGCTGCCGGTCACCGTGAGGGTCGCGAGCCAACCCGCACGCGGCTCACCGATGCGCCGGCCCAACAACATGAGCACCACGAACCCGGCGAGGGGCAGCGCAGGTATCAGCCAGATCACGTCAGCCACATCAGCCTCGCATCAGGGACAGGTCATCGGCGTCGGCACTCTGACGCCTGCGCGTTATCGCCACCACGATCGCGAGCCCGACGACGACCTCCGCCGCGGCGACCACGAGCACGAAGAACACGAACACCTGGCCGCCGATGTCATCGAGCGCACGCGAGAACGTCACGAAGGTCAGCGTCACGGCGTTGAGCATCAGCTCGATGCACATGAACATGACCAGGGGATTGCGCCGGATCAGCAGACCCACCGCGCCGATCGCGAAGATCATGGCACCGAGAACCAGGTACCAGGTGGGGGTGAGCGAGACCTCGAGTTGGGCGAGCATCACCGCGACGCCTCCTCGAGGTCGTCGGGGCCGGTGCCGTCGGCGGACCCAGCGGGGTCGCGGGCCTCAGCACCGCCGCTGTCCTGCGCACCGGTCGCGCCGAATTCCCCTGGGGCACCGGGTTCCCCGGTGGGGTCAGGATCCTGCGTGGCTTCGAAGGCGTCGCTGGCGGCACCGTCGAACTCGTCGAGGTCGACCGCCGGACCCTTGGGACGCCGGGCGAGCACGACCGCTCCCACCACCGCGATCGTCAACAACACGGCGGTTATCTCGAACGCGTACACGTAGTCGGTGAACAGGACAGCACCGATCTGGTTCACGTCGGGAGCGTCGGCGGAGATCGCCGCGACCGACGAGCTGGCACCGGTGACGACCTCGGGACCGGCCAGCAGCGCCACCAGCGACAGACCGAGGATCGCCACGCCGAAGATCACCCCGACGATCCGCTGCCCGGCGATCGGCTCCACACCGAGCGCCTCCGCGCGGTCGACGCCCAGCAGCATGATCACGAACAGGAACAGGATCACGATCGCCCCCGCGTAGACGATCACCTGGACCGCTGCGAGAAAGTACGCCTCCTGGGCGATGAACAGCACCGCCACACCGAACAACGTCGCCACGAGGCTGAGCGCGTTGTGGACCGTGTTGCGCAGCAGCACCACCCCGAGCGCACCGCCGAGGCAGATCATGCCCGCCAACAGGAAGGTGAACATCTCCACCCGCATCAGTGCTCTTCCTCTACCCGGCGGGCACCCGGGTCTGCGACCGCGCCCACCTCCTCCGCTCCGTGGGGCCCCTGCCCCACAGCGGCCGTATCCTGCCCACCCCGGCGGGCACCCGGGTCTGCGACCGCGCTCTCGTGCTCAGCCTGGCCCGCTTCGGGATCCCGCGTCCCCCAGCCGAGCTCGCCGGCCCAGGCCACGATGCCCTCGAACTGGGCGTCGCCCGACGGAGAGGTCGCGCGCATCCAGCCCGAGGTGTCCACGGCCGGATCGAAACCGCCCGACCAGTTCTCCCAAGGCATCTGCTGAGGTCGACCATCGTCGCCCACTACCAGCTCGGCCTTCGTGTAGATCGCGTCCCGACGGTCGGTGAACGCGAACTCGAACAGCTTCGATTCGGTGATCGCCTCGGTTGGACAGGCCTCGACGCACAGGTCGCAGTGGATGCAACGCAGGTAGTTGATCTCGTAGACGTAGCCGAAGCGCTCACCCGGCGATGTCGGGTCATCCGGATCGTTGTCGGCCCCGCGCACGTAGATGCAGTTGGCAGGGCACACACCGGCGCAAAGCTCGCAGCCGATGCACTTCTCCATTCCGTCCTCGTAGCGGTTCAGGACGTGGCGGCCGTGGAAGCGCTCCGGCTTGGGACGTACCTCCTCGGGATACTCGGTGGTGATCCGCCGACCGGTATCGGTGTGCACGCCGGCCCACTTGCGCAACGTGACCTTGAAGCCGTCGAGGTAGCCCATCAGTAGTCACCACCAACGAACTCGTCATCTCGGTGCTGCGCACCCGAGCGGATGGCCAGGTGCAACAGACCGGCTCCGACGGCCAGCCCTACGACGGCGACACCGATCACCGCCGCGGCGTTCCAAGTGCCGTCGATCGCCGCCTTCACACCAGCGACCAACAGGAACCAACCGAGCGCGAGCGGGATGAGCAGCTTCCAACCGAGGTCCATCAGCTGGTCGTAGCGGAACCGGGGCAGGGTCGCGCGGAACCACACGAAGACGAACAGGAACACGAGCAGCTTGACGAAGAAGTAACCGAAGCCGAGCACGTAGTCGGCGACCCAACCGGTCAATCCGAAGGTGGGTCCGGCAGGGCCTCCGAAGAACAGCGTGACGATGATCGCGGACATCGTGACGGTGTTCATGAACTCCGCCAGGAAGAACATCGCGAAGCGCAGCGCCGTGTACTCGGTGTGGAAACCACCGACCAGCTCCTGTTCGGCCTCGACAAGGTCGAATGGCGGACGGTTGAGCTCGGCGGTGACGGCGATCAGGAAGACCAAAAACGGCACCAGTCCGGTCATCCACAGGTTCCAACGCCCACCGGCCTGACCGTCGACGATCAGGTTGGTCGACAGAGAACCGGCGACCAGGAGGACGGTCGCCACGGCGAGGCCCATCGCTGCCTCGTAGGAGACCATCTGCGAGGTCGCCCGCACCGAGCCGAGCAGCGGGTACTTCGAACCCGACGACCAACCCGCCAGCATTATGCCGTAGACCGCCACCGACGACATCGCCAGCACGAGCAGGATCCCGATCTGGGGGTCGGCCACCTGCATGAGGGTCTCGTGTCCGAACAGGGTGACCACCCCGTCGTTGCCGCCAGAGAAGTTGCCCGCGATGGGCACCACGGTGAACACGAGGAACGCCGGTACCAGCGAGAGGTACGGCGCCAGCTTGTACACGAACGGATCGGCCTTCTCGGGGGACAACTCCTCCTTGAAGAACAACTTGATCCCGTCCGCAAGGGTCTGGAGGACCCCGAACGGACCGGCCCTGTTGGGACCGATCCGGTTCTGCATGTCCGCGATGAGCTTGCGCTCGAACCAGATCATCAGCATCACGCCTACCAGCAACGCCACGAACGCCACGACGACCTTGAGCAACACGATCAGGATCTGCGCGAGGCCGACATCGCCAGAGAGAAGGGGGTCCATCAAACGACCTCCGCCCTGACCTCACACACGGCGTCGCCGATGCTCACCAGGGAGCGTGGATCGGCACCCTCGAGGTTGTGTGCGATGGCGATCACACCTCTGTGCACCGACGGGTCGACCGCGGCGCGGAGGGTGACGTTGCCGTTTGCCGAGGTCAGCTTCACCCGGGTCGAGTCGTCCACACCGAGGGGAGCGGCGTCTGCGGGGTGCATCAGCGCCACGGCGTCGCCGGCCAGTGGAGCCGACGATGGCGAGGCGGCGAGGATCGTGCCGCCGTCGTATAGCTTGCGGCCGATCGCCAGGCGCAGCGAGTACGAGTCGGGTGTCGGCAGCTCGGGAGCCTCGGGTAGCGCCGGTTCGAGATCGGAGCCGGCCAACAGCAGCCCCTCGGGGCCACTGGGGGCATCCGGGTTCTCCGCGAGTGCCGCGAATGCGTCGGAGGTGCCCCACATCTCCTCTGCGAGCTCGTGTGACGAACCCGGGATGACCACCTCGGGGTCGATGCGCGATGCGAGGTCGACCGCGATCGACCAGTCCTCGCGGGCGGTCCCGGGAGGGGTCACCTTACGATTGAGCGTCGACACCCGACCTTCGAGGTTGGTGGTGGTTCCGTCGACCTCACCGAACGACGCTGACGCGAGGACCACGTCCGCCTCGGCGCCGGAGGCATCGAGCAGCGGGGCGACCGCGACGACCGTCGGTGTCGCCGCTATAGCGCGCCGGGCGAGGGAACGGTCCGGGAAGTCCGAGATCGGATCTGCCCCGAGCAGGAACAACACCTCGATGCGACCTGCCGCTGCGGCCCCGAGTATCCCCGCTGTGTCCAATCCGGACTCCGAGGGCCGATCGGACCACGCACCACCCGCCGGGACCGCGCTCAGCGGGGTCCCACCGGGTGCGAGACCGGGTGCGAGGCCCGCTTCGATCGCGCCCCGCGAGTTGGCACGGGGCAGAGCGACCAGCAAGCGCGCCCCGGGTGCCGCGGCACGGATCGCTCCGACTGCGTCGAGTACGCAGTCCGCCGACTCGGCGAGGTTGGGACGACCCACCACCACGCGCAGGCGGTCGCCTGCGGCACGCAGCAACTCCGACGCCCCGGCAAACTCACGATCGGCAGTGCCACGATCTGTACTGCCACCATCGGCACTGTCACCGTCGGCGAACAACGCGCGGAGGACTCCTGCGGACTCTCCCGGCAGGGCCGGCACCCGATGGGTGGCGAGTTGACCGAGACCGGTTCCGACCGAGCCGACCTCGACGATCTTCACCCCGTCGTTGAGCACCGCGTGGCGGAGCCGGAGCTTGATGACCGGCAGCGTCTCGAGCGGGTCGGTACCCAACCACAGCACCGTCGAGCCGGGTGCGCACAACTCGTCGATGCTCAGCGAGCTCAGCCCGAGCACCGCATCGGCGGGAAGGCCGTCGCCGAGTTGGGCATCGCAGTTGTCGGTACCGATCACGGTCTTCGCGAGCCGGGCCCACGCGTATGCACCTTCGTTGGTGCTGCGCGCCCCACCGATCACCGCGACCGACCCGGGCCCGCGCCCGTCGAGGGCATCTCGCACCCGATCGGCGACGACGCCCATGGCCTCGCTCCAGCGGGCGGGGGCGAGCACACCGTCGACGCCGCGCACCAGCGGCTCGTGCAGGCGATCGGGTGAGTTGTACCCTTCGAAGCCGAACCGGCCCTTGTCGCACAGCCACGACCAGTTCACCGCGTCGCTGTCGACCCCCTGGTACCGGAGCACCTCGTTGCGCGACGACTCGATGGTGATCCGACAGCCCACCGAACAGCGGGTGCAGGTCGACTCGGCCACGCTCAGGTCCCACGGCCTTGCCTTGAATCGGAACGGCTTGGCGGTGAGAGCACCGACCGGGCAGATCTGCACGGTGTTGCCCGAGAAGTACGAGCTGAACGGCTCGTCGGGGAACGTGTTGACCTCGGTGGCCGAGCCGCGGTTTATGAAGTGGATGAGCGGGTCACCGGCGACCTCGTCCGCGAAGCGGGTGCAGCGGTCGCACAGGATGCAGCGCTCGCGGTCCATGTAGACCGTCTCGGACAACGAGATCGGCTTCGCGTAGTGGCGCTTTTCCTCGACGAAGCGCGATTCGCCAGGACCGTACGCGTAGGTCTGGTCCTGGAGGGGGCACTCACCACCCTTGTCGCATACCGGGCAGTCGAGTGGATGGTTGATCAGCAGGTACTCGAGGACACCGTCTTGGACCTTGGTCACCGTATCGCTGGTGGTATCGACGGTCATGTCCGCAGCGACCTGCACCATGCAACTCGGCTGGAGCGCCGGACCACGGCCGGAGTCGACCTCGACCAGGCACATCCTGCACATCCCCACCGAGGTCATCCGCGGGTGGTAGCAGAAGCGCGGGATGTAGGTGCCGTTGCGCTCACACGCGTCGATGAGCAGTTCGCCGTCCTGCACCGTGATCGACTCGCCGTTGACGGTGATCGACACCGGATCGGTCACCTCGATGGGGCGGGGGGGCTCAGACATGGGC
>JBKEAI010000013.1:0-2600 GCA_047972145.1 Microthrixaceae bacterium
ACGACCCGTCCCCAGCTCAGTGACCGGGTCGTGATGACCGTCTCGTCACCGGTCGCGTCGTTCTGGCGCTCGGAGGTGTTCGACCAGTGGGACGGGACCCGCTGGACCCGGCAGGTACCCCCGGGAGGGTCGCTCATCACCGATGGCATCATCACTCCTTCGACCGAGGATCTCGCGGGCGCCAACGGCGATGCCGTCGACACCGAGGTGCGCATCGAGGCCGGATACGCGACCGCCCTGCCGACAGCACCGAGCGCGGTGGGGGTGGACGCACCCGGCCACCAACTCGCCCAGCGCCCCGATGGCACGGTGGTGGCGGTGGGCAAGCCGTTGGGGCGGGGTGCGACCTACTCGGTGACGAGCCGCCGATTTCCGCTGGACGAGACGCTGCTCGCCGAATTGGGTGCACAGCGGGTGCCCGAGGGGATCCTCGAGCGCTACGCACGCCCACCGGTCGCCACACCCCGAACGGTGCAACTCGCGGAGTCGGTGACCGCCGGCCTGGGGGACAACTTCACGCGCATCGTGGCCCTCCAGGATTGGATGGGGGAGAACACCACCTACGACATCGAGGCACCGCTTTCACCTTCGGGGGTCGATGTGGTGGACAGCTTCCTCTTCGAATCGCGCGTCGGGTGGTGTGAGCAGATCGCGAGCTCGCTGGTGGTCATGGCGCGTAGCGTCGGGATCCCCGCCCGGTTGGCAACCGGATATGCGCCGGGGGAGTGGGACAGCATCAACGGTCGCTTCATAGTGCGTGAACAGGACGCACACTCGTGGGCCGAGGTGTGGTTCCCCGAAGTCGGGTGGGTCCCCTTCGATCCCACAGCCGACGTGCCGCTATCAGGCTCTCCCACAGCAGCGATGAGCGCGGGTGCCGATCGCTTCTCCGATGTGGTCGCAACAGCGCTCTTGGCGGTTGGTTTGGCCGCGCTGTTCGGTCGTGGCGCCCTCGATTCAGTGGCTGTGGTCGTGACGAGCGTGCGACGTCGGCTACGCGAACGTGCCGAGCGACGCAGGCGCTGGGACATCGCCGAGGAACACGCGATCGACACCGAGGGTGCGTCATCACTGGGGCGTGATCGCCTGCCCGGTGAAACGCTCACGAACTTCGCCGCCGAGGCGCTGCTGGTCGGAGCAGACCCGGCGCTCGCCGAGCGAGCGGCCGCGGTGGAAACCCACCGCTACGGACCCCCTGGATCCAGCGGTGCGGTCGCAACTCGGTGAACGATCGTTCGTTCGGGAGCTGAAATCGCTGGGAGACCCCGCCGGGTCGGGTAGCGACGCTCCGAAAGGTGCCTGGGTCGGGCCGCGATGGGCTTGTGTGCCTACTCAGCATCGGGGAAGGTTCCCCATCCAACCTGCCTTGACGGTCCTTCACCATGAGGCAAGGCTTGAGTTGGGTGTACTCAATGCCCTGTGCTGGGTCGACTTCGAGAGGAACCACGATCAGTATGCCGATCCGCGGCCAACAGAGTGGATATGGCCTCGTGGAGGCGCTGGTCAGCATCATGTTGACCTCCGTGGTGATCCTCGGGCTTGCAGGCTCGTTGCTCACCGCCATCAAGAGCTCGGGAGTGTCCGAGCGCGTACAGCGCGCCGATTCGGCAATCGGCAGCTTCACCGAGAGCCTGCGTTCGATGCCTTATCCCAGTGCCAGTGGAACCTGTCCCGACCTCAACGACTACCGGAGTGCGTGGGGGAACTACCCGGAGCGCTGGGTTCCACCCGCTGACATCTCGATCGAGATCGTCGGAGTCGAGCACTGGCAACCCACGGGAACAGATGCGGGCAGCTTCACAGCCACATGTCCCGCCGAGGATCCCTCGACGCATCGCCTCACCGTCGAGGTGGGTCTCGATGGCAGGGACCGCACAGCACAGGTGGTGCTCGGGCGATGAGGAACCTGATCCGAATCCCACGAGCACGTAGTCGGGTGCAGCCCCGGCCAGGCGACCAGGGCGGTTTCACCCTGCTCGAGGTCATGATGTCCCTGGGAATAGCGGCGTTGCTGATCCTCCCGGTGGGCATGTGGATGATCCTCGCGATGCGCCAGCAGGGACCGACCGCATCGCGGTTCACCGAATCAGCCCAGGCCCGCATCGCCAACACCTACCTTTCGCGTGACGTCGGATCCGCGGAGTTGGTCAAGGTCACCGACTTCGGACCCAACCCGGGCTGCGGGACGATCGAGCCCACCGACGCGGTTCTCATCCAACTTGTCGATGATCGCGACGACGGGTCGGACGTGCCGCTGCGGACCGTCTACATGACCCACCAGGAGGACGGCCTGACCTGGCTGGTACGTCGCACCTGCCTCGTCAACACCACCGACAGCGTCGAGAGCTCGGTGAGGATCCTGCGCGACGTCGATGTGTCGAGCGGACCGCCGACGGCTGTCTGCACGCCTGTCGACTCATGCCGCCAGCTCACGTTCGAAGCAGAGCTCTCCGGTGGACGCAGTGTCAACGTGCGCGCGACGCGCCGCGCGACCCTGGATGCGTCCTTCGTGGGCTCCGGTGGCAACTTCAACCCGACCGCCCTGATCGACATCACCTCCCAGACCGGCAAGCGTCCCAACCGGACCGTCGTGCTCGACA
>JBKEAI010000015.1:0-8418 GCA_047972145.1 Microthrixaceae bacterium
CCTCCAGCGGCGAGGACGCCGGAACGGTCATCGTTGCGCAGTGGGCCAACGGCGCGACCGTCCCACTCAAGGCGACCCCGGTGCCCTGTGGTGGCAAGCCGACCACCACTACGACCACAACGCCACCGGTGTCCACGACGACGATCGCACCGCCCTCGACGACGATCGCACCGCCCTCGACGACGATCGCACCGCCCACGAATACGAGCACGAGCACGACGATCGCGCCGACCACCACGACCACCGCCACTCCGACACCTGCGGTCACCGCATGGTGGGAGTCCGCCGAGGCGATCTCCCTGTCGAACAACAGGAGGTGGCGTGTGAACGCCACGGTCAAGGTGCTCGACGAAAGTGGTACACCGGCCCCGAAGGCCAGGGTCACCGTCGCGGTCGAGTACCTCGACGCCAAAGGTGTCTGGCGCAAGGACTCGAACCGCAAGGCGACGACCGGTCGCGACGGAACGGCGTCGGTTCGCTCCAAGAACTACTGGAACACCGGCAACGCCGCGGTGAAGGAGATCCGTCTCACCATCACAGCGGTGGATGCACGCTCCAAGGTTCCTTGGGATCCGAGCGTTCATCCGACGAGCGTCAGCGTGAAGGCACCCTAGCAGGGTGCTCGACGGCGGCATGCCGGGCTTCCGGTACGCCCCGGCATCGACCCGCCTGCGGCTGCGGTTGGCCAGCTCGCGTCGCGTTAGCGTTCGTACCCGAGCCGATCGTGTTCGTTCCCAGAACCGATCCTGATCACACTCACGGAGCGGCATGCTCGAGTTCACACAAGACCACGAGATGTTCAGGGCGACTGTCCGCGACTTCGTGGACCGCGAGATCAACCCGATGGTCGACGAATGGGAGGACCTCGGGGTGTTCCCGGCCCACGACCTGTTCAAGAAGTTGGGCGACCTGGGCCTGTTGGGTCTCACCTACGACGAACGCTGGGGCGGCGGTGGCGCCAACACCACCTACAAGATGATCCTCGGCGAGGAGATAGGCAGGTCTGGCTCGCTGGGGGTGTCGATGGCGATCGCGGTCCAGACCGACATGGCCACGCCGGCCCTGCACCGCTTCGGATCCGACGAGCTGCGCGAGAAGTACCTCACGCCTGCCATCGCAGGAGACATGGTCACCTCGATAGCGGTGTCCGAACCCGACGCGGGCTCCGACGTGGCGGCCATCCGAACCAGGGCCGTGCGCGACGGCGACGAATGGGTGATCAACGGCACAAAGATGTGGATCACCAGCGGCACCCAGGCCGACTGGCTGTGCCTGTTGGTTCGCACCTCCGACGAGGGCGGCTACCAGGGCATGTCCCAGATCGTGTTCCCCACCGATGTCGAGGGGTTCTCGGTGAGCCGCAAGCTGGACAAGCTCGGCATGCGGGCATCGGACACCGCTGAGCTGAACTTCGAGGACTGTCGGGTGCCGGTGGCCAACACCATCGGTGAGCAGGGTCGTGGCTTCCAACAGCAGATGACCCAGTTCCAGGAGGAACGGATGATCGCCGCCTACCAGATGGTGGGTGCGGTCGAACAGGCACTGGAGCGGACCTCTGAGTACCTGCGCGAGCGTCAGGCGTTCGGTTCGCCGCTGGCGGCCAACCAGTACCTCCAGTACAACCTCGCGGAGGTCGCGGCGGAGTTGGAGGTTAACCGCCACCACAACTGGGCCACGGTCGCCAAGGCGAACCGGGGCGAGGACTTCACCCGCGAAGCGACGGTGGCCAAGCTCACCTCGGCACGCCTCGCCCGGCGCATGGCCGACCTAGCGGTGCAGTACCACGGAGGGATGGGCTACGTGGAGGAGCTCTGGCCGGCGCGGTTCTTCCGGGACTCGCGGCTCTGGTCGATCGGAGGGGGTGCGGACGAGGTGATGCTGAGGACCCTTGCGAGGATGAACGGGATCATCGGTGACTGAACCGGACCGGGGACCGGAGGGAGCAGCGGACACCGACGCCTCTGTCTCTGCGGTCGGCGGTGGGGCAGAGGCCCCCGCCAACGATGGGGTGTCCACTTCGGCCGACGGTGCCGGAGGACCGGTTGGGCTCGGACCAAAGGCGCGCCTCGGGGCGGCGGCGCTCACCCTGGGTGCGCTCGGGGTGGTCTTCGGCGACATCGGCACCAGTCCTCTGTACGCGTTCCGTGAGACCTTCGAGGGTCATGGGATCCCGGTCACCGGCGCGAACGTGATCGGTGCGTGCTCACTGATCCTGTGGTCGCTGATCCTGGTGGTGTCGATCAAGTACATCGTGTTCATCCTGCGCGCCGACAACCAGGGCGAGGGTGGGATCCTGGCGTTGACCGAGCTCGTGGTCGGCCGTGGTGCGGTCAAGGGTCGCATGTGGGTGCTGCTGGTGATCGGCCTGTTCGGAATGGCGCTGCTGTATGGCGACGGTGTGATCACCCCGGCGATATCGGTGCTCTCCGCGGTCGAGGGCCTCGAGGTGGTGAGCCCGTCGTTCCGCAACTGGGTCATTCCGCTTTCGGTCGGGATCCTGATCGGACTCTTCGCCATGCAGCGCCGCGGGACCGGTGCTGTTGGGGCCCTGTTCGGGCCGGTGATGCTGGTCTGGTTCGGGACCCTCGCGGTGCTCGGTGTGAGCCGCATCACCGGCGAGCTCAGCGTGCTGGACGCGATCAATCCGGTGCACGCGGTGCAGTACCTGGTGCGGACGGGGTTCAAGGGGTTCCTGTCGTTGGGATCGGTCTTCCTGGTGGTGACCGGAGGCGAAGCGCTCTACGCGGACCTCGGTCACTTCGGTCGGCGGCCGATCCGTCAGGGCTGGTTCATGGTGGCGTTTCCCGCCCTGGTGCTGAACTACTTCGGCCAGGGTGCGTTGCTCGTGGAGGACCCCGAGGCGATCTCGAGCCCGCTGTTCACCATGGGCCCCGACTGGAGTCGCTGGCCGATGGTGTTGCTCGCCACCTGCGCGACGGTGATCGCGTCGCAGGCGCTCATCTCTGGTGCGTTCTCGCTGACGGTGCAGGCCGCGCAACTCGACTACCTGCCCCGTATCACGGTGCGCCACACCTCCGCATCGCACTTCGGACAGGTCTACCTGCCCGCGGTGAACTGGTTGTTGGCGCTCGGTTGCGTAGGCCTGGTAGTGGCCTTCGGTTCGTCGGCGAAGCTGGCAGCGGCCTACGGGGTGGCGGTCACCGCCACGATGGGCATCACGACCCTGTTGTTCTACGTGCTGGTGCGCCAACGTTGGGGTTGGAGCACCGCCCGTGCGCTAGCGGTGTGTATCCCGTTCGCGGTGTTGGATCTCGGTTTCTTCGGGGCGAACGTGTTCAAGATCCCCTACGGGGGGTGGTTCCCGATCGTCGTCGCGATCGTGATCATCGTGATGATGACCACCTGGCGTACCGGGCGCAGGGCGGTCGGTGAACGCCTCGCGGCGGGTTCGACCGACATGGCCGACTTCCTCGATCACCTCCCGCCCGACCTGATCCGGGTGCCCGGTACCGCTGCGTTCCTCTACAGCCGCCCGCTGGTCGCCCCACCTGCGTTGAGGACCAACACGGCGCACAACCACACGATGCACCGCACCGTGCTCCTCGTGGCCGTGCAGGTGGCATCCGCCGCGTACGTCGCGGGGCCCTCGGTGTCCTTGGAGGACCTCGGCTCCGGGGTCTACCAGGTGGTTCTGCGCCACGGGTACATGGAGAAGCCCGATGTGGTTTCGGCGATCGGTGACCTGCAGGTCGACGGGCGCACCATCGACGCGTCCGACACGACGTTCTTCATCGGGCGTGAGACCGTCATCCCCACACCCCAGCACACGATGGCGACCTGGCGTGAGCGACTCTTCGCGGTGCAACTCCGCTCGGCCGCACCGGCATCGAGGTTCTTCGGCCTGCCCTCCGCGCAGGTGGTCGAGGTCGGTTCCCAGGTCGAGATCTGAGGGTCGGGATCTGAGGGTCGGGATCTGAGCGAGTAGGGTCGTCACGACCGATACGGGGAGCTCGGGGAACCGGGCTGAGAGGGTGGCTGCCGCCACCGACCCTGAGGAGCTCTGGGGGGCTCCGCAGACCTGAACTGGGTAATGCCAGCGGAGGGAATTCGACATGGCCACAACCGTGGTCTTCGGTGGGGGACCGACCCCGGCGGAGCAGATTCGAGCAGCTCTCGACGGTGTGGATGTGGGACGGGTGATCTGTGCCGATTCGGGGCTCGAGGGTGCCCTGAGCGCGGGTATCCACTGCGACCTCGTGGTGGGGGACATGGATTCGGTGTCCCCCGCAGCGATCGAGGAGGCCAGGCGCAGCGGGTCCGCGGTCGAGCACCACAGCACCGACAAGGCCCTCACCGACCTGGAGCTCGCACTGCAACGTGCGGTGCCCGGCGCAGGTGAGGGAGCCGCGGTCAGACCTGGAGACACCGACGTCACCGGAGCCGACGTGCTCGTCATCGGCAGCGATGGCGGGCGGCTGGACCATCTCGCGGCGAGCATCGCACTGGTGGGTTCTCCGCTGTTCGCCGCGGCCTCGATCACAGCGGTGTTCGGTGCCACGACGATCGCACCCGTGCACAGCTCGAGGAGCCTGGGACTGGCACCGGACGCGACGGTCACGGTGCTCGCCCTGCATGGAGCGGTCCGCGGTCTGACGCTGAGGGGCGCACGCTGGCCCCTAGCCGACGCGGAGCTCCACCCGGGTTCGACCCACGGGGTGTCCAACCAGGTCGTGGGTCCGACCTTCGAGGTCTCGGTGAGCAGTGGCGTCGCCACCGTGGTCGTCCCACCGCCCGGCACCGCCCACGCTCACCCCGCCACGAAGACCGTCACCGGGGAGAACCTCGCCGGGGAAACCGTCAAGGAGGAGACAGACAATGGATAGGAATCATCGCCGAGCATCGACCGGAGCGATGGTGCTCACCTGCGGGTTGAGTGTGCTGGCTCTGCTCGCTGGTGCCTGTGGGGGCGACGACACCACCGCGGGCAGCACCGCTCTGGACGGTGGCGAGGGTGGGGAACAGGTCGTCCGGCTGCTCACCTACGACTCCTTCGCCCTCTCCGACGAGGTGGCGCAGGCGTTCACCGAGCAGACGGGAGCAACGATCGAGGTGATCCCGGCCGGAGACTCCGGGGCGATGCTCGCAGGAGCCCTGCTCAACGCCGGGGCTCCCGAGGCCGACGTGATCTTCGGTATCGACAACACCACCGCGGCGGAGGCCGCGGCTGACGGCTTCCTCGTGGAGTACCGCCCGAAGCAGGCCGAGGGGCTCGAGCCGGACCTGAACCCGCCCGAGGAGGTGGTATCGAAGCTCACACCGATCGACACGTCCGAGGTGTGTGTGAACATCGACCGGGCCTGGTACGCCCAGGAGGGTGTAGTACCACCATCGACGTTCGAGGAGTTGGTCGATCCGATGTACAAGGACCAGTTGGTGGTGGAGAGCCCGGTGAACTCCTCGCCCGGCACGGCATTCATGTTGGGTTCGATCGAGCGCTTCGGCGAGGATGCCTGGCTGGACTACTGGAACCAATTGGCGACCAACGGTGTGCGTGTGGCGACCAGTTGGGACGACGCCTACTACAACGACTACACGGTCAACGGCGGGGACCGCCCACTCGTGGTGTCCTACGCGAGCAGTCCCCCCGCGGAGGTCGTGTTCAGCGAGGGGGCACTGGACGAGCCCTTGTCGGGTGTCGCGGAGGACACCTGCGTCACCCAGGTCGAATATGCGGGATTGCTGGCGGGATCCGACAACGAGGACCTCGGGAGGGAGCTCCTGGGGTTCATGCTCGGTGATCAGTGGCAGGAGTCGCTGCCGCTGTCGAACTTCGTGTATCCGGTGACCGACGTGGAACTGCCCGGCGAGTTCCGCGAGTGGGCACCGCGTCCCAGTTCGCCGGTGACCGTCGATCCCGCGGCGGTGGCGCAGAACCGCGACACCTGGCTGGAGCAGTGGCGATCCGCGATGGAATGAACACACCGTGAACGGCTTCGGTGCACCGAAGTGCCGCCGTTGGAGTCCAAGGCCGGCGCCGGGGACGATCGCGGTGGGTTTGGTGGTACTGGCCGTGGCGGCTCCGCTCGTAGCGGTGCTGTTCCAGGCGATACGCCTCGACGGCGCGTTCAGCGCCGACGCTCTGGGGCGGATCCTGGGGCAGGGCCGAACCTGGCGCGTCGTCGGGCTCACGGTCGCACAGGCAGCGCTGAGCACCCTCGCCGCGCTCGGGGTCGGCCTGCCGGTCGCGTACGTGCTGTACCGCAGGGACATCCCCGGCGGGTCGGTGCTTCGCAGCGTCGTGACGATCCCCTTCGTGCTGCCCTCGGTGGTGGTAGCGGCTGCGTTCGCGACGTTGCTCGGTCCCTCGGGCCTGCTCGACCTACGGGGAACGTGGTGGGCGATCATCGCAGCACACGTGTGCTTCAACCTCGCCGTCGTGGTGCGTATCACGGGTACAGCGATAGCGATGTTGGACCCTGGGATCGAGGACACCGCAAGGATGGGGGGTCTCTCGCCGTTGGCGGTCAAACGGCGTGTGGTCATGCCGTTGATCTCGAGCTCGGTGTGGTCTGCATCTGTGATCGTGTTCCTGTTCTGCCTGACCAGCTTCGGTGTAATCGTGATTCTCGGCGGAGGTTGGGTGACCACGATCGAAGTGGAGATGTGGACCCGGGCAACTCGCCAGTTCGACCTGGCGGGTGCAGCTGTGCTCGCCGGGATACAGGCCACGACCGTGTTCGCCGTGCTCGTCGTCGCGAGGCCGGGCAGGTCCTTCGGTGCGGCGGCGTCGTCGGGTGGTTCGCGGTCGCGCCGTCGGCGACCCCAGGGTGCCGCCCAATGGCTGGGTGTGGCGGGAACCATCGCGGCGGTGCTCGTGGTCTCGGTGCTGCCGTTGGCAGCTCTCCTCGAACGGTCGCTGCGCGTAGGCGGGTCTTTCGGGTTCGCGAACTGGACCGGCCTCGGCAGCGTCGTCGGAGGCACTTCGATCGCGGTGGATCCCATCGCGGCGATCGGAGCATCGCTCACCGCAGCCCTGCCGGCGGCTGCGATCGCCGTGTTGGTCGGGGTGTCCGCAGCTCGCAGCGTCGCCCTCGAGAGCGCCGGCGTGCGTTCCCGGTTGTTGTTGTTGCCCTTGGCGATCTCCGCGACGACGATCGGCCTGGGTCTGTTGTTGTTGAACCGCTACCTGCCGCTGGATCTGCGCGGATCCGCGTGGTTGGTCCTGGCAGCGCAGGCACTGGTCGCTCTGCCCCTCGTCGTGCGCGCGGTGGCACCGGCGCTCGGACGCCTTCCTCGGGAGTTCAGGGAGGTGGCAGCCCTGGCGGGTGCCTCTCCACGGAGGATCTGGTGGGGTGTCGAGCTGCCGCTGGTGAGACCGTCGGTCGTGGCGGCCGCGGGTCTGGCACTTGTGGCGGCGCTGGGGGAGTTCGGGGCGACCGTGTTCGTGGCGCGCCGCAGCACGCCCACAGTGCCCGTGGCGATCGAACGGCTGCTCTCGCGCCCCGGCCAGGCCGGGCTGGGCCAGGCGATGGCCTTGTCGGTGCTGCTCGGGGTGTTGTGCGCAGTGGTCCTGATGGTGATCGACCGGTTCGGCGACGACGGCTTCGTGCTCTGAGCGAGGACCTTCGGAACAACCCCGACCCTCGTTCTGTGGTGCGTCGTGAGCCCGCTGGGCTCGTCTCGCACCACAGAACGGGGGAGAGGGGGTCGCGGGGTAGGGACGGTTCTGCTTCCTTGCAGGTGGTCTGGATCGCGCTCGAAGTTGTTGTTCTCGGCGTTTAGGGGACTCGCTCGCATCGGATCCCAGTCTTGGTTGCCGGCTTGTCACCGTCGTGCTGATATATGGCACCCACGACTCGACCCCCACATCCAACCGTAAGTGTCTCACCCTTGTGTGATACTCGAATGTATGTTCGATAAGGGTAGTGGGGCGGGTGATCCCGAGCAGTCGGGTGATCCTGAGCAGGTGGATGCCGGTTCGGATCGCCTGGTCGGTGGTGCGGGTCATGGAACCGGCGATGGTCAACCCGAGAGTGATCCAGACGCTCTCGCCACTCTGGCCGGTGTGGCCGGTGTGGCCGGTGTGGTTGGGTGTGTGGCGGGGGTGGTGGAGGCTCTCGATGGTGTGGCTGGGGTGGAGTTCTGCGGTGTTGAGGGCCGTGAGTCGATGGGTGTGGTGGAGGCACTCGAGGGTGTGCGTCGCCGGGATGACGCACTCTCCGCGGTTGCGTTGAACCGTTTGGATGTGTCGGGGGTGACCGAGTCGGTGCGTGGGTTGCGTACGAAGGGGTGGAAAGCGAACCGGTGTCATCTACCGCATCGCGTCGTCGCACGGGATCTGCGTATAGGTGCGGTGTTGGTGCGTTTCGAACAACTCGCCGTGGCGTTGAGTGAAGCGAAGATCTCGATCGATCATGTCGACGCTGTCGCAGCTGTGACCAACCCCCGTGTCGAGAC
>JBKEAI010000065.1:0-6282 GCA_047972145.1 Microthrixaceae bacterium
CGTCCATGCTCGGTACGCCGGAGGCTCAGTGCGTCTCGGCTTCTTGGTGGGAACCCGAAGCAATACCGACCTCGAGTTTCGGTATTCCCACGTTACTGAGACAGGCGAAATCGCCTCCGGGTACTGCCGTAGTCGAATCGAGTGCCTCGAGGACGGGCGGCTTCGCATGCACGAACGGTGGGAGTGGACCAGCAAGCAAGGCACCGGAACCAGCGTGATAGAAGAGTTGCCGGCTGGCTGGTGACACGCCTCCCGCCCGAGTTCGCCGCGCCTGAGGGTGAAGAGCGTCGCCGCGGAGTGCAAGGAAACTGCTGGGTAGAGACGTCTAGTAGGTGTGGAGTCACATGTTGCACCGCTCATCAGGGCCAGCCCATCACCTATGGCCGCTGCGGTGAGCTCGTTCGGGCAGGTCTACGAAGCCGAGTTCGCAGACCTGTTCTCCGACGATGACGGCGACGGAGCCGGCACAGGACCGGTGCTGTGGGCCGACGTCGCATCTTCGGGCGGGAACTGGGCCCCATCACCAGCTGCCCGCTGCGTTTACGAACGCTTCTGGGCGCGCGGCAGCCAATGCCCGGAAGCACCCGACACCTCGTCGGTCCAGTAGAGATCGCGTCCCCCGGCATCTCGGTGGCGCTTGATCCAGACCTGGCCGGGCTCGGTCGTGCAATCCTCATCTTCCTAGGCGTCGCAGGTGGCTGAGGAACCTTCGAGCCTGCCAGCCGAAGGTGGCTGAACGCCGTCTCGTCACTTTTGCCACTACGTCAACTACTCCCAGCGAAGCGCTCGCAGCAGACCGATCTTGACGTTCTGGTTGGGCGGGAACTTCGCGCGGTGGCGAGGCGGCTCTCAAGGAGACCGCCGCTCTTCGAGGGTTGCCACACAGCGCGTGGGAGCGGTGAGGCGATAGGACGTGTCGAGCATCTCGGCAACCTCGTCCCACTCCGTTCGATCGTCGATGTCGATGCCGATCCATCCCGAAGGTCCCAGGTACGCGGGGACGAAGCCCCGAACGTCTTGCACCAGGGCCTCCCGTTCGTCGCCGTCGGGCAGGAACACGATCGAGTGGGGATGCTGGACCCACTCCCCGTCGACCTTCAGTGAACCGCCGTAGTAGGTGAAGATCTTCTTCGTGAAGAACGCAGGCCGACCGTGGGAGATCTTCTCGGCGGCCTCCGGGAGCACGAGTGCGATCTCACGCACCCGCGCGAGCAACGGGTCGTCGTCTTCGAACATCTTCGGGTGCACCACCGGAGTGAGGCTACCGGTCCTCGGATAGGGCGCGGTCGTTGAGGGGGTCGGTGCTCGTGGACCTGGGGAGCCCCCACGTACATCCAGGGGATTGTCCCGATGGTCCGACCGAACGACCTTGGCCATGATTTGAGACCATGGAGAACAGCAACATCGAACGAGGCTCTGCGCATCCCGATGGACAGCGACCCAGCCTGAACGTCACGACCGTTGGGTGTATCGCCCTATGTGTGCCGGCGGTGATCGCTGCCGGCATGGTGCTCGGCATCGCCGACAGCGCCGAACAGGCCAATGTGCTCGGTGACGCCGCACTCACCTTTGTCGTGTGGCTGGCGGCACCCCTGATGTTCACCATCCTTCGATCCAAGCATCGACCCTTGTCGGCGGTGGTCCTGGGGACAGCCGTCGTCGCGGCGCTGGCCACGGTCTTCACGCTCTGGCTAACACGCCCACAGGCCCCCGATGGCTCAGACCATCCCTACACCTACGACGAAGCAGTCTCTGAAGTTGCCAACGATGTGACGGGATGGCTCACCCAGGTGGCAAACGGAGAATGGAGCGAAGTGGAAACCTCGTCCACCGGGACGCCGTGCGAGGATCGATTCGGGCGTGACCGTGGTGCGGTCTACGGCGGACCGAGGTACGAGGTGAACGCCGTGTTCACCTCGGATCAGGTCGCCGAGCTCGAGCGGGCCGTCGCCAGGCCCGACCGCGAGGTACAGGCTGTCGACTTCGGCCGACCAGAAGCACTCCTCGGCCAGCACCACGATCAGATCGTCATCCGACTCAACACGTTCGAGGATCAGGGCGCATCGACGATCGAGGTCGTGACACCGTGCCTTCGGGCGGAATGACCAACCGCAAGTCGCTCAGGGGAGAGCCTGTTGGGCATCCATGAGGTCGGCCATCAGCACTTGGATGAACTCATCCGCCTCGTCGGTCATGCCACCTTCGACCCCGCCGTAGATGGCGCCGCTGTCGGGTGCGTCGCCGGCGTGTTCCTTCGCGTAGGGGACCGCCTCGTCGAGATCCGTGATGAACCGCTCCAGAAGTCCCGGCTGGGTCTGGGGGCGCGTGACAGCCATGTGGATCGCGTTGGGGTACTGCTGGCCGTTGAAGCGCCACCCACGGGTGCGCATGAAGTCGTTGACGTGGTAGATGTCGAACTCGTCGGAGGTGAAGCTGAAGCAGAAGGACGGGTTGCCCATGATGCGCAACTCGTCGTGGCTCCGCACCGCGTCCTGCATAGCGAACGCTGTCTCGAAGATCGCCTTCGCGTAGTTCCTGTACCCCTTCGCACCCAGGCGGACCATGCCCGCCCACGTTGCTGCGATCAGCCCGTTGGAGCGTGAGCCGTCCATGCCCGGTGAGCAGTACTTTCCGCCGGTCCAGTCGGTAAGGAAGAAGTACTGGGAGTTGCGCATCGCCTTGTCACGGAAGGCGAGCACCGAGGTGCCCTTGAAGCCGTACGCGTACTTGTGGGTGTCCGCACTGATCGTGGTGACCCCCGGGTGGCGGAAGTCGAACGGCGCGATGTCGTAGCCGAGCTTCTCACCCCACGGCAGGATGAACCCGCCGAGGCAACCATCGACGTGCAGGCCCACGCCACGATCGAGTGCGAGCGTGCTGAGCTCTGCGATCGGGTCGATCGTGCCGTAGCCGTAGTTGCACGCCGAACCCATGATCGCAACTGTGTTCTCGTCGATGGCTGCATCCACTGCGGCGGGGTCGACCACGGTGGTGTCGGGGTCCACAGGCACGGTCCGAAGCTCCACACCGAACAGGTGGCACGCCTTGTTGAAGGCGGGATGGCCGGTCTCGGGTTTCACGAAGTTGGGATTGGTGATGCCCCGCGTCTGTGCAGCGTGTTCGCGGTATGCGAGCACGGCATGAGCGATCGAGCCGCTGCCGCCGCTGGTGACGAGGCCACAGGTCTCGCCGTCGGTGACCGCGTCGGCATGGAGCAGGTCGAGGGTCATCGCGATGATCTCGCCCTCGAAGCGCGTCGCGCTCGGGCACATGTCGCGCTGGAGGGTGTTCATGTGGGCGAACAGTCCGAAAGCCTGGTTCATGAACCCGTAGTGCTCGTGGTCACCGCAGTACATCGTCCCCGAGCACTGCCCGGTCTCCCAGGTGGCGTCCTCCTCACGGGCCATCTCGGCGAGCTCGGCGAGGATCGCAGCCTCGTCGCGACCCTCGTCGGGAAGCGACCTGACCACCTCGAAACGTTCGGCGTATGGATATGAGCTCATGGATGGTTCCTCCGTTGCGGATCGGTGTCCCAGGTTCAGGATCGAGCGCCTGGCATGTTCGTCTGGTCGGGTTCAGGTGTTGAGGGCCTCGTGGATCGGACGCAAGGCCTCGAAGGCCGCCTCGAACTGTTCGTGCATCGTGTCGTAGAGGTCGCGGTTCGCATCGTCGGGTTCGTAGGTGGCGGACATCTCCGCAGCCGCCAACAGATCCGCTCGTTCGATCGACCCGTGGCGGCACCGTGCGAGGTTGGCCACACCGCGTGCGACCACCCAGTCCGGGGCTGCCAGGGACCCCACCGGCCGGTCGAGCACATCCGCGAGAACCTGGCACCACGCAGCGGAGCGTGCCGCACCGCCGAAGAACGCGACCTGCTCCATCGACCTGCCCGTGAAGCTCTCGGCGAAGGGCATCAACCAGGCGAGGTTGTGGGCAACACCCTCGGTCACCGAGCGGACGAGGTCGGTGCGGGTCGACTCCAGCGACATGTTGATGAACCCACCGCGCATCGTGGGGGAGCTCGACGGCGACAACGACCCGTTCAGCCAGGGTAGGAACATCACTCCCCCGCTGCCGGGAGCAGAGGACCCGATCGCTGTGTCGAGCATCGCGTACTCGTCTTCGGTGTGGTGATCGGCCAACTCGTCCACCGCGTGCACGACGTCGACGAGGATGTGCTCGAGCGCCCGCCCACCGATGCCGTTCTCGGCCCACAACACGTAGGTGTCGTCGAAGGGGCCGGGCATGGAGAGCAACTCGTGGTCCAGGTCGACGCGCTTGTCCGCGACAGTGTCGATGAGCACCGTCGTGGTGCCGATCGAGAGCCCCGCCGTGCCGTCGGTGAACGCTCCCGAGGCCACCGCACCCGCGGTCGTGTCGTTGACCCCGCCGTACACGACCGCTCCCGTCGGCAACCCGAGACCGTCTGCCACATCGGCCCGGAGGGTCCCGACCGGCTGGTCCGGTCGACCGAGGGGAGGTAGCCGGTCGGCGTCGATCCCGCTGCGCACCAGGAGCTCGTCGTCGTAGATGGTCAGCCCGAGGGTGCGGTTGTCGCACAGCTCGCTCATGAACATCGAGCCCTGGTTGGCCAACGCATTGCCGGTGAGGCGCATGGTGACGAAGTCCATCGGCTCCAACCACATCGCCGTCTGCGCATGCACCTCGGGACGGTCCAGTTGAAGGTGCAACATGTGCGCGAGCGAGAGCCCTCCCCCGACCGGTGGGATCCCGTGACGGTCGACCCAGACCTCGAGCGCATCGTCGGTGGCAGCCAGCACCTCGAAGCTGTGGTCGGTCCCACGCTTGTCGGTCCACATCACCATCGGCGCAACCGGCTCACCGTCGCGGTCGACCGGGACTATCGAGGAGTACTGGCTGCACACGCCCACCGCTCCGACCACCTCGGCGACCTCTGGCGCGACAGCGGTGGCCTCAGAGGTTGCCGCACACACCGCGTCCCACATCAGCGCGGCATCCTGTTCGCCGACCTCACCGTCGAGGCGGTTGACGAGCTGGCGTTGGCCAGTTGCCACGATCGCACCGTCGGGGTCGACCAGCGCCACCTTCACGTTGGTGCTCCCAACGTCTATTCCGAGTGCTGCGACCGACTCCACGCGCACATACTGTCCGATGCGAACACCCGGCGTCACCCGACGCCGGCCCGGGGTTCCAACCCCGTTGTACCCACGTCACCACACGCCACCGGGCGTTCCCGAGGAGAAGAGTTGTCGATAGTCCTGCCGATCCTGCTGGTGATCGCGAACGTGATGGGTGCAGGGATGATCGCACCCCAAGTGGTGCGACTACACCGGCTGCGCACCGTCGAGGGGCTCTCGGGTGCCTGGGTGGGCATCGGCGTGGGCATGAACAACTGGTGGAGCGCGTATGGGCTCGCCGAATCGCTGTGGGGCATCCTGCCGGTATCGATCACAGCGTCGGTGCTGTATGTGGTGATGGCGTTCCAGTACTTCGGGATCGTCGGTCGCCGCGGACTGCGGCCCTTGCTGTGGGGAATGATCGGTTTCGGCCTGTTCCCTGTGCCGTTCCTCGTGGCCGGCGGTTGGGAGATCGCCGGCGTGGCGATCGGGCTCTGCTACGGGGTGCAGTTCCTGCCCGCCGCATACACCTCGGTGCGCTCGGCCGATCTCTCTGGAGTGTCGCCTGTCACCTGGACGATGGCGTTCGTCGAAGCCGTCATCTGGGTCACCTACGGGCTCTACACCGGCGACAAGGCCCTGCTCATCGGAGGCACCGGCGGGTCGCTGGCATCAGGGATCATCCTGTGTCGGCTCTTGTACGTTGCGACCACCCGGGCGCGGCCTGCCAGCGGCTGAGCCACACCACCCGGGCCTGGAGAACACGCTCAATCCGAGGCCTCCGGCGGAGGTACCGAGGTGTCGCTCACCCAGTTGCCGTGGAAGCCGAAAGGCACTCGCTGGGGAAGGGGAACCCTCGCTACGTACTCGGAGCGGGAGAAGTCCGCCGCGTCCATCACCACGAACTCCGCACTGCCGGTGTTCAGGTCGTTGACGAAGGTGAGCAGCCAGCCGTCATCCTCGGCGGTGGCTCCTTCACGCGCTACGAACACGGACTCCCCCGCCTGGCGACCCTGTCCGTGGTCGAACTCCTCACGCGCACCGCTGCGCAGATCGTGCTTGACCGTCTGCCAGGGCTCACTCGGCTCCAGCGACGCCGCCACGGTCCAGCCGTAGCGGTGCTCAGTGGTCGAGCATGCCTCGTTGCAGCGGGGGAACTCGTTGGGCGTGTCGTCGATCACCG
>JBKEAI010000120.1:0-39863 GCA_047972145.1 Microthrixaceae bacterium
GCACCGGCACGCGTCTCGCCGAGCATGCGGGAGAACTCGTCGCTCATCGCACCGGGCACGGAGTGGATCACCCGGTCGAGAGCCTGTTCGAAACCGAGGCCGGCCTCCACCGAGATCACCAACAGGTCGAGGACGTCGGGAAGGGTCACCTGGATCTCGTGCTGGCGCGCCTCGACCCTCTTGTTGAGCGAGATGTCCGGGCCCATGATCAGGCCCACCACGATCGCCCCACCGACGACCAGCTTCGGCATCCCCTGGAGCGGCAGCATCCCGAAGATGAACACAAGGATGAAGGCCAACACCGCCAGGGCAGCACACACCACCTTCACCGCGAGGAAGCGGTCGACCTTGTTGGGGTCGAGCTCGCCGGCCCACACGAAGCGCTGCCTGACCTTCTCGACGTATCCGACCGGCGTGAAACGCCGCCCCAACCCGGTCAATCCGGTCAAGAAGGGCTGGAGCGCTCTGTCTCTGAGGGGATCCAGCAACTCCTGGTCACGGGTGCTCTCCACCTCGTAGCCGTCGAGCTGTCGGAGGCTCTCGCGGATCATCTGGCGTTCCTCGACCTGGGTGAACACCACGAACACCGCCACCGCGACCCCACCGGCCACCATCAACGCTGAGAGAACAATCATCGGTGACATCGTCATACCTCGATCGTGATGATCTTCTTCATCCACATGAACCCGATGAACATCGCGATGACCGCAGCACCGATCATCACGTAGCCGAGGCCTGGGGTGAAGAGTTGCAGGATGTAGTCGCGGTTCATGAAGTACATGACGACCGCGAGCCCGGGGGGCAGCATTCCGAGGATCATCGCCGAGATGCGCCCCTCGGCGGTGAGGCTGTTGACGTCGCGACGCAGTCGTTCGCGCTGGGTCATGGTGTCGGCGACCGTCAGCAGCAGTTCGGCCAGATTTCCGCCTACCTCGCGCTGGATCTTGATCGCCATGACGGTCCAGGCAAAATCGTCGGAGCCCATCCGCTCCGCGGTCGCGTCGAGTGCGTCTTCGAGGGTACGACCGAGACGGTGTTCGGTGACCACCCTGCGCAACTCGACACCCATCGGATCGTCGACCTCCTTGGAGACGGCCTCGAAACCCTGGGTTATCGAGTAGCCCGCCTTGAGGGTGCCCGCGAGCAGCGCAAGCATGTCCGGGAGCAGAGCCACGAACTTCTTCTGGCGGCGCCTGACCTTGTTGTCGAGGACCGCCTTGGGGATCAACAGGGCGAAGACGACCAGGACGAGCCCTATGAGGAGATTGCCGGTGACGACGAACCCACCGACCCCGACGAGGAACGCCAAGGCCGCGACGAAGAACATCGCCTCCGCGGCGCGCAGCGGCATGGATGCCCGTTCGAGGGACAATTCGATCGCCTCGAGGAACCCGCGCTTCTCGGCGATCTCGCCGGTGATGTCGACCGCTCGCTGGAGGATCGGCACAGAGAGCATCCCTCCGCCACCGGCCCCTTCGTCGATTCCCGGCTCCACGCCCTCCTCGTAGACCTGGAGTCGGTTCTCGAGGCTGTCGCTGTCGGGCAGGACCATGTTCAGCAGGGACCAGAAGAACCCGATCACCGCGGCGGCGAGCAACGCGATGGCGAACCAACGCACGAGGCCGTTCGAGAGCAGCGAGCCCAGTAGTCCCTGGCCGGTGGCTGCACTCGACAGCGCCCGTGAACCGGTGGTCACAGCGCCCGGCTCTGCGCGCACCACCGCGCTCTGGTCGGACTCGGGCGCGGCGACGGTGAACTCGATCGCCTCGTCGCCCCCGAGCGAGGCGAAGTCGACCTTGAACTGCTGGTCGAGCCTCGCCATCTCAGCGGTGGTCGCCTTGACGTACAGGTCGTCGGAGTCGATCGTGGTGAGCGAGCCGCCGGTACCGCCGATTATCTCCCCCAGGCGCCCTGCGCCTGTAGCGGTGGGAACAGCGATCACATCCAGTTGTGCGTCGGCCAGGCGCAGAGCGGTCTCGGCTTCACCCGGCGAACTGGTGGAGAGCTCGTCGGGGCTCCCCACATAGGCCACAACCCGCTTCATCGGAGCGTCGCTCGACTCGAGCAGTCCTGCGGCCCGGGTGAGGGCATCCCAGAGCGCCGAGTCGCCGTCAGGTGTGATCCGCTCCAGCGTCGAGGTGACCGCCGCCGGATTGCCGCTGAGCCCCAACTCCTGTTGGGCTCCTAGGCGTGCCGTGCTCACGACGGCGACCCTGCCGATAGGCCCCGCACCGGGAACCAGTGCCGTGGCGGCACCGCTGGAGAGCTGGAGGTTGCCATTGGGTAGCGACCGGTCGTTGTCGATCACGATGACCAGATCGGTGGTGGTCCCCGCCGCCCCGGCCGCCAACTCGTTGCCATCCACGGCGACCGTGGGGTCACCACCGGGTGAGATCCCCTTGATGCTCCAGGTGTCTCCCCGTGCGTCGACGCTCTCGACGCTCAACGGCACAGATGGTGCAGCGTCGTCGTCCTGAGCGCCAACGGTGCCGGGAAGGATGAGAACGGCGACGAGCGACGCGATGAGCAGCGCCATGGCCACAGCACGACTCACTGCACCCCGTTCGCTTGCGGTGGAGCCGATCCCGGACCGAACCAGACTCATGCGCTTGCTCCCGGAGCGAACATCTCTGGGCCGAGGCGGATACCGAGGTCCGCCAACTTGGATGCGAACTTCGGGCGTACCCCGGTCGCCTGGAGTTGGCCCCGGAAGCGTCCCGACTCGTCCACACCGGCGCCGAAGTCGAACAGGAACACGTCCTGGAGTGTGATCACGTCGCCCTCCATGCCCTGCACCTCGGTCACATGGGTGACCCGACGGGTGCCGTCACGCAACCTGGAGAGCTGCACGATCACATCCACCGCCGAGGCCATCTGCTCGCGGATGGCGCGCACCGGAAGGTCGAACCCAGCCATCAGCACCAGCGTCTCGAGCCTTGCGAGGGAATCGCGGGGGCTGTTGGCGTGCACGGTCGTGAGCGAACCGTCGTGGCCCGTGTTCATCGCCTGGAGCATGTCGAGGGCCTCGCCGGATCGACACTCGCCCACGACGATGCGATCGGGACGCATGCGCAAGGTGTTCTTCACCAGATCCCGGATCGAAACCTCGCCTCGACCCTCCACGTTCGGTGGACGGGATTCGAGGCTGAGCACGTGATCCTGGTGCAGTTGCAGCTCTTTTGCGTCCTCTACGGTCACGATCCGTTCGTCGGTAGGGATGAAGCCCGACAACACGTTGAGCATCGTGGTCTTACCGGTGCCGGTACCACCCGAGACGATCACGTTGAGCTTGCCCACGATGCATGCCTGCAGGAAGCGGGCGGCGTGCGCGTTGATCGACCCGAACCTGATCAGATCGTCGATGCGCAGCGGATCGGTAGCGAACTTACGGATCGTGAGGAACGGTCCGCCGATCGCCAACGGAGCGATCACCGCATTCACGCGGCTGCCGTCGGGAAGGCGGGCATCGACCATCGGGGTCGACTCGTCGACTCGACGCCCGATCGCCGAGACGATCTTGTCGATCACACGCCGGACGTGGTCGTAGTCGATGAAACGCACGGTCTCATCGAGCGTGAGCTTGCCGTTGCGCTCGACGAAGGTCATGTCGGGCCCGTTGACCATGATCTCGGTGACCGCCTCCTCCTTCAGCAGACGGTCGATCGGGCCGTAGCCGAGGATGTCGTCCGCGACCGCTTGGATGAGCGCTGCCTTGTCGGCCGCGCTGAGCGGCACGCGTTCAGCCGCGATCGCCGCGTGGAGTTGGTCGTTTACCTTGCGGCGAAGATCCTCCTCGGAAAGCCTGCTGTCGAAGAGGATCGGGCCCAGCTCTTCGATCAGTTGCTCGTGGATCCGATGCCTGAGGTCGGCTGCGACGCTGTCGCTCTTGGACGTCTGAGCGGCCCGGGCCGACTGTTGTGCGGTCCGGTTCGCGGTATCCGGGCGCGAGTTCCCGGGCGATCCATCGTTGACTCCTCCGCCGTTCGATGCCGGCGCACCCTGGCCCGTGCCCGTAGCGGCGTGTCCGCCTCCAGCGCCATCGCGCGACGCCGGTGGTGCGGAGAAGGGGTCGTTGCCCGCAGATGGAGTGAGTGGGTCGACCAGGCCCTCACCGGGTGTCCCGTCGCCTGTCGGCCGCGCAGGCGCAACCGGGGGCGGAGAGAACGCTCCGTTGCTCGACATCGACGCCGGAGCCTGCCCTGCGACGCCCTCCGGAGGGGCACCACCATCGGGTACAGCGCCGCCCACCGGCGGCGGTGCAAACGCGCCCATGCGCTGGGCCGGCTTGGGAGAACCGGTGGACTCCGGATCCTCGATCGGGTCTCTTCGGTAGGTAGGCATCGCTGTCTCGCCCTCCTCAGCGCTTCTTCTTGGTCTCGCGTGGCAACACCTTGTCGGCGAGTTGCTCGATCGCCTTGGACACCGCGGCCTTGGGTGCGAACTGCACCACCGGCTCTCCCTTGTTGACCGCCTGGGGAACCGCGATGTCGCTCGGGATCAGCGCGGTGGCCTTCATCCCGAGGGTCTTTTCGACCTCACCCACTTCGAGCTTCACCTTCGAGTTGGCCCTGTTGAGCACCAGGTGGAGCTTCTCGGTCGGCGTCTCGAGCAGCCGCAGCGTCTGGAGACCGATCTTGAGGTTCTTGATGTTGGGGATGTCCATACCGGCGACCAGCAGCACATCGTCGGAGGCCTCGACCATCCCGATCACCACATCGTTGAAGTAGGCGGGTGTGTCGATAACCACGTGACCGCAGAAGGTCCGAAGAAGGTCGATGATCGACCACATGTCACGTGCGGACACCTGGTCTGCGAAGGCCGGCTCCAACGGAGCGGGAAGCACTCGGAGCCCGCTCGGTTCGTGGGTGATCAGCAGTGCATCGAGCATCGCGGGATCCACCCGGTCGATCACAGACACCGCATCGACGATCGTGTGGCTCGGAGCGAGCTTGAGCATCACCGCGACGTCACCGAACTGGAGGTCCGCGTCGACGAGGCACACCGGCAGATCGCTTCGCTTGGCGAGGGTGGCAGCGAGCGAGGTGGCCAGCACCGACTTACCCGAACCGCCCTTGGTGGAGAACACCGAGTACACCCGACCGTTGACATCCTCGAGGTCCGAGGACCCATCGTCCGCCGTGGGTGTGCCGACGAGGCTGTGGGGCGCGGCTTCCAGCGTCGCAGCGACGCGCTGAACCGCCGTGGCCAGAACCCCGGCCTCTCCGCCGAGTGCCAACACGTCGCGCACCCCTGCACGAAGGGCCTGCTGGAGCAGGCTCGTGCTGAGCTCGGACACCGCCATCACAGAGGCCATGTAGGGGTACTGCTGGTTGACGCGTTCGATCAACGCCAGGGTCTCCGGCGAAGTACACGACGGCCCGAGCACCGCCACGACCGGCATGGCACCGGTCAGGCGGGAGGTGAGCTCCTCGAGGGTGTTGAACGGAGTCACCGCACCGCCGAGCAGCGCGGTGATCCGCTCGCGGGTCGGTACGTCGAGCTCGACGACCGCCACCGACACCCCCGGGGTGCTCACCGGGGGTGCTGTGCCGGCGCTCGCAGAATCCGTATCCGAATGCGCGCTCGGGTGCTGCGCGTCGGAGAACTCCGCGGTGGCCGACGGGCCGATGCCCGGTTGCGGTTCGCCAGTGGTCACGGTCTCGCTCACTGCCCTGCGGTCTCGTCCTCGTAGATGCTCACACCTTCCATGCCGGGCAGTGCGGGCAGGTTTCCAAGCACCTCGATGGGCCGCGGCTGGTAGTCCGGCGGGACGAGGGTCACGAACAGCTCCGCATCGCGCACCGATGCGAGAAGGGCCGCATCCTCCGGTGGCATCTGGAGGGTGATGAACGTGGAGGTGTTCTGTTGTGCCTGCTCACCGTCGGCCTGCTCGTCGGCGACCGCGGTGCCGGAGTCTGTGCCCACAGCGAACACCTTGACCGCCTGGAAGGCGTAGCCGGCCGGCTTGGGGATCACGACGCCACCCGGACCGACGGTCAGGAGCGTGTCGCCCCCGCCGTCCGCGGCAGGCTCACCGTCGGTGCCGGTCTCCTGTTCGGGATCGAAGCGCACGAGCACGTTCACCCGATCGCCGGGCTGTATCAGTCCACCGCTCACCGACGCGCTGTCCACGTTGACGGTGATGGCGACGTTGCCAGGATCGAGGGTCGCCGATCGCGACCCTGTGAGGTCCTGGATCCCTGCGAACATCGTCGAGGTGACGATCTCACCGCCGCTCAGGTCTATAGCGGCGACCTGACCCTCCACATCAGCCAGCCTGGACACGGCGTTCGCCGGCACGTCCTGTCGTGCACGCTGCACCACAGCGAGGCTGCCCTCCGCGATCGCTGCTGAGGCCTCCGAGCCCTTGCCCACGGGCGCCTGGGCGACCACGACCTCGACCAGCTCGGTGTCCTCACTGACCCTGTTCTCCACTCCTCTGACGTAGTTCAGCGTCAGGAATGCTGCGAGGCCTCCGAGCAGAAGGGCTCCTACGAGAATCATCGTTCGCCGTGAACTCACTGTGGTCTCCGTGCATGCTGGGGGCGCCGGACCACCGGCACGGGGCCGCGGATCCGCTTGACATATCTACCTGTTCGACCGGTTGGTGCCTCCCCTTTAAGTATCCGGCGAACAATCCCGCGGAGTTCTACGGTCACATCGTTCCCATGGTGCGCCCGGGGCTCGCGTACCGGCGCGCGACGACGCCCCGACCCAACATGGCCGGGGCGTCTGCTACGACGTCTGTGTTGAGCTGGAGATCCCGGGGGCGTCAGGAAGCACCCGAGGACACACCACGTCAGTCGGTGGGCTCGGTGTCCTCGGCAGCAGCGACGGGATCAGCGGCATCAGCAGCGGTGGGTGCTGCGGCAGGCTGATCGGTGTCGGCAGCCGGCTCGGCATCTGACGAAGGGTCGGCATCGGAGCCCGCCGCACCTGCACCGTCACCGTGCTCGGCGTAGTACTCCGCCCAAGCCTCCTGACCCTCGGAGGTGCCATCGGAGTCCATGTCGCCACCGATGTAGTTGCCCTCGTCGTCATAGGCATGCTCGCCGAAGTGCTCCTGGTACTCCGCGGCCACGACACCGCCCTCGGCGGCCTGCTTGATCGACAGGCTGATACGCCTGCGGTCGAGGTCGAGGTCGATGATCTTGACCCAGAGCTCCTCGCCGGGGGTGACCACCTGTTCGGGCAGGTCGACATGGTGCGCTGACATCTCAGAGATGTGCACCAGACCTTCGATGCCGTCGCCCACCTGGATGAATGCACCGAAGGGCACGAGCTTGGTGACCCTGCCGTAGACGAGCTCGCCGACCTGGTGGTTGGAGGCGAACTCCTGCCACGGATCCTGCTGGGTGGCCTTGAGCGACAGCGAGATCCGCTCGCGGTCGTGGTCGACCTCGAGCACCTCGACGTCGACCTCGTCTCCGACCGCAACCACGGATCCAGGGTGGTCGACGTGCTTCCAGGAAAGCTCCGAGACGTGGATGAGACCGTCCATCCCGCCGAGGTCGACGAAAGCGCCGAAGTTGACCACGCTCGACACGGTGCCCTTGCGGCGTTCGCCGGGCTTGAGGTTGGTGAGGAAGTCCTCGCGCTGTTCCTTCTGGGTCTCCTCGAGGTAGGCGCGTCGGCTCAACACGACGTTGTTGCGGTTCTTGTCGAGCTCGATGATCTTCGCCTCGAGGTCTCGCCCGATGTAGGGCTGGAGGTCGCGCACACGACGCAGCTCGACCAGGGACGCCGGGAGGAAGCCTCGCAGGCCGATGTCGATGATCAGGCCGCCCTTGACCACCTCGATGACCGGACCGGACACGATGCCGTCGTCCTCTTTGATCTTCTCGATGGTGCCCCAGGCGCGCTCGTACTGAGCACGCTTCTTGGAGAGGATGAGCCGGCCGTCCTTGTCCTCCTTTTGGAGCACAAGGGCCTCGATCTGCTCGCCGATCGCCACGACCTCGCCCGGATCCACCTCGTTGCGGATCGAGAGCTCGCGACTTGGGATCACACCCTCGGACTTGTAACCGATGTCCAACAACACCTCGTCGCGGTCGACCTTGACCACGGTGCCGGTGACCAGCTGGCCGTCGGCGACATCGACCATGGACTGCGCGTATGCGTCGTCCAGGGATATGCCCCCCAGGTCGTTCTCGGTGATCTGTCGTGGGATGTAGTCGCCCATGGGGTCGACCGCTTCTGGCGGCTGGACGTCGGTTGTTGTGGTATCGGACACGTGTTGGCTCTTGAGGTTGGATGGACAGGGAACCCGACAAGGTTAGTCACCCATGCGCGCCCACAGAAAGCTGTACATGAGCAACCTCAACGCTCGACCCGGCGCGCCACCAGCAGGAACTCGTGGCTGTCGGTGCTCGGTGGGCGTCGCTCATAGCTTCCCGGGGACACCGACCAGATGTCGGTGACCTCGAAGCCACTGCGTTGGGCGACCAGAGCGAGCTCGCGCGGTGTGTAGCAGGTGGTCCAGAGCTCCCCCGGGAGGGTCTCACCCTCGGAATCTGCCACCTCGGTGGTCTCGTGGTTGACCGCTGTGGCGGCATCGAAGGTGTCGTGGTCTTCGAGCCAGCGCACCTGGAAGTACGACGAGAACGCCGACACGGCTATCGGTGCGCCGGCAGCCAACGATGAGTGCATCCCTCGCAGAACGGCGGTGTCCGCCGCCAGGTTGAGCGGATCGTCGGGGTCCGGTTGGCCGCCGAGCCCGAACGCACCTTGGCACAACGAGATGGCCGCATCCGCGGCCAGGCCGTCGAAACGCGGGTCACCGCTCAGGGCGCGGGCGTCCGCCCTGTGGAACACGACGAGTCCCTCCAGATCGGCTCGCTCGGCGCTGCGCCGCGCCACCTCGATGAACCGTGTGCTGATGTCGACCCCCACGACCCTGATGCCTCTGGCTGCGAGCGCCAGCGCATGGCGGCCGGGGCCACAGCCGACATCGAGCACCGTGGATCCCGGGCTCAACTCCAATTCCTGCACGAGGAACCCCACCTCGGCCTCGGTGCCCCGCGTGAAGGAATACCGCAGGTAGGCCGGGCCCATGTGGTCCGCCAGATCCTCGAACCAGTGCCGCGGTGGCTCCTGGGTCATCCCTTGGCCGCGGCCCAACTCGGCCCGTGCGACATGTTGACCTCCAGGGGCACCCTCAGGTCGAACGCACCCGACATCGCACCGAGCACGACCTCCGAGGTCTCCTCCATTCGTGCCGGGGGCACTTCGAGGATCACCTCGTCGTGCACCTGTAGCACGATCCGGCCGAGCTCGGTCGGCTCCAGGATCTGGTCCAGGCGTACCAGAGCAACCTTGAAGATGTCCGCTGCGAGGCCCTGGATCGGGGCGTTCATCGCCTGGCGCTCACCTGCCATGCGCACGTTGCGTTGGTTGGAGGAGAGCTCGGGGATCCTGCGCCTACGTCCGAACTCGGTCTCGGTGTAGCCCTTGTCACGGGCTTCTGCGACGGTACGGTCCATGAACTCACGAACGCTGGGGAACGCCTCGAAGTAGGCATCCAGGATCTCCTGGGCCTCCGAGGTGGGGATCGACAGACGTTGGGCCAACCCGTAGGCCTCCATGCCGTACGCGAGTCCGTAGGAGACCATCTTGGCCTTGGCCCTCTGCTCGGTGGTCACCTCCGACGGCGAGACCCCGAACACGTTCGCTGCGGTGCGGTTGTGGATGTCCTCGCCACTCGTGAACGCCTCCACAAGGCCCGGATCATCCGAGAGGTGCGCTATGCAACGCAGCTCGATCTGGTTGTAGTCGGCAACGAGCATCTCGGTGCCCTCGGCGGGTACGAACGCCTCGCGGAAGCGTCTGCCGGTCTCGGTGCGAACCGGGATGTTGTGCAGGTTGGGCTTGTCCGAGGACAGCCGACCGGTGCGCGCCACGGTCTGGTTGAACGTGGCGTGGATGCGTCCGTCGTCGGCGACCTCTGCCAGCAGGCCTTCGCCGTAGGTCGAGCGGAGCTTCTCCACCTCCCGGTACGCGAGCAGGTGCTCGATTATCGGGTGGGTACCCCGCAGCTTCTCGAGTGTCTGGTGATCGGTGGAGGGGCCGGTCTTGGTCTTCTTCTGGGGTGGGAGCCCGAGCTTGTCGAAGAGGATCGCGCGCAGCTGGGGGGTGGAGTTCACGTTGAACTCCTCGCCGGCAGCATCGATCACCGCTGCTCGTTCGCGGTCGCACTCCGAGCGCAGCGACTCCGCGAGACCCTCGAGGACTTCCCGATCCACCCCGATGCCGACGTGTTCCATCTTCGCGAGCACCCGTACGAGTGGGGTCTCGATCCCATCGGCCAGGGAGGTGAGCCCGCGGGCCTCGACCGCATCGGTGAGCGGCTCGACGAGGCTCGCGACTCCCGCCGCTCGCCGTGCGGCCGACAGCTCCACATCGACCGTGTCACCACCGAGGTCGAGCTGTCCCGATGCAGGGCCCACCTCGCTGGGCAACTCCGCGGAGGCGTAGCGCGCCATCAGGTCACCCAGCGCGTAGTTCGCGTCCGAGGGGTCGACCAGGTACGCAGCGAGTGCGGTGTCGGTCGACAGCGTCCTCAGGTCTGCGCCCAGGTCCAGCAGTGAGCGGATGAGCGGCTTCGCCTCGTGGCTCGCCACGGGCACCGCTCCCTGCATGAGCGCGTCGCACAGGGCCCCGACCCGCTCGACGCCGACCCAGAGCACCTCGCCGGGGGTGTCGGATCCGGTGGGAGCATCCAACACAAGGGCCACCCCCCGCAGCTCCGAACGACCCGGTTCCCCATCCCATTCCCCCATCAGCACCGCGCTGTGGCCAGTCGAGGCGCGCCCCAACGCCTCGGCCATGTCTGTGTCGTCGTCCGCCTCGGTGACCGTCGCATCGATGACCGACACGTCGGTCCGTGGCACACCTACCCCGTCTCCGAAGAGCTCGGGAAACGCCTCCGGAAGGCGTGGGATGAGGCTGGGGAACTCAAGGAAGTTGAACAGCTCGATGACCGCGTCGGGTTCGACCTCACCCTGGGTCGAGCGCCACGCCCCTTCGGGCAGCGGGACGTCGCGCACGAGGGTCATCATCTCGAGATTGCTACGTGCCTGCGCCTCGTTCTGCTCGAGGTTGGAGCGCAGCTTCGGTGTCTGTTCCCCGACGTGGCCGAAGATGCCGTCGAGGTCGCCGTAGGTGTTGACCAGCTTCGCAGCGGTCTTCTCGCCAACCCCGGGAACTCCTGGCAGGTTGTCGGAGTTGTCCCCACGCAGCGCCGCGTAGGTCACATAGCTGGAGGGAACCACGCCGGTTCGTTCCTCGATGCCGGCTTCGTCATAGAGGGCGTAGTCGGACACACCCCGCTTGTTGTAGAGCACGCGGATGTGCGGATCCGACACCAGCTGATAGCTGTCGCGGTCCCCCGTCACGATGACCACGTCCTCGCCCGCGTCGGACGCCTGTGTGGCGAGGGTGGCGATCACGTCGTCGGCCTCGAAGCCGGGGGCGTCGATCATCGGTAGCGCGAACGTCTCGACAACCTGGTGCACCAGGCCCATCTGCTGGCGCAGGATGTCGGGCGCGGCATCACGGTTGGCCTTGTAGGTGTCGACCATCTCGTGGCGGAACGTCTTTTCGGGGCGGTCGAATGTCACGATGACCCTGTCCGGACGGTGATCGCGCACCAGGTTCAACAACATGGAGGTGAAGCCGAACACCGCGTTGGTGACCTGCCCCGAGGAAGTCTGGAGGTCGGTCGGCAGCGCGTGGAACGCCCGGTACGTGAGCGAGTTCCCGTCGATCAGCATCAGCGTGGACACCGCAGCGACGTTAGGTGGTCCTGAGGTACCCGTGCGCCCCGTCGGCCTGGCGCGGCCGGTTCAGGACTTGGACAGGGACTCGGGCACCAACGAACCGGCGACGATGTCCTCGGAGACGTCCCGCATCTGCCTGCGTGAGGTCATGGCGGTCTTCTGGATGAACCCGAACGCGTCCGCCTCGGAGAGACCATGACGATCCATGAGCAGACCCTTCGCGCGGTCGACGAGCTTTCTGACCTCCAGGCGTTCCTCGGCGTTGGCGACCTGCTCGGCCAGCAGGCTCTCCGCCTTGAAGCGAGCGAGGGCGACCTCGATCGCCGGCACCAGGTCGTGGCGCTCGAACGGCTTCACCACGTACCCATGCACTCCGGCATCGGTAGCCTCCTCGATCAACTCGCGCTGGGAGAAGGCGGTCACCAGCACGACCGCGCAGATCCGTTCCGCGTTTATCCGTCGTGCGACCGAGATCCCGTCCATGCCCGGCATCTTGATGTCCAGCAACGCCACATCGGGGCGGTTCTCGGTGACCTGCGACAGTGCCAGATCCCCGCGACCGGCCTCACCCACGACGTCGTAGCCCTCCTCGGTGAGGAGCTCACGCAGGTCCATACGGATGATGGCCTCGTCCTCTGCAACTACTACCCGGGTTGGCACCGTTGCCTTCCTCAGCCCGTCACCGAGCCTGTTATCGATCTGTCCGCATCGCAGCGGGGCAAGGCCCCGACAGCAGATTTTCAGTCTAGGCACGCCCCGGCCGATCGAGGCGTACACCGTGGGGACCCTTCACTCGACACGCGACCTGGGCGCCCTGCTAGCTGTGCGACAGGCGGTCCAGGAGCTCGTCCTGTTCGCATTCGAGGCGCACGATGCGGTCGCGGAGCTGCTCACGGTGGCGCTGCATCGCGTCGGTGGTCCGTTGGGCGTCGCGGTGTTCCTGGTCCGCCAGTGGGGTCTCTGAGACCAACGAGCGTATGCGGGTGTCCTCGGAGACATCAGCGAAGTGCGCGACCTGCTCGTCGGCCACACGCAGCTCCTCGCGCAGCTTCGAAAGTCGCTTGGAGACGCTCCTCAACCGTCGCTCGACCAGCACCTCGCCAACTGTACGCCCGTTGCAGCGTTGTGGAGCGAGCATCCCGGCGCCTCCACGGGCGTGCCCTCTGGGATGTCGATGTGTGCCATCGCTGCACCTCCGATTCGCTGCGCTCGTCGCATTGGGTACCCAGCGGTCGAACCCGCTTGATCCGGTACAGCTCGGTGTATGGGTGCCCGGGGTGGGATTTGAACCCACACGCCCTTTCGGACAGCGGATTTTGAGTCCGCCGCGTCTGCCGTTCCGCCACCCGGGCCCGACGCGCCGTGGTGCGCCGAGTCGCCGACTCTAGCGCGGAGGACCGCTGGCGCTCCCAGGGGCGTTGCGCACAGGATCGGGGCGGCGCGTCCGGTAGTTTGACCGCCATGAGCAACGATGCTGAACCTGTGGAGTCATCGAGGCACCTCGGCCGCTGGCTGATCCTGATCGCGTTGGCGGTCATCGCCGCGGCGCTCGGGCGCAAGATGGCCATCGACTCGGCAGACAGGGAGTTCGAAGCCCGCCTGGCGGCGCTCGATGCCAACCGCGACTGAACTCGCACCGCCAGGCAATTACACCGCCAGGCAATCACACCGCCAGGCAATCACACCGCCAGGCAATCACACAGCCAGGCAATAGAACCGCGCAACGCTGGACCTTCGGGGGCCGGGCGGACTCTCAGCGCAGCGCTGCCAGCAGCTTCTTTGGTGTGTCCTTGGGGCTCACCTTGTACCAGGCCTGCTCGACCTTGCCCTTCTCATCGACCAGGAAGGCGCTGCGGATGATCCCCATGTACGCCTTGCCGTAGAGCTTTTTCTCTCCCCACACCCCGTACGCGTCGGCGACCTTGTGCTCGGGGTCGCTCAAGAGGGTAAACCCGAGGGAGTGCTTGGTATCGAAGGAGTCGAGCCGTTCGGGCATGTCCGGGCTGATACCGAGGATCACAGTGTCACCGATCTCACCCGCAATGTCGCGCAGCCCGCATGCCTGGGCTGTGCAGCCGGGGGTGTTGGCTTTCGGGTAGAAGAACACCATCACCTTGGAGCCCTTGAACTCCGAGAGGCGGTGCTTCTCCCCGTGTTGGTCGGTGAGGTGGAAAGCCGGGGCGCGGTCGCCCGCGGCCAGCCGATCTGGGTCGCTCATGGCCAAGACAATACGTCAAGGCGAACAGGCCCGGACGCGAGCGGTTCCCGACCTCCGTCGGGCCGGGAACCACTCGGTTGATCTCCGATACCTACGGGCTGCACCGTCACCGGTGCGGCCGTGTCACGCCTGATTCTTGGCGCGGGCCTTCAGCTTGGCGCCGGCAGAGACCTTGGCAGCCTTGGAGGCCGGCACGTTGATCTCCTCACCGGTCTGCGGGTTGCGAGCCTTGCGGGCCTTGCGATCGGTCTGCTCGAACTTCAAGAAGCCCGGGATCGTCAGCGTGTCCGCACCCCTGGCGACGATGTCACCGGCGATCGACTCGAACTCGTCGAGCACCGACTGCACGTCCTTCTTGGACAGCTCGGTGCGCTGCGAGATCGTCTCCACCACTTCGGTCTTGTTCATGATTTTCCTCCCGGCCGGCCCATGCGGACCGACTGCGACGGCTAGATGACAACCATGTGATTATCACGAATCGAGCCCTGGTCGCGGCATTTCGCCTTGAAATCTCAAGGCAACCACCCTCCGCGCGCACCTACCTACACGACCATGGTCGTCGGCGGGCGGGCCGTACAACCCGATCAACCTCGCGCCAGCACCTCGGAGAACTCCGCCACCAGGTCCCCCACCGCCTCAGGAGATCGGGTCTCGATAGCCCGGCGCACCACGGCGGAACCGACCACGACGCCGTCGGCAACCTCACAGACGTCCGCGGCCTGCTGCGGAGTCCCGATGCCCACTCCGACCAGCACCGGCATGTCGGTGAGGGCCTTGATGCGCGCCGCTATGACCTTGGCCGTCGCCGCCAACTCAGCACGCTCACCGGTCACGCCGAGCAGGCCCACCGCATACACGAAGCCCCTGGCCCGCTCGATGACCAACCCAAGACGAGCGTCATCCGCGGTGGGCGCCGCGAGCATCACGGTCTCGACACCGGCTTCGTCAGCGGCGGCACACCAGAGCCCGGCCTCCTCGAGGGGAATGTCGGGCAGGATCGCACCGGCAACACCCGAGCGCTTGAGCTCCGAGGCGAAGCGCTGCCATCCGAAGCGGTAGACGAGGTTCGCGTAGGTCATCACCGCGGTCGGCACGCCCGGCTCCGCCAGCGCGAGGTCGCGGAGTATCCCCGCGGGCGTGGCTCCGGCGTCCAGCGCCTCCTGGGATGCCTGCTGGATGATCGGGCCATCCATCACGGGATCCGAGAACGGGATGCCGACCTCGATCGCGTCGGCGCCTGCGCTGCCGATGGCCCCCAGGATCGTCGTCCAGTCCGTGTCCCCATCCTGGGGCAGCCCTGCGGTGATGTACGGAACCAGGCACTTGTGACCGTCGGCGACGCGCTCCCGGAGGGTCGACTCGAGCGTCCCCACTCCCACCGCACCTCCTGTGGGCGGCACCTCTGCACTTGGCACCTCTGCACTTGGCCTTGGCACGTCTGCACTTCGGACGTCTGTACCTCGCTCCCCCGCGCCCGGCTGAGGGTTCACAATCGCCCCGCGAGCACATCCACCATCTGTGCCACGTCCTTGTCGCCGCGCCCGGACAGGTTCACCAACACGGATTGCCCCGCCAACGCTTCACGTTCCCTCGACACCCAGGCGAGGGCGTGGGCGGATTCCAGCGCAGGGATGATCCCCTCGGTGCGGCTCAGCAACATGAACGCCTCCACCACCTCTCCATCGGTGACCGATGGGTACGTGGCCCGACCGGTGTCCGCCAGGTGGCTGTGCTCCGGACCAACCCCGGGATAGTCGAGTCCTGCGGAGATCGACTCGGCCTCTGTCACCTGGCCGAACTCGTCCTGCATCAGGAAGCTCAACATGCCGTGCACGATGCCAGGGGTCCCGTTGCCGACCGCGGCCCCACCTGCGGGCTCCACCCCCACCAAGCGCACCGAGGGGTCCTCGGCGAACCCCGAGAAGATCCCCGCAGCGTTGGACCCTCCGCCCACACACGCGACCACGACGTCGGGCAGCGCCCCGCCCAGAACCGCGCGGGACTGCTCGGCCGCCTCTGCACCCAGCACACGGTGGAACTCGCGGACCATCCACGGATACGGGTGCGGTCCCATCACCGAGCCGAGGCAGTAGTGGGAGTCCTCGACCGTTGCCACCCAGTCGCGCATCGCTTCGTTGACCGCATCCTTGAGGGTTCGGCTGCCGCTGGTCGCCGCGGTCACCTCCGATCCGAGAAGCCGCATGCGGAACACATTGAGCTCCTGGCGTGCCATGTCGACCTCACCCATGTACACCAGGCAGTCGAGCCCCAGGAGAGCGGCGGCGGTAGCGGTGGCGACGCCGTGCTGGCCCGCACCGGTCTCTGCCACCAGGCGTGTCTTGCCCATGCGCTTGGCCAGGAGAGCCTGACCGAGCACGTTGTTGATCTTGTGCGACCCGGTGTGGTTCAGGTCCTCGCGCTTGAGAAGGACCCTCACCCCCAGCTCCTCTGACAGGCGCCGGCACTCGGAGATCGGGGTCGGGCGACCCGAGTAGCCGGCCAACAGCGCGTCGAGCTCGGCGCGGAACGCCCGGTCGGCCCACGCGTCCTCGAAAGCCGCCTCCAGCTCGACCAGCGCAGGCATGAGGGTCTCGGGGACGAACCTTCCACCGAAGCGCCCGAATCGACCGGTCGGGTCCGGCCGTGCCATGACCAGCGATCCACCCTGCTCCGGGAGGGATTGCTCCGGGAGGGATTGGTCCGGAGTTCGCTCGACCCGTTGATCCACCGCGACAAGGTACCGGCAGCTCCCGACCACCGACGACTCGGTTGAGTCCCCGCCCCCACCCCGTTCTGTGGTGCGTGGCTAGCCCCCTGAGCGCGTCTCGCACCACAGAACGGGGAATGGGGCTGGGGTGGAAGGGCTGGGGTGAAGAGGGAGGGTGTAGGGGCCCGCGTCACTCGCCGCGGTCGGCCCAGTCGAAGGGGCCGTGGGTGAGCGCAAACTCGTCGTGGGGGCTCTCCGGGAGATCGTCGATTCCGAAAGACCGCCCCCCGGCAGCACCGACCGTTCGCGCTGTCGCACGTGCCGCTCTGATGAAGGCGTTGACCTTCACAGGGTCCTTGCGGGTGGGATCCCCGCTCACCTCCACCCCACTCGATACATCCACCCCCCATGGGCGGACCGTGGCGATGCCATCCGCGACATTGTCGGGATCGAGCCCGCCGGCGAGGATCACGCGGCGGCCCACCGGGATCGACTCCGCCAGCGACCAGTCGAACACATGGCCCGAACCGGGTACGGGTGCGTCGAGGAGCACCGCGTCCGGGCCGTAGTCCTCCACGTGCGCGAGACCCGGGTCACCGGCGGGAAACGCCACCAGGAGCACCTTTGCGGCACGGCGTACCTCCGCCGCATCCGCCGGGCTCTCGTGGCCGTGCAGCTGCGCGCCCGAAAGCCCCGCTTCGAGCACGGTGCGAACCACATCCCTGGGTGCCTGGTCCCGGAACACCCCGATCGACAGCACGTCGCCGGGTAGTCGTTTCACGATGTCGCTCACCGCTCCAACGCTCACCTGTCGGGGGCTGGGTGCGAACACGAACCCGAGTGCATCCGCACCGAGGCCGACCGCCATCAGCGCGTCCTCCTCGTTGGTGATGCCGCAGATCTTCACGAACATGACAGATGCTCCGCCAGAACCCTACCTGCGTGGCACCTTCAGCTCGGTGAGCCTCTCGGCGATCACCGCCGCGCCCGCCTCCACGACATCAGCACCCACGACATCGGCACCCACCACATCGGCACCCACGGCTTCGGCACCCTCCGCGGCAGCCGCTGCTGCACGCCGATGAGCCGGGGCGGTGACGAGGAACTCCCCCACCAACACCGCGTCGTAGCCGGCGTCCGCCAACACCCGGGCATCCCCGCGACCCCGCACTCCGGACTCTGCAACCCTCGTCGCTGCATCTGGGATCTGGGCAGCCATGCGAGCGGCACGCTCCTGGTCGACCTCGAAGGTGACCAGGTCCCTCTGGTTGACCCCGATGAGGTTTCCCCTCGTGCAGCCCAGGGCGCGTTCCAGTTCCGCCTCGTCGTGCACCTCCACGAGGGCATCGAGTCCGAGCTCCGCCGCGAGGGCATCGAAGTCCGCCAGTTCCTTGTCGTCGAGTGCCGCGGCTATCAGCAGCACTGCATCGGCCCCCATGATGCGGGCATCCGCGACATCGTTGGCCGACACCGTGAAGTCCTTGCGCAACAGGGGCAACGAAACCGCTGATCGAGCCGCGACGAGGTCCGTCGGACTGCCAGCGAAGTGTGGTGCGTCGGTGAGTACCGACACCGCGCTGGCACCGGCATCGCGGTAGGTGCGGGCAAGCGATCCTGCGTCGAGATGCGGCGCGAGATAGCCCTTGCTCGGCGAGCGGCGCTTGACCTCCGCTATGACCGACAGGGTGCCCGGTTCAACCAATGCGGCAGCGAACCCGCGTGGTGGGTCTGCCGCGCTCGCCGACCGCGCCTCTTCGCAGAGCGCCTCGATGGAGCGCCCGTCCCCCTCGGCACGGCTGCGATGGTGCTCGAGGATCCGGTCCAGGTAGGTCGCCACCGACCGATCTTGGCAGACGTTCAGCCACGCGCAGCGGTGGTTTGCCCCCGACCCAACCTCCAACGGGATGCAACGGCGTCAAAGGGGCCCCGTACCGGGGGCGCGTCGATCGCCGTGGAGGCAGATCCATGTCCTGTGTCGGGGGGAGCCCCCTGCGCCACCTCACCCGGGTTCCGCGCCGAAGCGGTCGCTTCGGCCACCGCTGCCGCCTGCACCGCAGCACCGGCAGCGACCGACTCGGCCTCTTGTGGTACCACCACCGTTCGGCGCGCCAGGTCCGCCAACCGTTGCCGGTATGCCTCCGAGCGTGCTCCCCCACCCACCAGGATCAGTGCGCCATCCACATCGACACCCGCTGCGGCAAGTGCATCGCGACCCGCGAGCAGCCCCCGGAGCACGCCGTCGTGGGCGGCGAGAGCAAGGTCCTCGCGCGTCGTGGTGGTCCTCAAACCCTCCAGCGAACCGGTCGCATGGGGCAGGTTCGGGGTCCGCTCGCCGTCGAAGTACGGAACCAACGTGGGTCGCCCCGGTGCGCTCGGATCGGCCGCCAGCGCGAGGTCCGACAGGGTGTCGAGATCGACTCCGAGCCAGCGGGCGACGGTGTCGGTGACCTTGGTGGCGTTGAGCGTGCAGACCAGGGGAAGGAACATCCCCGTCGCATCAGCGAACCCGGCGACCGCTCCGGTGGCATCGGTGGTGCGGACGGTCGAGCGTGCGTAGACCGTGCCCGAGGTGCCCAGGGACACCACCACGTCGCCGGGTGCCAACCCCAGCCCCAGCGCTGCTGCCATGTTGTCTCCGGTACCCGGACCGACCACCACACCAGGATCGAGTCCGAGCTCACCTGCTGCTGTGGCGGTGATCCGACCCGCTGCGGACAGTGGATCCAGCACGGCGGGAACCCTGTCGCGCAACCATCCACAGGGATCGGCATCGAAGCGCTGTACCGGTACCCCGATGACGCCGAGCGCCCTCTCGAGGAATCCGGCTGCGACCATTGCGCCGGAGGCGGGGTCGAACCACCCTGTGCCGGACGCATCCCCACGGTCGGTCACATGGGCTCCGCAGAGCACGTAGGTGAGCCAGTCGTGCGGAAGGAACACGCGCTCGGTTCGTGCGAGCACCTCGGGTTCGTGCTCGGCCAACCAACCGAGCTTGGTGATCGTGAACGCAGGCAACGGGACCGAGCCACATGCCTCGACCCAGCGGTGCGGGCCGAGCGCATCGAGCATCGCCTGGGACACCGCGGCCGACTCGGTGTCGTTCCACAGCTTCGCGGCGCGAATCGGCTTGCCGGCAGCATCGGTGACGACGAGGCCGTGCTGTTGGGCGGCGACCGAAACAGCCACCACCGAAGCCCTCAGATCGCCGAGTTGGCCGACCGCATCGACCAGCGCCGACCACCAGGCCATCGGGTCCTGTTCGGAGCGCGGTGGCTCGGTGCCCGGGTGAGCAGCCCTGCCCACCCCGACCAGATCGCCTTCGGCCAGGGTGCGCGCCTCGACCTTCGTGGAGCCTGTGGAGGAGTCCACGCCGAGCACGAGCGGCTCGTTCACAACCGACCCGTTCAGCACCGACCCGTTCAGCACCGCCGTTGCCTCCGCCGACGGCGGCCACTGCGGGTGCTCTGATCCGTCACAGCAGGTGGCCCGTCAACGCACCCTGTCGATCACCGCCGCGACCAGGTTCTCCGCTCGTTCCTGGGACATCGAACGACCCTGCGGCTCGACTACCCCGGCCGCGCGATCCGCCAGTTCCGCGAAGCTCACCTCCGAGCCGAGGATCGAACGCCCGAGTTCCTCGTTCCACCCCGCGTAGCCCTCGGTGCCGAGACGGCCCAGTTCGGGGTCATCGATCAGCTCGTCGGCAACCAGCAGCGCATGGGCCATGGTGTCCATCCCGCCGATGTGAGCGTGGAAGAGGTCCACCCTGTCGGTGGACTGACGACGCAACCTGGCATCGAAGTTGAGCCCTCCGGTGGTGAACCCACCGGCGCGCAGCACCTCGAGCATCACCAGCGACATCGCTTCGACCGAAACCGGAAACCGGTCGACATCCCAGCCGAGGCGGTCGTCACCGGCGTTGGCGTCGATGGAACAGAACGCACCGAGAGCCGCAGCGGTGGCCACCTCGTGTGCCGCGTCGTGGCCGGCCAACGTCGCGTGGTTCACCTCGACGTTGAGGAGCACCTCGCCCAGCAGGTCGTGGCGTTCCAGAAAGCCGACAACGGTCGCAACGTCGCGGTCGTAGTGGTGCTTGAGCGGTTCGAAGGGCTTAGGTTCGATCAGCAGCGGACCCTCGAAGTCGATCCGGTGCTTGTGCTCGACGGCCATGTGCAGGAACCGTGCGAGCTGGTCGAGCTCACGGCGGTAGTCGGTGACCAGCAGGCTGTCGTAGCCCTCCCTGCCTCCCCACAGCACGTAGTTGGCGCCACCGAGGCGCTTGGTGAGCTCCATCGCGTCGGCGACCTGGGCGGCTGCGTACGCGAACACCTCCGGGTCCGGGTTGGTCGCGGCTCCCGCCCGGTAGCGGGGATGCGAGAACAGGTTGGCGGTGCCCCACAACAGCTTGATGCCGGTGCGCTCCATGTGCTCACCGAACTCGTCACCCATACGGTGCAACCACGAACGCGACTCCGCGAACGAAGCACCTTCGGGTGCGATGTCACGGTCGTGGAAGCAGACGAACGGGGCACCGAGCTTGGCGACGAACTCGAACGCAGCCGCCATCTTGTCGCCCGCCGCTGCGAGGGCGTCCTCGGGTACCGCGCCGATCCAGGGTCGGTCCCAGGTGCCCTGGCCGAACATGTCGGACCCGTCCGCGGCGAAGCTGTGCCAGTACGCCACCGCGAAGCGGAGTCGTTCTGCCATGGTGGCTCCGCCGACCACCCGGTCTGCGTCGTACCAGCGGAACGACAACGGATCCCGCGCCTCGTGTCCCCCGAAGGGAACGGGGCCATCGACTTGCGCGAAGAACGGCTCGTGCGACATCAGGCAGGTTCCAGCGACAGGTCCATCTGGCTCAGATGTCGAGCTGGGGCAGGCGGGTGAGGGCCTCCGCGACGGCCTCGTCGGGGTACTCGTGATCGACGAGCTCACCAGCGAAGTAGGCGTCATACGCGGCCATGTCGAGCATCCCGTGACCACACATCGCGGTGAGGATCACCGTCTCCTCACCGGTCTCCTTGGCGCGCAGTGCCTCGTCGATCGCGGAGGCGAGCGCGTGGGTGGGTTCGGGTGCCGGCACGATCCCCTCGGTGCGGGCGAACTGCACGCCCGCAGCGAAGCACTCGGTCTGCGCGCGTGCCTCGGCCTCGATCAGACCGAGCTCGTACACATGTGAGAGCAGTGGGCTCATCCCGTGGTAGCGCAGACCACCTGCGTGGATGGGATCGGGGATGAAGTCGTGGCCGAGGGTGTGCATCTTGACCAGGGGCGTCATGCCGGCCGTGTCGCCGTAGTCGTAGGTGTAGGTGCCCTTTGTGAGGGTCGGACACGATCGTGGCTCGACAGCCCGGATCGTCACATCGAGGTTGCCGGCGAGCTTCTCGCGCAGGAACGGGAACGCGAGCCCTCCGAAGTTGGACCCGCCACCGGTGCAACCGATGATCACGTCGGGTGAGTCCCCGGCGAGGGCCAGCTGCGCTATCGCCTCCTCGCCGATCACGGTCTGGTGCAACAGAACGTGGTTGAGCACCGAACCCAGTGCGTAGCGCGTGTCGGGATCCTGCGCGGCAACCTCGACGGCCTCTGAGATGGCGATACCGAGGCTGCCCGGCGAGTGGGGTTCGTCCGCGAGGATCTTGCGACCGAACTCGGTCACCTCCGAAGGCGAGGGGTGCACTGTGGCCCCGAACGCCTGCATCATCGCCCGCCGGTAGGGCTTCTGGTCGTAGGAGGCGCGCACCTGCCAGACCTCGCACTCGAGGTCGAACTGCGCACACGCGAACGCGAGTGCGGTGCCCCACTGGCCCGCACCGGTCTCCGTGGAGAGCTTCCGAACCCCGGCCTTCGCGTTGTAGTAGGCCTGCGGGACCGCCGTGTTGGGCTTGTGCGACCCGGCAGGGCTCACCCCTTCGTACTTGTAGTAGATGCGAGCCGGGGTTCCCAGGGCGCGCTCCAGACGGTGCGCCCGGTGAAGGGGTGTGGCCCTCCACAGCTTGTAGACGTCGAGGACCTCGTCGGGGATCGGTATGTAGCTGTCGGTGGAGACCTCCTGCATGATCAGGTCCATCGGGAACAGCGGTGCAAGGTCCTCAGGGCCGATCGGCTGGTGGGTCGCGGGATGCAGAGGTGGGGGCGGCGGCTCGGGCAGATCGGGAATGACGTTGTACCAGGACGTCGGGATCTGGTCGTCTGCCAACAGGTAGCGGTTGGTTTCACTCATCGGAGCCCCTTGCGGTTCGTGTTGCCGGCGAGACCATAGGCCTCGTTGTTCCCGGCGAGACCGTAGGACATCGTGGCCTTCGGTGCCTCACACCGGTACGCTCAGGGGTAGCGACATCACGCTGGAGCATGCACCTGCTCAGATGGGGCATGGGGATGTCGGGAGCCGAGCTGGGGTTCGGTGTAACCGGAGGGATGCCAATGACCCATGAGCAGCTCGACCACAGCACTGTCTCAACGCGCGCGCGGAACCGCCGGCCTCGACGCATCGCTGCGGCCACCACCACCATCGCCGTTGCCACGATCATGCTCGCGGCTGCGTGCGCACCGACACCATCGGGGCCGACCCCGACCGCGCCACCTGGACCGCCGACCGTGTCGAACTTCCGCCTGGTCGCCCAACGCAGCGCCGCCCCTGTGGTGGGGGCACTGCGCTTCAACGTGGCCGACCCGAACAACGACGTCCTCACGTGTCGGATCGACTCCGACGGCGACGGTGCCATGGACGTCACCCTCACACCCTGTCGTAGTTCGGACTCGGTGATGGTCGAGTTCCCGACACCCGACGCGCTCACGCTGACCATCGAGGTCGACGATGGCGAGTCCGCGCCTGTCGGCGCTTCGCTCGACCTCGACATCGAAGCCCCACCGGCGGAGACCTTCGAGATCACCCTTCGCCTCGATCCAGGGATGGATCCCGTGTTCCAGGCTGCGTTCGACGACGCCGCACAGCGGTGGTCCCAGGTGATCACCACCGGGGTACCCGACATGGCACTCGACCTTCCCGGAGGGCTCGTCGGTTGGAACCCACCGTTCAACGGTGTTGTCGACGACGTCCTGATCGACGCCCGGGCAACGAACATCGACGGACCCGGTCAAGTGCTCGGATCCGCCGGTGGCATCTTCGTGCGCTCGGGCCACTGGCAGCCCTACTACGGGATCATGGAGTTCGACTCGGCCGACCTCGCGAACCTCGCGGACTCCGGACGCCTCGGGTCGGTGATCCTTCACGAGATGGGCCATGTCCTCGGCATCGGCGTGAGCTGGGCGCTGACCGCAAAGATCGAGGATCCGCTGGTGAACCCCAGCTACAAGGGCCAGACGGCGGTCACCGCGTGGCACGAGCTCGGCGGCAGTGGATACGTTCCGGTGGAGAACCAGGGAGGTGCGGGCACGGCGCTCGGACACTGGCGCGAGAGCACCTTCACCAACGAGTTGATGACCGGCTGGCTCGGTTCGGGGCCGACCCCGTTGAGCCGACTCACGATCGCGTCCCTGGCGGACCAGGGCTACGGCGTCAGCCTCGGTGCAGCCAGCCCCTACACGCTCGCCGGTCCTGCGATGCGGGCCTTCGGTGCACCCGAACCCGAGTCGCAGCTCCACACCCAGCTGATCCCACCGATGCTCGGCGGTCTCCCCTAGCCGCACGGCACCCATCGCTGGTCCAACCGTGCGGAACCGCACTCCAGCGGCCCGGCACGGGTCGTAGCGCTGTGACGGTTCCCTCGATGGAGCCGGCCGGGTCCTCGACCGAGCGGAGGGATCCCGTGGGACCGGATCCCTAGACCGCTCCGTTGCCTGCGGGTACGGCTTCGTCGGGGCGCACCGGTGCTGGTGCAGTGCCGTCTCCGAAGGGCTGGTCGCCGAACTTCTCCCGGCCGTGCGGTTCGAGCCAGCCCGCTAGATCGGGGCCGCCGGGAATCACCCCAGAGGGGTTCAGGTCGCGGTGCACCCGGTAGTAGTGCGCCTTGATCTGGGGGAAGTCGATCGTGTCACCGAATCCGGGGGTCTGGAACAGGTCCCTCGAATACGCCCACAGCACAGGCATCTCCGTGAGCTTGTTGCGGTTGCACTTGAAGTGACCGTGGTACACCGCGTCGAACCGCACCAGAGTCACCCACAGGCGTACGTCGGCTTCGGTTATCGCGTCGCCCATCAGGAACCGACGGGTGGCCAATCGCTCCTCGAGCAGGTCGAGATGCGCGAACAGCCGGTTGTATGCGTCGTCATACGCGGCCTGGTCCCCCGCGAACCCACAGCGGTACACGCCGTTGTTGACCTCGGTGTAGATGCCCGCCATCACACCGTCCATCTCTGCACGCAGCTCCTCGGGATACAGATCTGGCGCACCTTCGCGCTGGAAGGCCACCCACTCGCTGCCGAGGTCGAGGGTCATCTGCGCGAAGTCGTTGGTGGCCACGGCCCTGGAGGGCACATCGACGAGAGCGGGCACCGTGATCCCCAGCGGGTAGTCGGGGAAGCGGGCGAAGTAGGCCTGCTGGAGCCTCTCGTATCCCAGGACGGGATCCACCCCGCCGGGATCGAGGTCGAAGGTCCAGGAGCGCTCGTCGTGCTCCGGACCGCAGAACGCGATCGACATCGCGTCTTCGAGCCCCAACACCCTGCGCACGATGACCATGCGGTTCGCCCAGGGACACGCCCGGGCGACCACCAGTCGGTAGCGGTCGGCCTCCACGGGGTACTCGTCGCTGTCGCGGCTCACCCTCGTGGTGATGTAACGGGTGTCGCGCTCGAATGCTCCCGAGGCCGCGTAGGCAGACCCCTCCTGGTCCCCAGCTGTGGTGTCCTGCACTTCTTCGGATGCTGTGCTGTCGGTCATCGTCCACTCGTTTCTGTGCAGGTCCTCGGCCAAGCGGTGGTCACAGGACCCCCGCTGCGTTCAGTTCGGATCGCGGTCAATGTTCGTACCGACCACGATGCGGTCGGTTCGGATCGTGGTCAAGGTCCGCGCGGACCACGAGATCCGCATCGGGTGGTGCGCTGCGCTTGACGAACCCGAGCGACACGAAAGTGCCCGTCGCCGGGTCCAAGCAGGCACTCGAGACGGTCCCGCAGACCACCGTCGGGTCGTCGCGCACCACGATGTCGTCCCCGACCGATGCCACCTGCCCAGGATCGGACTCCACGCAGCGCAGGTTGCGGGGGACGTTGTTGCCGCGGCTGTCGATCCGTGCGGTCAGCTCCTGGCCGACGTAGCAACCCTTGGTGAAGCTCACACCGGCGGTTATCAGCCATGGGCCGATCTCCGCCGGGATCACCCCCTCGTTGACCTCGGCGGGATGCGTCGGCCAACCAGCACGTATGCGCAGCGCCTCGAGTTGATCCCCCGACACCACCTGTACCCCATCGGGGACGTCCGGCGACGGACCCAGCAGGTCGACACCGTCCACACCGGGCCACATCCCGAGCCCCACCAACTCGGCCCCGGTGCCGCCGACCTGCACGGATTCCGACCCGGAGCCACGCAGCGCGATGCAGCTCCACTGGAGCGGTTCGACACGGGCGTCGGTGCGCAACAGGAACCGTTCCAGTCGCTCCTTGACCAGCTCACCCGCTCCGCGGTCGGTGTCGATCACCACCACGCTCTCGTCGGTCCGCCACAACCGCAACACGGCCTGGAGCTTGCCGGTGGGTGCCAACAACAGCGACAGGGTGGATTGTCCCGGCTCCAGGGTGACGACGTCAGCCGAGAGCTGGCCCTGGAGGTAGCCGACCGCGTCGGGGCCGCTGACCAGGAGCACGTCGCGGGGCCACTGCCCACCCACCACACCCGAGAGCACGGGGTGATCCGACAGGTCGACCGACACCGTCACGGAGAACCGCTCCCATGGCCCACCGGCTTGCCCCGCACCCCACCGGCTCCCGGCACTCCAGCCCCCGGCCCATCAGCTCCGGGCTCACCGCCGCTCGATCCGCGACCGGCAGAGTCGCGTCGCTGCGCGGTCATGCGTTCCGCTGCGGGCAGCGCCACCAACAGGGCCTTGGCCTTGTTGCGCGTCTCGAGCTCCTCGTCGTCGGGATCCGAATCCACCACCACACCCGCCCCGGCCTGCACCGACGCCCTCCGCACACCCGAGTCGTCGGGTGGATCCAGGATCATCGTGCGGATCGCGATGGCGGTGTCGATGTTGCCCGAGAAGTCGAGGTAGCCCACCACACCCGCGTAGGGCCCCCGGCGGGTCACCTCCATGTCGTCGATGACCTCCATCGCACGCACCTTGGGCGCGCCCGACACCGTGCCGGCCGGCAGCGTCGCCTTCAGCACGTCGATCGGACCCTTGCCCTCGGCAAGGGTGCCCGACACCTGCGATGTGAGGTGCATCACGTGGCTGTAGCGCTCGAGGGTCATCAGCTCGTCCACCTCACAGGTGCCGAAGGTCACCACACGTCCGACGTCGTTGCGGGCCAGGTCGACCAACATGATGTGCTCGGCGCGCTCCTTGGGGTGCTCGATCAGCTCCGCTGCCAGCTGGCGGTCGCGCTCGTCGGTGGATCCCCGGAACCTGGTCCCCGCGATCGGGCGCGACACCACGGTATCGCCGAGGAGTTGCACCATGGGTTCCGGTGAGCACCCGACGACGGTGAGCTCGGGCTCGCGCACGAAGTACATGTACGGCGAGGGGTTGATCTGGCGCAGCACCCGATACACGTCGAGGGGATCCGCTGTGGTGTCCACGTCGAAGCGTTGCGAGAGGACCACCTGGAAGATGTCACCCGCTGCGATTAGCTCCTTCGCGCCACGCACAGCCTCCTGGTAGACGCCCTCGGGCATGGCCGAACGCACCGAATCGGGCAGACCGGTGCTCACCGGAGGATCCACGAGGGGTTCGTCGATCGTACGGGCCCCGTCGAGGGCCATCTGGTCGAGTCGGGCGCATGCATCGTCGTATGCCCGTCGGAGGTCTGCGGGCGTCGCTCCGGGCTCGATCAGGGCGTTGACGATCAGGGTGGCCTGGTTGTTCCAGTGGTCGTAGGCGGCGATCTCACCGATGACCGAGAGCACCGCATCAGGCCATCCCCGGTCGTCGGGGGGTGCATCCGGTAGGTGCTCCACCTCGCGCACGACCTCGTAGCCGATGTAACCCACCACCCCCGAGTGAAGCGGTGGAAGCACCGGGTCCTGTGGACCGGCCGCCGAGGACACCAGCTGTGCGGCCTCCGGCGCGCGGTAGTGCTCCAGCAGAGCTTCGAGTGTGGCCAGGAGTCCATCGCCGACCGGGAGATCCGCGGGTAGCTCGCCACTGGTGGTGACCTCACCGGCGCGTGCAACTATCCGTGCCCTCGGATCACGCCCCACGAACGACCAGCGGTCCCAACGGCCGCTGTGGTCGACCGATTCGAGTAGAAAACCCGGCGCGCCCTGCTCGTCGTTGCCACAGAGCCGCAGGAACGCCGCCACCGGAGAGGTCAGGTCTGCCAGCAGGGTCCGCATGACCGGCACCACACGGTGGGATGCGGCGAGCGCCAGGAACGTCTCGCGGTCGGGCACGACACCCGCGGCGGGGTCCACCTCAGCTCGGCCCTGGTGGGCCGGTCGTCTCGTGGTCGGATCCGAAGGCCCGGAAGAAGCAACTGTAGGAACCCGTGTGACAGGCACCGGCACCCTCCTGTTCGACCAGCAACAGAAGGGTGTCCCCATCGCAGTCGTAGTGCGCCGAGCGGATGAACTGGCGATCACCGGAGGTGTCCCCCTTGCGCCAGACCTCCCGGCGGCTACGCGACCAGAACACGGTGCGGCCCTGTTCGAGGCTCATGCGGAGCGTCTCGGCGTTCATCCAGGCCATCATGAGCACGGCCCGGGTGTGGACATCCTGGACGATCGCGGCGACGAGGCCGTCGTCGTTGTATTGCACCGCCTCGAGGTCGACGTCGCGTATCTCGATCGGGGTGACCGCTGGGGACATATCCGCATCGTAGGTTGCCCGGCCCGACCCACCGGCACCGGTTCGGGCACGCCGAGAGCGGCACCGAAGTCGGCGCCTGCGGTGTGACAGCGGAGTTCAGATGTAGAGGCCGGTGTGACCCTCTTCGAGGCGCTCGGCCGCGACCGCGTGCAGATCGCGTTCGCGCAGGATCACGAACGTGTCGCCCCGCACCTCCACCTCGTAGGTCTCCTCGGGGTTGTAGAGGACGTGATCCCCGTCCTGCACGGCCCGCACGTTGGGGCCGACGGCGCGGACCTCCGCCCATGCGAGCCGCTTGGCGAGCTGTGCGGTCGCGGGGATGAGGATCCCGCTGTTGGTGCGCCGCTCACCGGGCCCCTTGTCGGTGGAGACCAGGATCCGGTCCGAGAGCATCCGAACAGGCACCTTGTCGGACCCGCCGGTGACCATCCCGGCAGCGCTGCCCGGAGTCGCTGCGTTGGAGTCGGTTGCTTCGTGGTCGGTGTCTTGGTCCTGGTCCTGGTCCTGGTCTTGGTCGTCGTCGGGGTCGGTGTCGGTGTCCATCCGTCATCCACGCTAACGGTCCGCGGTGGTCGCCACGAGGCGGGACCCTTCCGGTCGTCCGCGGGTCGCGGGAAACACTGCCTCAGCGTCGGTCCGCCAGGAACGGGTACCGGCTACGCGTATCGCTCACCGCAGCGGGGTCGATGTCGGCCCACAACACCGCTTCACCCCGCCCGGCACCATCGGCACACACCTCGCCGAGGGGGTCGACCACCAGTGAGTCTCCGCTGTAGTGGAGCCCTCCTCCCTCACCCACCCTGTTGACACCGACAACCCAGGCCTGGTTCTCGATCGCGCGTGCCACCAGCAGAGAACGCCAGTGTGCGATGCGATCCACCGGCCAGTTGGCGATCACGAGGTAGGCGTCCGTCTGTGGTGCCAGGGTCCAGAACTCGTCCGCGAATCGAAGGTCGTAACAGATGAACACACTGGTCCGCACCCCGGCCACATCGACCGTCAGGGTGTCCTTCCCAGGGGAGATCCGCTCGTGTTCTCCGGCGTAGCTGAACAGGTGCCGCTTCGCGTACCGGTGGATGCTTCCGTCAGGGGAGGTCAGGATCGCTACGTTCGCGGGTGGGCCCGCCCGGTCCACCCGCACGCAGACCGAACCGACCAACCAGATGCCTTGGCGGCTCGCCTGGGCCACCAGGTACGAGGTGGAGGGGCCGTCGGGTGCCTCCTCGATCATCTGGGTGCGCGCGGAGAAACCGGTCGAGAACATCTCGGGAAGCACGACCAGTTGGGCACCGTCGCGCGCTGCGGCAGAGATGAGCGGATCGAGCCGGTCGAAGTTGGCTCCCCGGTTCTCCCAGGCGATGTCGCTCTGGATCACCGCCGTGCGCAGGGGTGCGTTGGTCGCCATCTGTGAACCGGCCTACCCGATGCCCAACTGGACTAGCTCGTCGAGGTGGTCCAGGTCAGCGAGATCGAGCACCTGGAGGTAGAGCCGCTCGATCCCGGCGGCCTCGAACAGGGCCACCTTCTCCCGTGCTTCGGCCACCGTCCCGGCAATCCCGTTGACCGCCAGGTCATCTGTGTAGTCGCGGCCTATCGCGCCGGCGCGGCGTGCCCTGGTGGAGGCATCGTCGGCCACGCACACGACCTGGGCCGCCGAGCGGATGACCGTCGCAGGATCGCGACCCGCCCGCTCGCATGCGGCGTCGATGTTCGATCCCAGAGCGGCGGTGGTGTCGACATCGGCAAAGGGAACGTTGTACTCCTGCGCGAAGCGAGCGACGAGGTCGGGGGTGCGGCGGGGCCCGAAGCCACCGATGATGATCGGCGGTCGGGGGGACTGCGTCGGCTTGGGAAGAGCCGGCGAGTCGATGACCTCGAAGTGCTCGCCGCGGTACCCGAAGACCTCGCCGGGCGCACTCGACCAGAGTCCTGTGATCACCTCGAGTTGCTCGGATAGGCGATCGAACCGTTCACCGAGACCCGGGAACGGGATCCCGTAGCCGGTGTGCTCCGAGTCGAACCATCCTGCACCGATGCCCAACTCGACCCGGCCACCCGACATGTCGTCGACCGTGGCGACGGCGATGGCGAGGGGCCCGGGCAGGCGAAATGTGGCCGAGGTGACCAGCGTTCCGAGGCGGATCGTGGAGGTGTCCCTCGCGAGCCCTGCAAGGGTGACCCACGCGTCGGTGGAGCCGGGACCGTGTGGCCCGTCACCGATGCGCAGGTAGTGGTCCGAGCGGAAGAACGCTGCGAATCCGAGGCGTTCCGCACGCAGCGCCACAGCGAGCAGGTCCGTGTAGCGAGCGCCCTGTTGTGGTTCGGTGAAGACCCTCAGCTCCATGGCCGTTGCACGTCCTGTCGGGTTCGGGTCACAGCCGCACCTGTATCCCAGCGGCAGCCATCTCCGCCTTGGCCTCCCCGACGGTGTGTTCACCGAAGTGGAAGATCGATGCCGCGAGCACCGCGTCAGCGCGGCCTTCGACCACGCCCTCCACCAGATGAGCGAGGGTGCCCACACCCCCGGACGCGATCACAGGGACCGTCGTGACCGCGGATACAGCCGAGGTGAGCTGGCAGTCGAACCCCTCGCGGGTACCGTCGCGGTCCATCGAGGTCAACAGGATCTCCCCCGCACCGAGCTCCACCGCTCGTGAGGCCCACTCGAGTGCATCCACCCCGGCGGGCGTGCGTCCTCCGTGGGTGAACACCTCGAAGCCTCCCTCGGGTCGGCGTCGTGCGTCGATGGCCACCACCACGCACTGGGCACCGAACTCCCCGGCGATCTCGTTCAGCAACTCGGGGCGTTGCAGGGCTGCTGTGTTGACTCCGACCTTGTCAGCCCCGGCACGCAACATCGAGCGGGCATCCTCGACCGAACGGATCCCGCCGCCCACGGTGAAGGGTATGAACACCTCCTCGGCAACGTTTCGCACCATCTCGATGGTCGTGTCCCGCCGGTCCGACGAGGCGGTGATGTCGAGGAAGACCAACTCGTCGGCACCCTGGTCGTCGTAGCGTGCGGCGAGCTCCACCGGATCGCCGGCGTCGCGCAGGTCGACGAAGTTGACGCCCTTGACCACCCGGCCGGCGTCGACGTCGAGGCATGGGATCACGCGGGCGACGTTCACTGCCCACCGCCTGTACCAACCTGCGGTACCCCACATGCCTCGACAGCATCGGAGACTGTGAACTCACCTTCGTAGATGGCGCGCCCGACGATCGCACCGCACAGATGGCGCCCACCGCTGGTGAGCCCGGCCAGCGCATGCAGGTCGGCGAGCCCTCCCACCCCGCCTGACGCGATCAGTGGTACGTCCACCGCTGCGAGGACTGCGGCCAGGCCATCGAGGTCGGGGCCATCGAGGGTTCCGTCACGACCGATCTCGGTCACCACGAGCGCATCAACACCCACCTCGGAGAACCGACCCGCGAGGTCGAGCAGGTCTGCCGCCGATCCCTCCTGCCATCCGCGCACGGCAACCTCCCGCCCCCGGGCATCGAGGCCCACGGCCACCCGGTGATCCGCGGCCAGAGCGACCACGAGGTCCGGGTCCTCAACCGCGGCGGTACCCACCACGACGCGCTCCACGCCGACCTCGAACAGCGCCTCCGCAGCTGCGCGGTCGCGCACTCCCCCACCGGTCTGCACGGGTACGGACACCGCGTCGGTGATCCGCGCGATCACCTCACGGTTGACCGGGTCACCGCTTCGGGCGGCGTCGAGGTCGACGACGTGTATCCACGGCGCACCCGCCCCCTCGAAGGTGACCGCCTGCGCTTCGGGGGCCCCGCCATAGTCGGTGCTGCGCGAGTAGTCGCCCTGGTACAGACGGACGCAACGTCCCCCGAGCAGGTCGATGGCCGGATAGAGGTCCATCATCGGGCCCGGCTCTGTGTGGTTTCCGCGATCGGCTCCGCATCCCCGACTTCGCGCCAACCCACCGCCAGGTGCACGAAGTTGGCCAACAGTGCGAGCCCACCGTCGGATGACTTCTCGGGATGGACCTGGGTCGCCATCACGTTGTTGCGCGCAGCGAGGGCTGTGACCGGTCCGCCGTACTCACATGTCGCAACCGCATCCGCGGTGACCTCCGGCGCGTAGCTGTGCACGAAGTACATCCACGGAGCATCACCGAGGCCATCCAGCAGTGGGGACTCGGTGCGCGGCTGGAGTCGGTTCCATTGCATCTGCGGCGTGCGAACCCCCTCGGGAAGCCGTCTCACCACCCCCGGCAGCACCCCCAGCCCGCCGATTCCGGGCGACTCCTCGGAGGAGTCGTAGAGGAGTTGCATGCCGACGCAGATGCCGAGGAACGGGCGACCGGAGGCCACCGCATCGAGCGCGACCTCATCCAGGCCGCTGCGCGCCAGAGCCTCGCGACAGGGCCCGAACGCACCCACCCCGGGAAGCACGACCGCGTCGGCCTCCGCAACCATCGCGGCATCGGCGGTCAGCATCGACTCCGCGCCAAGGTGGGCGAAGGCCTTCTCCGCGGACCTCAGATTGCCGATTCCGTAGTCGAGCACCGCGATGCGCGGCGGCTCTGCAGATGCCGGCTGCCCAGGGCTCAAAGGACACCTTTGGTCGAGGGCACCTCGGAACCTTCGATGCGCACCGCATCCCGCAGAGCGCGGGCCGTGGCCTTGACCGATGCCTCGATGATGTGGTGGGTGTTGCGGCCCCGCACCAGCTCCAAGTGCAGGGTCAACCCGGCCGACCCGGCGAACGCCCTCCAGAACTCCTCCATCAGCTGTGGGTCGAACGGCGGGTCCCCGAGGATCTTCTCTCCCGGGGGCTCGATCCCGTAGTGCACGAACGGCCGCCCCGACAGGTCGAGTACGGCCTCCACCACCGCCTCGTCGAGAGGCACCCGAATCGAAGCGAAGCGCCGCACCCCGCGACGGTCACCCAGAGCGTCCGACAGGACCGCACCCAGGAGGATCCCGGTGTCCTCGACGGTGTGGTGCGCATCGACGGCGACGTCACCGTCGGCGACCACGGTCAGGTCCATCCCTGCGTGTCGCCCCAGTTGGTCGAGCATGTGGTCGAAGAACGGCAGGCCGGTTCGACAGTCGGTACGCCCGGAGCCGTCGACCGACAGCTCGATCGAGATGTTGGTCTCCTTGGTGGCGCGCTTGTCGCTGGCCGCGCGTCCAGTGCCGTTCGAGGGTCCACTCACCCCTCCAGCATCGCAGAGCCGGCGACCGCATCCGCAACAGGTTCCCACCCGTCCCCACGGAACTTGAAGGACACACGACCGTGAGCGCTCGCTCCCGTTCAAGTTCAGGGTGGTTCAGGTGAGGATCTGCGCGAGGGCGGAGAGGAAGCGGTCGTTCTCCGCAGCGGTGCCGACGCTCACGCGCAGGCAGCCCTCCAACCCGGGCCAGCTCGCGCAGTTGCGCACGAGCACTCGCCGATCGACCAGGTCCTGCCAGACATCCTCGCCCCTGGCTCGGTCGGGTCGGAACAACACGAAGTTGGCATCCGAACGCCATTGGGTGACCGGTAGGTCGTCCAATCCCGCGACGATGCGGCCCCGTTGTTCGACGAGTGCCGCGACCCGGGCGTGCATCTCCGGTTCGAACTCGAGTGCCAGCAGACCGGCGACCTGCTTGGGGGCATCCAGGTGGTACGGCAACGCGACCTTGAACAGGTCCTCCACCAGCCAGGATGGACCGATCGCATAGCCCAGGCGCAGCGCGGCGGCAGACCATGTCTTGGAGAACGTGCGGGTGACCACCAGCGGCGCATCCTCGTGCACCAGCGAGAGCGCCGAGGTGGGCGAGAACTGCCCGTACGCTTCGTCGACGACCAGGAGGCCGCCGACCGAGCTGACAGCTGCGAGCGCAGTGGCGATCAACTGGTCATCGAGCGCACCCCCGGTCGGGTTGTTGGGGGAGCACAGGAACGTGATGGCCGGCCGGTGGGCATCCACCTGCGAGACGACCTCGGCGACATCCAACTCGAAGTCGTCGCTGCGCTGTCCGTGATGCACCTCGGTGCCACACACCTTCGCGATGTGCGAGTGCAGCGCATAGGTGGGCTCGAAGGTGAGCGCCGAGCGACCGGGACCACCGTAGGCGAGGCAGATGGACTGGAGGACCTCGTTGGATCCGTTCGCCGCGAACACCTGCGACACGTCGAAGCCGCCTGCTTCATCCTGGCCGGCGGCCGACGCAACTGCGCCTTCGGCTGGCACACCGGAGCCTTCAGCTCTGGCGATGGCTGTGCGCAGAGCTACCGCAGAGCGGTCGGGGTAGCGGTTCCAGTCGACAGCGGCCAACCGCTCGGCCAACGCCGAAGTGAACCGTGCGGGCGGGGGCTCGGGCGCCTCGTTCGTGTTGAGCCGTACCTCCACGTCGAGCTGCGGTGAGTGGTAGCCCGGCATCAGCTCGAGGTCCCCGCGCATGCGCGGCCTTCCCGGCAGGCGGTCGGGTGCCGACCCGTCACCCTCGGTTCCCGGCTTCTCAGGCCCCGCCATCGTCACCCCCCTGCTCGCCATCGGTGAGCATCCGCATCCGCATCCGCACCGACTCGGCGTGGGCGTCGAGACCCTCGGCATCCGCCAGGGTCGCAGTCGCGGGCCCCAACTCGGCCAGGCCCTCGGGCGATGCGGTGATGATGTGCACATCCTTCATGAAGTCCGCCACCCCCAGAGCGGAGGAGAACCGGGCGCTGCCATGGGTGGGCAGCACGTGGGAAGGCCCCGCGAGGTAGTCGCCCAACGACGCGGGCGACCACGGTCCGCAGAAGATCGCCCCCGCGTTGTGCACCGACCCCGCGAGCTCCTCGGCACCCTCACAGAGCAGCTCGAGGTGCTCGGGTGCGACGAAGTCGACCACCTCGATCGCGGCCTGTGGGTCATCTAGGACCACCGAGTATCCGGAACGGGCGAGCGTCGACGTGATGTCTCCTCGGCGCGGCGCCGTCTCCAGCAGGCCGCCCAGCGCGATGTCCACGGCATCTGCCACCTCTGAATCCCAGCAGACCAGCCAGGCGAGCCCGTCGGGGCCGTGCTCGGCCTGCAACATCAGGTCGATCGCGACGAGCTCCGGCGCAACGGAGCGGTCCGCGACAACCACCACCTCCGATGGACCGGCGAATGCGGCCGCTATGCCGACATCGCCGGCTACCTGGGCCTTGGCCACCGCCACGTACAGGTTCCCCGGACCGCAGATGACCTCCACCGGGTCGATCGTCTCGGTCCCGTAGGCGAGCGCAGCAACCGCCTGGGCCCCACCAACCGCGTAGACCTCCTGCACCCCGGCGACGGCCGCAGCGGCCAGGGTCACCTCGGCCACACCGCCTGTGCTGCGCTCGGGTGGAACGCACACCGCCACCCGCTGCACGCCCGCGACCTTGGCGGGGATCGCTGTCATCAACAGGGTGGAGGGATACACGGCACGGCCGCCGGGCACGTAGCACCCGGCTGATCGGACAGGCTTGGCGATGCTGCGCACGCTCACACCGGCCGATTCATGTGTCGTCGGCGGGTGCAGCTGGGCGCGATGGTGTTCCTCGATGCGTCGGGCCGCGAGCTCGAGTGCAGCACGGACCTCGGCTGGAACCCGAGCGAGTGCGGCATCGATGTCGGTCGGAGGGACGCTCAGGGAGGTGGGGAGCACGCCGTCGAAGCGCTCCGTCAGCTCCAACAGCGCCGAATCACCGCGGGAGCGGACGTCCTCGATGATCTGCTGCACGGCTTCGAGCGGGCGCTCACCGCCCGGCGCGGGCCGGGGAAGCGAACCACCGGGGTTCGACACACCGCGCAGGTCGATCCGCTGCAACAGGGTCGGGGCATCGGAGGGTTCGGCGCGCACGGCGCCACGGTACCGAGCACTGCCGCCACCCGACCAACGGGTTGGGCACCGCAGGGGCACCACCCAGCAGATCGGGGACGCGCAACAGGGCACCCGAGCGGCGAGACACAAAAGACCCACCCAACCGATTGGGGACCCACCCAACCCATCGGGGACACCTCGAGGCCCGAGCCGGCAGACCCGGTCGGTGCCAGCGACCGGGCTGCCCGCGACGCACGATGGTTCAGCACCCTCGCGCGTCGGCCTGGCGGGTCAGTGGTGCTTCAGCACCCTGCTAGAACGACCGGATGTCACTCGAGGCTGATCTGCTGTCGCTGTCGTCCACTCTCGACCAGATGCTCGAACGACTCGAATCGATGGCCGACGAGGTGAGGGATACCGATCGCGACGAGATCCTCGGTGGGATCTACGACGTCGAACGCCACCTCCGCTCGGCGAACCGTCGCATCAACCGCACCTTGCTCGCCGAACGCGAAGGACCCCTGTGAGCATGCAGTGGCCACCATCGAGATCGAGCCCCGCGCAAATCGAACCGGGGCCCGAAATTGAACCGGCGCCCCGAAGGGCGCCGGTCATGCGATCCGGGCGGCGGGAGCCCAAGATCGCGGGGTCAGGTGGCGGGTACCTGACAGTGTAAATCAACCACAATCGGCGCCCGATGTCGAGGTTTACGTCCAACGGGCCATTCCAGCCCGATCCCACCCCTACCCCTTTGCAGTCCACACTGAAGCCCACAGCCGCTGGGCGCCACTCTCAGCGTTCAAGAGCGATCTCAGCGTTCAACAACGATCTCAGCGTGCAACAGCGATGCAGGCCCACCCTGGGTGAACTTCTCTGCGCTACGGGAGCCGATCCGTGTGCCGAGTACCCTCGGCCGCAGTGGGCGACCAACACACCTCCACCCAGCCGACGATTCCCGCTGCGGACACCCTCGAGTGGCACGAGGCCGGCTCTGAGGACCCCGACCTCAAGGCTCTCGACGACGAGATGGCCGCGCAAGGGATGCAGAGGGTACGCACCCTCGTCCAACTCCACAGGCCGCTACCGCTCGGTAGCAACGACCGTGACGGACTGGCGGCCATCACCGTGCGGCCCTTCGACCCGCTCACAGACCGCGAAGACCTGCTGGCTGTCAACAACGCCGCGTTCGACTGGCACCCCGAGCAGGGCAACTGGGACGACCGCCGGCTGTCCGACGCGCTCGCTCAACCGTGGGTGGATACCTCGGGAATCCTCGTACACGACGTACCGTCCACCGAGACGCGCCGTGAGGGCCTGCCCGCACTCGACGGGTTCTGCTGGACCAGGATCCACCGCGGCGTCGAACCCGAGGCGGTCGCCGCCGGGCTCGACGCGGTGGGCGAGATCTGGGTGATCGGAGCACATCCGGCCTTCCACGGAACGGGTTTGGGGCGGGCACTGGTGGTCGCCGGACTCGACCACATGTCCGCACAGGGACCCACCTCGGCGATGCTCTACACCGAAGCGGACAACGAACCGGCGATGAGGCTGTACGCCCACATGGGCTTCACCGCTCAGTCCAGGCGCGGCGGATACCGCAGTGTCGCGCAGCACACGTGAGGGGCGAAGCGGGCACCGCCCTTTACGACCTGTCGCGCAGCGAACTCGAGGACGCGCTCTCGGACGAACCCGCCTACCGGACCGATCAGGTCTGGGACGGCTTGTACCGCCAGTCACGCCCGGTCGAGGAGCTCTCGAACGTGCCGCGCACCCTCCGCGAGCATCTCGCAAAGCACCACCACCGGTCGCTGCGCCCATCGGGAGAGTGGATCACCGACGAGGGCGACACCGTCAAGTTCCTCTGGGAGCTCAGCGATGGCGACACTGTCGAGACGGTGCTGATGAACTACCCCGACCAGGGTGGGCGGACCACCGTCTGCGTGTCGACGCAGGCGGGCTGTGCGATGGCGTGCAGCTTCTGTGCGACAGGCCAGGGTGGGTTCTCCAGGCACCTGCGTACGGGGGAGATCGTCGAACAGGTGCTGCGGGCCCAACGACGCAACCTCGAGCTCGGAGTGGAGCGCCCGAGGATATCCAACGTCGTGTTCATGGGGATGGGCGAACCCCTTGCGAACTTCGGCCCCACCTGGAATGCGGTACACCGATTCCACGACGACATGGGCATCGGTGCGCGCCACATCACGATCTCCACGGTCGGCCTCGTACCCGGGATACGTCGCTTGGCGGATGCCGACCTACCGGTCAACCTCGCGGTATCCCTGCACGCGGCACACGATGCGCTGCGCGACGACCTGGTACCGATCAACCGTCGGTGGCCCCTCGAAGAGCTCCTGCGCGCCTGCGAGGACTACCTGGAAGCAACGCATCGCCGCATCAGCTTCGAATGGGCGCTCATCGACAGCGTGAACGACACCTATGAGGAAGCGGACCGCCTCGCCGCTCTGGCTCGACGGATCTCGGCACACGTGAACCTGATTCCCCTCAACCCGACCCCTGGGTACGCGGTCCGCGGCTCGTCACGCAACCGCGTGCACGCGTTTTCGCGCCGGTTGGGCGAAGCCGGGGTCAACACGACGATCCGCGACACCAGGGGATCGGACATCGACGCCGCATGTGGGCAGCTCCGCGCAGCCCACGACCCTGCTCCCGTCCAAACGCCGCGACGACACAACAGCGGGTAGACACGCTCGGCTCCGGCACCCCCGCGCCTGGATCCACCGATCTGGTGGGTTGGTCTTGTGTGGTCTGTGATCGTTGGATGGTGGCGGGGCACTGAACGCCTCAGATGTGTGGATTCAGCAGACCCGCGTGGCCGTAGTGGTATCGAACATCCGTAGCGGTTGATCCTGTGTTGCATCTGACTTCGCGCAACACGCGCGCGGGGACACCATCGGCGACACCTTGCTTCTAAGAGTGACCGACCAGGCTTCTCGGGCTGGCCGACCAGCTCGAATGCAAATCGGCCGGCTCAGCCATCAGGCGGTGGTGGTGGGTCGCTGGTGCCGGGTGGCGTTTGCGGTTCGCCTACTGGTGGTGGGTGGTGGTCTGCGGCGATCTGTGCGAGCAGGGTTTGCCCGTCGGGGCCGCTCCAGATCCGCACTCGGCAACTTGAGTCACTTGGGTTGCCGGGGTCGATGGCCGAGTCGTCGGGGTCGAGCCCAGCGTGGATGGCTCGTTGCTGGTGTTGTTCGGCGAGTTCGGCTGGCAGGTCTGCGATGGTGACCGTGTGGAGGTTCCAGTCGGTGTTGGAGTGCTCCAAGCGGTGATGCCGGCGACACAACAGTGCCCCGTTGACCAGGTCAGTCACACCGCCTGTCTCCCATGGCTGTTGGTGATGTGCATCACAGCGTGACACTGGCTGGTCACAACCAGGGAACACACACCCACCATCACGCACCCCCAAAGCTGTGCGCTGAGCCGGAGTGAAC
>JBKEAI010000263.1:0-2526 GCA_047972145.1 Microthrixaceae bacterium
ACATCGTCAATCCGCTGCGCGGACGCCAGATGACCCAGTTGTTCTCGACCCACCCACCCGCAGCAGAACGGATCTATCGTCTCCGCTCCGGTGCCTGGACCTGACCGCCCCCGGGTCTGACCACCCCTCGGCCTGGCTGTCCACGGTCGATGGAGGGAACCGGTCGGTCGATCCCCACGACGTACTCCATCAGGAGCCCATCTGAGAGGGTCCCGTCGGGCCTGCGGCAGTAGTGGCGCATCACTCCCACATCCCGGAACCCCGCCTTTCGGTAGGCGGCCACCGCTCGAGCGTTGTCGGTCTCCGGGTCGATCGTGATCCGGTGGTGACCCCGCCGGCGCACCAGGTAGTCCATCACCAGGCGCAGAGAGTCCCCCGCAACCCCCTTGCCGTGGAATGTGGCAGCGATAGCGATGTCGATCGAGGCTGAGGGGTACTCCGGATCGAGGTCCTCCCAGGCTTGGATCCAGCCCGCGAACGTCTCCCCATCCCCATCGCGAGCCAGCACGACCCACCCTGCGAAGTGCTCCTCGTCGTTGGTTTCGGTCACCGGTGAGGAGCTCAGCCGGATCATGTCGCTCACCTTCTTGGAGTCATGGGGGAACCACCAACGTTCGATCACAGGGTCTGCGAAGAACTCCAACAGCAGGTCGAGGTCGTCCATCGTCGCCGGCCGCAGCCTGGTCGAGCCCTCACCGATCTTCGGTGTGACCTCGGGTGGCTCTGGGATCGGAGCGGAGTCCATCGGCGAGTTCCTTCCGGTCGGACCGCCCGATCCGCCGATCGGGCGAAGGTCGCTGGTTGCCCTCTCCGTCAGGCTGTCGCTGGCCAGCCGGCTCAACAGACAGGTCGCGTATCGAACGGGAGTGGCCGTGCGTGGCTTTCGGGCCCAGTTCAGTCGCGGAAGTTGCCGAACTGCAACGGGATTCCGAAGTCGTGCTCCTTGCAGGCCGCGATCACGTCCTGGAGGTGGTCACGCTTCTTCGCTGTCACACGGATCTGCTCACCCTGGGTCTGGGACGGCACTCCCTTGGGAGCCTCGGCCTTGATGAACTTGTTGATCTCCTTGGCCCGCTCCGATCCGATCCCGGCCACGAGCGTGGCTACCTGGCGTGCGGTCGCGCCGGAGGCCTCCTCGAGCTTTCCCCAATCGAGTGCCTTCATCGACACCCCGCGCTTGACCAGGCGCTCTTCGAGGACTTGACGCAATGCCGCCAGGCGGTCCTCGGTGGATGAGCGCAGTGTGATCGTGCCCTCACCGAGGTCGATACTTGAGTCGGTGCCCTTGAAGTCGAACCGGTTAGCGATCTCGCGCCCCGCCTGGTCCACCGCGTTGCGGACCTCCTGGTCGTCGATCTCAGAGGTGATGTCGAAGCTGGGCATGTCGGTCCTCCTGGGATGCCGGGTGCCTGTGAGCTGATTGCCGATCGGGCCATCGGGAACGCTATCGTGGCCGACTCGGAGGCAGCACCCCGAAGGCGCACAGGAGTGTGGGTCGATCGGAGTACGGCCTTCGTCGGTTCCGTCGCAACGGGATCGTTGGGTCGGTGCCCGAGCGGCCAAAGGGAGCAGGCTGTAAACCTGCCGGCGTATGCCTTCGGAGGTTCAAATCCTCCCCGGCCCACTGTATTTCTGCCCCGACGGGCACCCGGGTGCTTCGCACCGCGCCCGTCTCCTCGCCGTGGTGGGGCCCCAACCCCACCCGTCGCCGTGTTCTTGTTGCCCCGACGGGCACCCGGGTGCTTCGCACCGCGCCCGTCTCCTCGCCGTGGTGGGGCCCCTGTCCCACAGCGGCGGTTGTTGTTCTTCTTACCCAGGGCGTTGTCAGTGAGTGTTGGGGTTGATCCAGCGCAGGCCGCTGAAGCGGGCGAAGTCGCTGTCGAAGGAGCACACCGCGGTGCCGTGCTCGATCGCCAGGGCGCTGAGGTGGGCATCGGTGACGAGGTTCCCGTGTAGATCCCCGTCGATGAGGAGCCCGCCGAGAATCTCGCGGTGGCGTGTGCCGGGGGTTGGCACCCAGGCTTGGTCGGCGTCCAGCCAGTCGGTGATGTAGCTCCACGCTGCCGGTGGCGACAGCGGGTTGGTCGTAGCGCGGGGGTGGGTGATGATGCGTTGGAATGCCATCAGCGATACCCATGGAAACCCGACTCGTTCGACGCCGTTCATCGCATCGTTGAGCCAGGCGATTGCCGTGGAGTGGAAGTGGGATTCGCGATCCACCGCGTAGAGCAGCACGTTGGCGTCGATGATCAACGAGACTCCCGGTCAGGATCCTCGGTGGTCGCTGTTTCCTTGGTGTCGTAGCTATCGAGCATCTCTAGGGCATCGGCGATGTTGGTGACGTCGATACGCACCCCAACACTCGTCGCGCGCTGCTCAAAGCGCGTGCCGTGTTCCGTGCCGCGGGCGAGTCCAGCGCGTGCGAGTTCGTTGACCGCTTCGCCGAGGCCGATGCGGCGTTCCCTGCGAAGGCGTTCGGCCGCAGCGGCGACCTCGGGATCCAGGCGTACCGTGGTCCTCATTCCA
>JBKEAI010000276.1:0-4024 GCA_047972145.1 Microthrixaceae bacterium
CGTGCTGAACCTGCTGCCTTCGGTCGCCTTGGGCGGTCCCGCCACGGTCGGTTCCCGCGAGGGCCGCGCCATGCGCAGCTTTGCCCTGCCCTGGATCCCGCATGACGATGTCATCCGGCCCGCCGATATTCAGGGTGTTCCGGCCATCGGCGCGATTGACGAGGCCGATCCGCTGGTCGCGTTGATGACGCGCAAGCTGACCCTGATGCGCCGCAAACACGCCCAGACCCGGGAATATATGGAGATGAACGCGCTGCGCGGCATCGTGAAGGATGGGGCCGGGACCACGCTCTACAATTACTTCACCGAATTCGGCATCGCCCAGATCAGCGTCGATTTCGTGCTTGGCACGGCAGGCACGAACATTCAGGGCAAGGTCCGCGAGGTGCTGCGCGCCGTCGAGGACAATCTGCTGGGCGAAAGCATGTCGAGCGTGCGTGCCCTGGTCAGCCGCGAATTCTTCGACAAGCTGATCTCACATCCCAAAACGGAAGAAGCCTACAAGTTCTACGCCGCGACCGGGGCCCAGCCGCTGCGGCAGGATGTTCGCCGCAACTTCCCCTTCGCCGGGATTCTGTTCGAGGAATATGCGGGCGCCGTCACACTGTCCACGAAGGCATCGGAACGCTTGGTCCCGGCCAATGAAGGCATCGCCTTCCCGACCGGCACCATGGACACGTTTACGACCTATGGCGGTCCGGCCAACCTGCTGGAAACCGCCAATACCATCGGTTTGCCGCTCTATGCCCGCCAGCATCTCGACCCGAAAGGTCGCTGGATCGACCTGATGACCGAGGCCTCGATCCTGCCGGTCAACAAGCGGCCGCGTCTGGCGATCCGGCTGCACAGCTCGAACTGATGAACGCTTTCAGCGCCGCCATGGATCGCATCTTCGGCCATCCAGACATGGGCATCTCGGCGGTCTGGATCGCGGCGGGCACATCCGAGGAGCGCCCGATCCGCCTGATCCGCCACGCGCCGGACCGGATCACAGAGTTCGGATCGGCGCGGATCCTCTCGGAAACGCTGACCGCCGATATCCGGGTCAGCGATCTCCCGGCACCCCGGCCCGGCGATCTGATTGTCATCGGTGCGGAGAGCTACGCGATCCAGGGCGAGCCGATCCGGGACCGCGACCGGCTGATCTGGACCGTGGAGCTGGTCCCGGCATGAGGCTGAAACTCGATATCGATCCCGATCTGGTCGCCATGATGCAGGCCGAGGTCAAAGCGGGCGAAAAGGCCGTGACCGGCGCGATGCGCGAGGCGGGTGCGGGCCTCAAGACCGCATGGCGCGGGCAGATCTCCGGGGCCGGTCTGGGACGGCGGCTGGCGAATTCGATCCGCAACGCCACCTATCCGAAAGCGGGCGACAGCCTGAATGCCACCGCGCTCGTCTGGTCCAACGCGCCGGTAATCATCGGCGCCCACAATGCCGGACCGCTGATCCGCTCGCGCGACGGCTTCTGGCTGGCGATCCCAAAGGAAGCCGCTGGGAAATCCCTGCGTGGCGGGCGCATCACACCGAGCGAATGGGAGCGCCGGACCGGGCTGCGCCTGCGCTTCATCTATCGCAGGCGCGAGCCGAGCCTGCTGGTGGCCGAAGGGCGGCTGAACACCAAGGGACGCGCGGTGGCGTCCAGATCGAAGACCGGGCGCGGGCGTGCCACCGTGCCGATCTTCCTGCTGGTGCCGCAGGTCAAGCTGCCAAAGCGGCTGGATCTGGCAAGGGATGCGGAACGGGCAGCGGATGGCGTGCCGGGGAGGATTGTGGGGAAGTGGCGCGACCCATGAATAGTCGTAAAGAGCCCGCGACAGCAACCTGCCTCCTCCATTCGAACGGCCTCAAGCAAGTCAGCATGCTGCTGATTGACCGTCTTTGAATTCTCTCCTAGGCTGTATGCACTGGCGTAGTAGCCGAGGCGGCGTGGGCAAAGTACCGAGCGTTTTTGACGCTGATGGCGCGGTAGCTTGAAAAGGTTATCGTGACGGTGGATTGAAAGATCAATCGGAATCCCTGACTCTCAGCCCCGCCGCCGACCTACAACAGGGGATCCATGCAGAACGCCATTAAGCAAGAAATCAAGCGCCTTTGCCGCAAAGCTTTTTCTAAACAGGCGCGAGTAGAAAAATCTGAAGAGAAGTATAGACAGCAATTCGAAAAACGCACTGGCATCGCGGCGGGGATCCCGTCATCACCACCAAACTTGCCCAAGCCGAGACACTTTGATCCTGCCTATTGCTCGCGCCATGCGAACTTCCTGTCCAAGACAATTTGGCACAAGGTACTTGAAAATACGTATGAACCAAGCCCGGCAATTAACTACCAAATACCGAAACCTGATGGCACCAAAAGGTCGATCATGGCCTTTTCGATACCAGACGCGGCACTGGCAAATGTCGTTTTGCGAAGAGCGAGGGATCGAAATACAAAGCGCCTGTCACCCTCTTCCTACGCTTATCACCCGGACAGAGATGTCTTTGATGCGATACTGGCACTGAGAGAGTATAAGAGCGACAGTAAATTATTTGCGGTGCAAATCGACTTTGAGAAGTACTTCGACAACATTCCCGCCTGGTATCTTGAAAGCAAAATAAATGACGCGACACAAATCAGCCTGACACCTCACGAACGATATATTTTTAAAGCGTTCATCCATCACAAATATGCAGATCATGACAAGAGCACGACAGGTCCGTTCAGCCGTCGCCACAAAGGAACGCCACAAGGATCATCAGTGTCGCTCCTACTGGCAAATCTCGCGAACCACGACTTAGATGTAAAGCTTTCTGCAGCATCAGGTCAATTTGTTCGATTTGCGGATGACGTCGTTGCTCTTTGTGGCAACTATTCGGCAGCGCAGGAACTGGAGCGTTGTTTCGTTGCACATTGCAGCACGAGTGGCCTCATAATAAATGCCAAAAAATCGCCTGGCATAGCGGTGATTTCGCAACATCCACAAGAGTTGCGGACCTATCCCCATTTCGATTATCTAGGTTATCGACTTTCGCCAAATGGACTCTCCATCCCGCAAAAAACCGTCGCCCGAATCAAAGTCCGGGCCTCACGACTGATAAATATTTACTTGTTGCAGTACCTTTCAAATGGCTTCAATAAGTCCAGAGCTGGTGTTGCACCGAAAACATTCGATTGGGATTTGCTTGGCTTAATCTATGAGCTCCGGAGATCGCTTTACGGGGGGTTGGCCGAAGACGATCTTCATAATTTTATTTATTTTGGAAAGAGATTGCCCCGAATGAAGGGGATTATGGGCTTCTATTGTCTTCTTGATAACTCCGAGCGATTAAGGGAAGTCGACGGCTGGCTTCTAAGCATGGTTCGTCGAGCGATGGAAAAGCGAAACACCGTTCTGAAAGAAAAATATGGTGTGGAATGCCCAACTCCAACGAATAAAGAACTTGCCACTGGTTCATGGTTGGATCTTTCCGCATGGCGCGGAGAGGATCTACCAGAAACCAGGATGCCGAGCCTTATGAGGGGGTGGCGCGCTGCGCGCAAACACTTCTTCACTTTCGGACTTGAGCAGGTACAGGCTCCTAAGTACGGGTTCTATAGCGATTTCGACGAACTGTTCGACTACTGAGCCGCAGCAGAGCCAGAATGTAGAATGAGCGATACCAGGCGCCTCTATAAAGAGGTAAAATCTCTCATTTTCAACGCCCTGAAGCGAATAGAAAATTCCAAGGCATTCAATCCAGAGCCGAAAGTATGCCCACCACCCGCGAGCTAGTCCTCACCGCGCTGCAGGCGCGCCTTTCAACGCTACCCGCCACTACCCTGCGCAGCGAAGTCCTGCCCGAGCGCATTCCCCCTGACGGCTTGCTTATCCTGCGCGATGGCGAACCAGGCGAACCCGAGGTGACGCTGTCGCCGGTCGCGTATCACTACCAGCACCGGGCCGAGATCGAGGCGGTGGTACAGGGTGCCGACCGTGACGCCGCCTTTGACGCCCTCTGTGCCAGCATCGGCGCGGCAATCGCCACCGACCGGACGCTGGGCGGGC
>JBKEAI010000294.1:0-1613 GCA_047972145.1 Microthrixaceae bacterium
TTGAGCTCGCCGAGGATCGCGTCGTCGTCGAGTTCGACTCCTTCGAGGAACACCTCGTTGAAGTGCGCGCCGCCGGTGATGTCCACGAGGGTTCGCACGGTCACGCCGGGGGCGTCCATCGGCAGGATGAACATGGTGATGCCGGCCTGCGGTTTCGCTGCGCCCGGGTCGGTGCGCGCGAGCAGCAACCCGAAGTCCGCGCGCGCGGCATAGGAGGACCAGACCTTCTGGCCCTCGACGCGCCAGCGGTCGTCGTCGCGCACCGCCCTGGTTCGCAGGGCGACGAGGTCAGAGCCCGCGTCGGGTTCGCTGAAGAGCTGGCACCACTGCTCGCGGGCCTCGATCAACGGGGGGATGAACCGGGCCTTCTGCTCGTCGCTCGCCGATCGCAACAAGGTTGCGAGCGCCAGGTGCATGCCCATGCGCAGGGGCCGCAGAGAGGGTGTGCCGTAGCGGGCGAGTTCGTCCTGGACCACCTGGTGGTGTGCGGGGCTCAGACCCCGGCCGCCGTATTCCACGGGCACGTGCACAGCTGCGAGCCCCGCCGCGGCGAGGTCGCGTTGCAGCGCCACAGCGTCGTCGACGAAGCGCTGCTCACCCTGGGGGGTGCGCGAGATGATGTCGTTTCGGCGGTCGTCGCCGAGTGGGTCGATCAACGCGTAGCGCCCTTCGAGGAAGGCACGGACCTCGGTACGGAGCTCCTCGATGTCGGCCATGTGGACGTCGACCATTCGCCGGACGATAGCCGCCCGGTAAAATCGGTTACTATTTTACGTCATGGCGGTCACAGTTCGAGGGGGCACACCGGCGCACCCATGGGATCGTCGTCTCGGGTTCTGGTGGATAGCGCAGGACCACCCCGATGCGCCCGCGGTCCTCGAGAGTCCCGACGGCGTGCTGACCTACGGCGAGCTCGCGGGTAGGGCCCATCAGCTCGTGCACCTCTTCGGTGCCCTGGGGGCCGCGCCCGGCAAGCCGGTCGCGGTGATGGCCGACAACGGCAACACGATCATCGAGGCATCGCTCGCGTGCCACGAGAGCGGGATGCACATGGTCCCGCTCAACACGCACCTCAGCGCCCACGAGTTGCGGGCGATCCTCGATCACTCCGGCACGCGGGTGCTGGTGATCGGTGCACGCTTCGCCGGACTGCTCGACGAGGTGGACCCCACAGCGATGGGTGTCGAGGTGCTGACCATCGGCGAGGTCGACGGTTGGACATCGCTCGGGGCTGCCCGCGCTGCCTACGGAACCGACATGCCCGAAGAGCGCTCCCAGGGTGGGCTCTTCGTGTACACCTCCGGCACCACCGGTACCCCCAAGGGCATCCGCCGGCCACTGCGTGACGGCGATGTGGGCGAGATCGCCAACGACGCGGCGATCTTCGGTCGGGCGTTCGACTTCCAGCCGTTCAAGGGCCCGATGCTCGTGTCCACGGGGATGTTCCACGGCGGGTCGCACGCCTACTACATGGGTGGGCTCAACGTGGGGCACGCGCTGGTCATCATGGAGCGCTTCGACCCCGAGGCGACCCTCGCCGCGATCGAGGATCACCGGATCCGCACCGGCTACATGGTGCCCACCCAGTTCCACCGGCTGCTGGCGCTACCAGA
>JBKEAI010000295.1:0-1838 GCA_047972145.1 Microthrixaceae bacterium
GTGAGCTCGCCCTGCAGGTGTGCGAGGCCTTCGAGAGCTACGCCGGCAACCTGCCCGACGTGCATCTGCTCCCGGTCTACGGCGGGCAAGCGTACGGGCAGCAGCTCAGCGCGCTGCGCCGCGGCGTGGACATCGTCGTGGGCACCCCGGGGCGCATCATGGACCACATGAAGCGCGGCTCGCTCGACCTCAGCCAGGTCAAGTACCTCGTGCTCGACGAGGCCGACGAAATGCTCAAGATGGGCTTTGCCGAGGACGTCGAGACGATCCTCGCTGACACTCCCGACGAGAAGCAGGTGGCGTTGTTTTCCGCCACCATGCCCGCGCAGATTCGCCGCATCTCTCAGCAGTACCTGAACGACCCCGAAGAGATCAAGATCGCGGGAAAGACCCAGACGAGCGCGAACATCACCCAGCGCTACATCGTGGTCTCCTACATGCAGAAGCTCGACGCGCTCACCCGCGTGCTCGAGGTTGAAGAGTTCGACGGGCTCATCGTCTTCACGCGCACCCGCGGCGACAGCGAGCAGGTCGCTGAGAAGCTGCGCGCCCGCGGCTACTCGGCTGCAGCGATCAACGGCGACATCCCGCAGAACGTGCGCGAGCGCACCGTGCAGTCGCTGAAGGACGGCAAACTCGACGTGCTCGTTGCGACTGACGTCGCCGCGCGCGGACTCGATGTCGAGCGCATCAGCCACGTCATCAACTACGACCTGCCGATCGACACCGAGTCGTACGTGCACCGCATCGGACGCACCGGCCGCGCGGGCCGCACGGGTGACGCGATCAGCTTCGTGACCCCGCGAGAGCGACGCATGCTGAAGTCGATCGAGAAGGCCACGAAGCAGCCGCTCACGCAGATGCCGCTGCCCGGGGTCGACGAGGTGAACGCGACTCGCCTGTCCCGCTTCGACGACGCCATCACTTCGGCGCTCGACGAGACGAACCGCATCGAAGCGTTCCGCGACATCATCGCTCACTACGTCCGACACCACGACGTGCCGGAGACGGACGTCGCCGCTGCGCTCGCGGTCGGAGCGCAGGTGGAGACACCGCTGCTGCTGAACGAGGCCGACGACGAGAAGTTCGCTCGCGATCGTGCGCAGGCGCGGAAGTTTCTGGAGGACGAGGGCGGCCGAGGTGCGCGCGACCGCGAACGCGGCGATCGCCGTGAGCGCGAGGATCGCGAACCGCGCGCGCGCCGAGACGACCTCGCCATGTACCGCATCGACGTGGGCCACCGCCAGCGGGTGAAGCCCGGGCAGATTGTCGGGGCGCTCGCGAATGAGGGAGGGCTCTCGCGCGACGACTTCGGGCGTATCCAGATTCGCGACGATTTCTCGCTCGTCGAACTGCCGAAGAACCTGTCCAAGGAAGCGCTCGAAGCGCTCGCGAAGGCGGAGTTTCCGAACGCACGCGACATCGTGATTGAAGAAACCATCGACGAAAGCGTCATCGCTGGCGTCAAGATTTCCCTGCCCGGGCAGCAGCTCGATGGCACAGTGAAAACGAAATTAGAGAAACTAACGGTTGTATAAAGGAGATATATGGCTGAAATCGCAGTAGCAGAATTATCAAAAGAACTCCAAGCCGCAATCGCTGGTTTGGAGAAAACCGAGGGGCTGGAATCAGCTGGTGTAGTGATTCGCGTCGGTGACGGCGTGGCAGCGGTGCACGGACTGACGAACGCTGGGTACAGCGAAGTGCTGGAGATCGACACGTCTGAGGGAGTGGTGGAAGCGTTTGCACTAAACTTGCTGGAAGACGAAATCGGTGCTGTGATCCTCGGTAACGACCAGCAGGTTTCAGCTGGCGACACCGTACGCCTCAAAGGCACG
>JBKEAI010000311.1:0-7357 GCA_047972145.1 Microthrixaceae bacterium
TCCGGCCGTAGGGAGCGGTCGACCAACTTGGTCGCGTAACGGCCTGCGGCCCGGTCGAGGTCACGCTCGCTGCGGCCGTCGAGCAGTCGACGCAACAGTGCCGCCTTGAGGGCATCGCGATCCGTGCGGTCCCCCGAGCGGTTCGCGAACATCGTCCAACCCTGGGCGAACCCCGCGATCGCACTCCTGGGTACGCCGGCGAATCGTGCGACGAACGGCACGAGCGTGTCGCGCTTGGAGACGGTCCCGTCGAAGTCGAACAAAGCGACCTGGCGCTTGCGCGCACCACCCGCGGTTGGAGCACCTGCCCCCGAATTGCCGGCCGTTGGAGTACCCGCCCCTGTACCACCCGCCCCCGTACCACCCGCCGTTGCACCACCCACCGTTGCACCACCCGCCCCTGCACTTCCCACAACCGAAACACCAACTGATTGCATCAGCTGTCCGGCCGGGTCCCCGGATCGGGTGCCTGCCCGACCTGGGTCTGTGTCGCTCGTCGCTCGGGTGCCTGCCCGGCCTGGGTCTGTGTAGCTCATCGCCGTCCGATCCTGCCCGCTACCTTGACGCGGTGCACAACCCGTCGCCTTCGCACGCGAACCGATGCGAACTTGAACGAAATCGCGCGCTGAGCGGAATGTCCCGTTCAAGTTCGACTGGGGAACAAGTGCCCACCGGAACAGGGCTCGAAAAAGCAACAGGGTCCCGCCCACAGCCCTGGCGGGACCCTGTTGGAATACTCGTCAACCAAACCCCGCGGGTTTAGCGCGAATTCGAGAACTTCACTTCGGCTGCATGCGCATGCCGGAGTCGATACGCACTGATTCGGCGTTCATGTAGGAGTTGCGAATCAACTCGGAGGCCAGCGTCGCGTACTCGGACGCGAACCCGAGGCGCTTGGGGAAGAGGCAACCTGCGCTCAGCTTCTCCTTGAACTGGTCGGCGAACTCGCCCTGGCCGTAGATCGGAGTGTCGAAGAGGCCGGGGATGATCGTGTTGACCCGCACACCCACCGCAGATAGGTCGCGGGCGACGGTCAGGGTCATGCCGACGATCCCTGCCTTGGACGCCGAATAGGCGGCCTGGCCGATCTGGCCCTCGAGAGCGGCCACCGATGCCGTGTTGACGATCGCTCCACGCTCGCCGAACTCGTCGGCTTCGGAGGCTGACATCGCCGTGGCGGCCAGCCGGATGCAGTTGAAGGTGCCGATGAGGTTGACGTCGATCACCTTTCGGAAGTTCTCGAGGTCGTGTGCCGAGGCATACTCACCGTCCTTGCCGATCGTGCGGCTTGCCCACCCGATTCCGGCCGAGTTGACCAGCGCCCTGACCGGGCCGAGCTCCTTGGCCTTGTCGACCGCGGCGATGACCTGTTCGGGGTTGGTCACATCGGTGGGCATGAACGCGCCGTCGACGTCCTTGAGGATCTCGGCGGCCTTGTCGGCCTGGTGCTCGAGGTCCATGATGACGACCTTGGCGCCCTGTGCGCCGAGTTCGCGCACTGTGGCCTCACCGAGCCCGGAGGCTCCACCGGTTACGAGTGCTGATGCTCCATTGATTTCCAACATGGGCGCAGCATATTGACCGCCCGGTCAAGAGGGCCAACCGGCCAACCAACCGGGCCGGCAACCCGTCCCAGCAAGCGACCCCTCACCCCACCCCAACCGTTCTGTGGTGCGTCACGCGCTTCACAAGCTCGCCTCGCACCACAGAACGGGGATTGGGGCGGAATCAGTTGGCGCTGGGAGACGCCGCCGCGACGGCTTCGTCGGGGTCAGCTGGGGCGAGCACGTAGCGGTAGATCACCCCACCGAGCACACCACCCACGAGCGGTGCCAACCAGAACAGCCAGAGCTGGGCGAGGTTCTCCCCGCCCACGAACAGCGCCGGACCGGTCGAGCGTGCCGGGTTGACCGAGGTGTTGGTCACCGGGATCGAGATCAGGTGGATCAAGGTCAGAGCTAGGCCGATTGCGATCGGGGCGAAACCGGCGGGCAGTCCCTTGCGGGTCGCACCCAGGATCACCATGAGGAACCCGGCGGTGAGAACGATCTCGATCACCAGTGCGGCAACCATGCTGTAGCCGCCCGGCGACAGGTCGCCGAAGCCGTTGGTGGCGAACGCACCCGCGTCCCCCGAGGTGATGGAGAAGCCGTTCGTCCCGTTGGCGACGATGTAGAGGATCCCCGCGCCGCCGATCGCGCCGAGGACCTGGGCGACGATGTAGGGCACGACCTCCCCCGGTTCGTGTTTGCCGGCACTGAACAAACCGAGGGTCACCGCAGGGTTGAAGTGCCCACCGGAGACGTGGCCGAAGGCGTACGCCCCACTGAGCACGGTGAGACCGAACGCGAGCGCGACACCTAGGAATCCGATACCCGCCGGGAACCCATCTCCGGTGAGGAACGTGGCGGCGAGAACCGCGCTCCCACAACCCCCGAGCACCAACCACAGTGTGCCGAGGAACTCCGCTGCCAACTTTCTGCCCATGTCGTTACCCATGGCCATCCTCCCGTTGTTCGGGCGCATGTACCCCAGGGATGCGCAGTCGTTGACCTGACCGTAACAGTCCCCACCGGACCCACGACATATTTCGGTGGGCAGCCCTGCCGTGCGCTGGGGGCGGGGAGGTCGGGGGCGGAGGTCGGAGGTCGATCGACGAGACGACCCGCAGACCTTTCGACGACGTAGCGCCGACGCACCGACGAGGATGCCGCCGAATGGAGCCGACTCGCGTTCGCTACAGCGCAGTTTCTAAGGGGAGTGTCGATGTTGCCGACGAAAGGTGTATGACTGCCACGATGACCACCACCCGCTACGAGCCGAACTGGGAGTCTGTGGGCGAGCACGAGGTCCCGTCGTGGTTCGACGACGCGAAGCTCGGAGTGTTCCTCCACTGGGGCCTGTATTCGATACCGGGCTGGGCCCCACAGGTGCCGAACATCCAGGAGATGATGCGCACCCAGGGGCCGCGCTCGATGCTCCGCAACAATCCCTATGCGGAGTGGTACCTGAACTCGATGCGCGTGCCGGGAAACCCGACCCGCGAGCACCAGATCGAGACCTACGGCCCCGATGCCACCTATGACGACTTCGTGAAGCCGTTCAACGAGGTGACCCGCGACGCTGATCTCGATGCCCTCGCCGGGGTGTGCCGCGACGCCGGCGCCCGCTACGTGGTTCTCACCACGAAGCACCACGACGGGTTCACGCTATGGCCCTCGACCCAACCGCATCCGCGCAAGGGTCGCTACCACGCCGAGCGCGACATCGTCGGTGACCTGACCGCGGCGGTGCGCGGTGCGGGCATGCGCATGGGCCTGTACTACTCCGGTGGCTACGACTGGCCGTTCAACGACGCCCTGATGACCAACCCCGCCGATGCGATGCTGGCGGTGCCCACCGGCCAGGACTACCTGGACTACGCGACCGGGCACGTCCGGGAGCTCATCGCGCGCTACTCCCCGTCGGTACTGTGGAACGACATCTGCTGGCCCGCGGGCGGCAACCTCGCAGAGTTGTTCTCCGAGTACTACAACACCGTGTCAGACGGCGTGATCAACGATCGCTGGTTGCAGCCGAGCGGACCGCGCAACGACGTTGTCGACACAGCCATGCGGGGTGCGGGCGAGGTGATGCAACTCATGTGGCGCTTCCTTCCCGAGGACTGGAAGTCCCTCACGTTCCCTTCGGCCAACCACTACGACTTCAACACCCCCGAATATGCGAGCTTCGACGAGATCCGTCCCCAGAAGTGGGAGTCCACCCGCGGGGTAGGTCACTCGTTCGGGGCGAACCGCAACGAGCGCCCCGAGGACATCGTCACCGCCACCGGGCTGGTACGCAGCTTCTGCGACATAGTGTCCAAGAACGGCAACCTGCTGATCGGCATCGGCCCGGACCACACCGGCGCCATCTCCGAACTGCAACAAGCTCCCTTGCGAGGCCTGGGTGAGTGGATGGCGATCAACGGTGAGGCCATCTACGGTTCGCGCCCGTGGGAGGTCGCATCCACCCGCACCTCGGAGGACACCGAGGTGCGCTTCACCCGCTCCGGTGAGGATGCAGAGGAACCGACCACCTATGTGCACCTGGTCGACCAACCCGGCCGACGGACCTTCACCCTGCGCGACATCGACGCCAGCGGAGTGACCGGGGCTCGCCTGCTCGGCACAGACGATGCACTGCATTGGAACGTGAACGAGGGCGCACTGGAGGTCGAACTACCCGAACGACTCCCGGTCTCAGCGGTCCATGTCCTGGCGGTACAGGGCACCATGCACGCGAAAGGCCGCGACTGAAGCCGCAGGTGCCGGAAGCAGACGGGACACCCGGTCGCCTAGTCGTAGGAACTGATGCGGGTGACCTCACGCACGGGAACCCCCACCCCGATGGAGAGCTCGCCACGCTGACCTGCCTCCCTGGCCGCGGAACGGCTGGCGTACTCGTCCTCGCGGGCGGTGGCACGACGCTGGGCCTCCGCGATCGAGAGGTTGGCGAGGCGTTGTTGCATCTCGTGGATCACACCGCGCCAGGTGTCGTGGATCCCGCAGTTGTAGTCGCGCTCGATGCACCGTCGGTCGTCGATCGCGCACCGCTCGGGCTCGAGGGCGCCTTCGATGGCGATCACGGTCTCCGCCACCGTGATCTCCTCGGCGTCCCGGGAGAGCGCGCACCCTCCACCTGGTCCGCGGGTGCAATCGAGCAACTCCGCGCGTGAGAGCGCCGCTATGAGCGTTGGGATGTTGCCGTGGGAGACGCCACTGGCTTCCGCGATCTTGGTGGAGGACATCCTGGTGCCCTCGGGCAGCGTCGCGAGATGCAACAGGATCCGGATCGCATCACCGGCGCGCTTTGTGAGTGCTAGGCGCATCTGAGCTGCCCTTCCTGTTCACAACACTGCCCTTCCTGGTTACAACCGTTGTGCTGTGTGTCGCCTGCGTCGGTCATGTGGCGTCCTTTCGATCAGCTCGAGCGGTCGAGCCGAGGTCCCCCGCGGTGCTGTGTCGACTCCCTGTTCCCCCGGGAGATCCCACCTGGGAATTTCGTATTTCTATATCTTAGCGCTAACATCTAGGTATTGCGTCAAGGAGCCAACGAAGGAGCCGAGATGACCACTGACCAGAGCGATCCGAACCCGAGCGGCGGCGAGGGTGCCGTCAGCCGACGAACGGTCGTAGGAGCCAGCGTAGGAGGCATCGGTGCCGCTGCTGCGGTTGGGTTGACGACCGCTGCGATCTGGCCCGACACCGAAACCGCCGCCGCTCCGGCCAGCACCGCCGGCTCGTCCAACGGCTCCTCGGGTTCAGCCGATGCAGGCGCTGGCGATTCGGGCACCTCGGGTGCCACGATCGACTTCACGGCTGCACCGGGCGACGGCTGGGAGGCCCGTGATCCCGCCGCTCCCCCCACCCCTGCCGAGACGGTGCACCGGATCGACATCAGGGCCACCGAGATCCCCGGCGAGGTCGCTCCGGGGGTCAGCCAGCAGCTCTGGACCTTCGACGACACCGTCCCCGGCAAGACCTACAGAGGCAAGCTGGGTGACCAGTTCATCTTCACCCTGACCAACGACGGCGACATAGCGCATTCGATCGACTTCCACGCATCGAAGGTCAACTGGGATGGCCCGATGCGCTCCATCAACCCCGGCGAGTCCCTCGAGTACGCGTTCGAGGCCAAGCACGCCGGGATCTTCATGTACCACTGCGGTACTCCCCCGGTGCTGCACCACATCGGTGCGGGTATGCACGGCGCGGTGATCATCGACCCGCCCGACCTCGCACCGGTGGACCACGAGTTCGTGATGGTCCAGTCCGAGTACTACCTGGGCCCCGAGGGCGAGGTCGGTGAGCTGTCCAAGATGCAGAAGGACCAGTGGGACGCAGTCGTGTTCAACGGGTACGTCAACCAGTACCAGCACAGCCCGATCCGCGTGGACGTGAACCAACGGATCCGCATCTGGGTCCAGGACAACGGACCGTCGGAGAACAGCTCGTTCCACGTGATCGGCACGATCTTCGACACCGTGTTCAAAGAAGGTGCCTACCGGCTGCGCCCCGGTTCGGGCCAGGGTGGGGCCCAGGCCCTCGATCTCCAGCCCGCCCAGGGCGGCTTCGTCGAGTTCACCTTCGACGTCGAGGGGTTCTACCCCTTCGTCACCCACAAGTTCTCGAGCGCCTCTATCGGAGCACTCGGACTGTTCCAGTGCGGTGACGTAGAACTTCCTGAATCGGCCGCTGGTGGCCACTGAGAACGCCGGAAACGAAGAAGGGACTGACATGAGCGACACAACAACCACGAAACCCGAAACGGCCGGCTCCGCAGCAGCGTCGCCGACGCCGAGCACCCCCGCTGCAACCGCGGCACCGCAACCCAAGTCGACGACCTTTGAATCCCTCGCGGTGGTCGGACTGATCCTCGGGCTGTTCTCGATCGTCATCGCGATGTTCGCACTCGGCCTGGCGGCCCGAGCCGCGAGCAACTCCGGGGGAGGCGGTGGGTCCGGTGCAGCCGGAGGCGGCACCGGTGCAGCTGAGGTCGACGTCACGATGGCCGACTTCTCCTTCGACCCATCCGAAGCTGTGATCGCTCCCGACGGCACGATCGAGCTAACCAACGACGGCTCGGTCCAACACGACATGGTGATCGACGGCCAGGAGTCGGGGCTGATCGACCCGGGGGCATCGGGTTCACTGCAACTCGATGGCATCGCTGCCGGCGAGTACGAGATCTACTGCTCGGTGCCCGGTCACCGCGACGCCGGCATGGAAGGCACGCTTACGGTCGACTGACACCGGGTCGACCGACACCGGGTCTACCGAGCACGGGGGGCAGGGTACGGGGGACAGAGCGGGTAGCTGGGTCCGGGGTCTTACCCCGGACCCAGTCGCTCACCGAGGTGCCGCAAGGATGTAGTAGTCGGAGAGAGATCGACCGTCCTCAAGGTCCACGTCGTTGAAGAAGAGCTGCTGACGGTCTGGAGCGACACCTTCGGTGTCTCGGATCAGCCGCCTGCCGCGGCGATCAACCCGCGTGGCGATCAGCCAGAGGACTCGACCGGTCATCCACGCCGGCGAACCACCTCGATCTGGTCGGGTGTCTGCGGCGCAGCCATGTGGTGCTTTCGGGTGACCGATCGGAGTTGGTCGATGTGTGCCAGCGCCTCGTGCGCCGACAGGCCGTCGTCGACGAGCAGGCAGCCGACGACGGTGCCCGTGCGTCCGATTCCCCCCCAGCAATGGATGTAGACGCCACCTCGGCCGGCTGCATCGCGCACGGTCGCCACGATCTCGTCGTAGGCATCGACCGGGAGCGTCCCCATGTCAGGGATCGGATGTGCGATCCGTCGCAGGTCGAG
>JBKEAI010000027.1:0-2546 GCA_047972145.1 Microthrixaceae bacterium
CACCAACGACCACTCGAACACGCACCAGGCTTACAACCCGTCATCGAAATGGGAGCCCGCCAATACCACCCAGTGCTTGCTCGTTTCCTCGAAGTCGACCCCATCGAAGGCGGCGTACTCAACGACTACGGCTATGTAGTCGACCCGATCAACCAAACGGACCTATCGGGCGAATGGGTCTATGACTACGACTATATTCTCAACATCGACCCCTACAATCCTGGCCGCATTGATCGTCGCTTCAACAACCTCGGAGTAGCCAAGAGACTTATTTCTCTAATTGTCGCCAAACCCAGCAACTACTTTCCATTTCAGATATCCGGGCGGATTCGCACGGGTGCTACTGTTTGCACACGGCCAAAGACCGCACTCGGAGTCGGCGATTCATGTAGCAATGTGAGAGTTGGCTTCGTAGGGGCGTTGAGCTTCGACTTTGTAGCCTTGCCAGGTCACGTTCAGCCGGCTGGATCGACGATCAGGTTCGCGATTCGCCCGACCAGTACAGGCGCGTTGGTGCTCAACGTCAAGGCACGAGGAAAGGGCAATGCTCCGAAAGGGAACGCTCTTATTGACAAGTATTTCGCTCCGGATATGTGGGGTGGCATGGCGCTAGCTCTCAATGGTGCCATGTATGGTCTGAGGCCAAAGTGACGATGCGCATCGTGGTGAGTGCTGTTATCTTACTCCTGGTATCCTGCGGCAGTTCGTTGTCAGAGTCATCGGACAAACATGGCGACTTGGTGGTGATCCTCGGAGTTTCTACGAAGAACGATGGGAATGAGGATGGCTCAGCCGAGGGAACGGAATTGTGCTACTCGCTCCCTGATTATGAGGTCGATATGACCTGTAGTCCGCTAGCTGACCGGTCGTCGGTGGTTCCAACCAGAGCGGACCTGGGAATGTGCGCTCTCGTGTCCGAAGTACGCGGCTTCGTTCTTGTGGAGAGATTCGAATCTTGTGACTAGCCCCGGTTCTTCACGGCGTCTATTGAGATGATTGGGCTGCGTCCGCGGAAAAGCCCTTCCCACGTGGGATTCTGCAGGTGTTCTACGCCAGCGGGTCGCGCACAAGAAGGGCACTTCCGAGGTGAACGGTAACAGCACGCGTCGGGTGAAGGTGGAGACCGGTGGGGCTGGGGTGGTGGCCCATGTCGGGTTGCACGCGGTGGGGGCGTTCGCGGACCGGCTTGGCCTTGGCGACTCCTTGTCGGCGGCGTTGCCGTATAGGGGTCCGGGGGTGCCCGTGCACGATCGCGGCAAGGTGCTCGTGCAGGCCGCGCTGGTGCTCGCGGGCGGTGGCGAGTCGTGCCTCGACATCGAGCACCTGTGGGCCGGGCCGGATCTGTTCGGGTCGGTGCCCTCGGACACGACCGTGGCCCGGGCCTTCGCTGAGATCACTGCTGAGGACCGGGCACGCGTCGCTGTGGCGCTGGCTCCGCTGCGCGCCGAGGTGTGGTCCCGGTCCGGCGCGACCGCTGATGATGGGCCGGTGTTGTTGGACATCGACGCGTCGCTGGTGGAGATCCACTCGGAGAACAAGGTGCAGACCGCGCCCACGTTCAAGGGCGGGTTCGGGTTCCACCCGATGTTCTGCTTCGCGGACGGCACCGGTGAGACCCTCGCCGCGGTTCTGCGGCCGGGCAACGCTGGAGCGAACACCGTCGCGGATCACGTCACCGTCTTGGACCGGGCAATCGCCCAGCTCCCGGACCCGATCGCGGTCGGGCACGGCGCTGGTGACGAGCCGGCCATGGTCGAACGCGGCGTGGTGGTGCGGGCTGACTCGGCCGGCTGCACCGAAGGGTTCCTGGCGGCGTGCCGGGCCCGCAACGTCGGGTTCTTCGTCACCGCCCGCTCGAACCCGCAGGTCACCGCCGCGATCGATGACACCGACGGCCTCGAGCAGGTGTGGTCGGCGGCACAGGATCGCAAGGGCGAAGTACGTGACGATGGTGCCGCGGTAGTCGAGCTCACCTCGCTCATCGACGACCCGAAACTCCCAGAGGGGACCCGGCTGATCGTGCGTCGCGAACCCTTGCACCCCGGCGCCCAGCGCAGCCTGTTCCCGTCCATGGAGTTCCGCTATTGGGGCTTCTACACCGACGCCGACGGCGACCCGGTCGATCTCGATGCCACCATGCGCGCCCACGCACACCTCGAACAACACATCGAACGCTTGAAGGACTCCGGGCTCTGCCGGTTCCCATTCACAGACTTCGATACCAACCAGGCCTGGCTCATGACCGTCGCCCTCGCAGCGGACCTGCTGCGCTGGTTCCAACTCCTCTGCCTCACCGACACATGGACCAACGCCCGCCCAACGACCCTGCGCTGGGCGATCCTGCACGTTCCAGGACGGCTCGTGCACCGAGCCCGCCAACGCATCGTACGCATCGCCAAAGACTGGCCCACCGCCGAAGTGATCCTCAACGCCTACCAACGCATCGACCTCATCACCTGAGCTTCAAGCCGCCGCCTCATCAGCAGACCTGGCGCAGCCCCTGGACCCGCCGCGCCCCGGCACGCACCCCGCCGCGTCCTGTGGTG
>JBKEAI010000136.1:0-8732 GCA_047972145.1 Microthrixaceae bacterium
TGCTCAGCGACTCACTCGGCGCACCTGAGTCACCCTCGCACACGACCGGGTGGTGGTCCCAGCACCCACCCCGCCACCCCGCGCCGCCGACTCAAGTTCGCGCCAGCGACTCAAGTTGCCCGTCACCCCGCGCCAGCGACTCAAGTTCACGCCGGCGACTCAAGTTGTTCGAGCAAGTCACCCAGTGTCGTATCAATGCTCACCGACTCACTCCGCCAACCTGAGTCACCCACACGAGCTAAGCCTCCGACGACGGGCAACTCACTCGGCGAACCTGAGTCACGCACGCGAGCTAAGCCTCCGACGACGGGCAACTCACTCCACGAACCTGAGTCACCCAGGCGCGATGGGTGCACAGACACCAGGCACGAGGGGTATGCAGACCAGGTGCACTGGCACCAGGACCGCTCAGGCGCCGACGGCGAGGAGGGTGGCGGCGCGGTGCGAGAGTGCTGCGAGTGTGAGCGTCGGGTTGTAGCCGGCGGAGGTCACGAACACCGACGAGTCGCACACCACCACGTTGTCTACATCCCACAGGCGTTGTTCGGCAGACACCACCGACGTGGCTGGATCGTCCCCCATGCGGGTGGTCCCCATCACGTGGCGCGAGGCGGGTGCGATGCCGAGCGGGTTCGCCACCGCGTGCAGGTCGAGCGCACCCTGCGGTGGTGACGTGGCGCTGAAGGCCACCTCGGCGCCGGCATCGGTGAGGATCGCCTCGTGCAACGGGGCGGCGTACGCAGATGCGACGAGCTCGTGGCGGTGCGGTGCGTAGGTGACCCGACCCGCGGGGAACCCCCAGGCGTCGCGTACCGACGGGTCGAGGTCGACGGTGTTGACGATCTGGGGCAGGTCCTCGCCCATCACAGTGAGCGCCCACATGCGGCGGCGCAGCGCGCTGTCGCGCATCGAGTCCAGGTGGTGCGCACCGGGGCCATAGGTGATCGCCTCGTCGACGGGCATGTGCCCGGCACCGTGTTCGACGGTCCCACCCCGTATCCATGGCAACCCGGCCTCGGCCGCAGCGCGCTGCATGCCCGGGGACTCGACCACGAGGTCGTCGTGAAGGAACGTGACGCTCCGGCCCCGTTCACCGCCGGTGCCCTCGGGGAAGCGGTCAGCCGGGAACATGCCCACGGTGAAGGTCTGGTAGTGGTAGGTGAGGTAGCGCCCGACGAGGTCCCCGCCGATGCCCTGTTGCAGCAACAACCGCGGCGTCTCGAACGCACCTGCTGCGAGCACCACCGCGCGGGCCGCCCGCACCTCGCGCACGGTCGGTTCGGGATGTTCGCGCAGGTCGAGGTAGCGCACCCCGGTGGCACGGCCCCCAGAGGCGTCGAGCACGATCCCACTCACATAGGACTCGGGGCGGATCTCGCAGTTGCCCGAGCGCAGCGCCCGCTGGAGCCCGGCGATCGGGTCGTTCTTCGCATCGACCGGGCATCCATAGGCGGCGCAGAAGCCGCAGTCGGTACAGGCGGGTCGCCCGTCTGCGGCGATGCTGTTGATCCCCGTCGGTGCACGGTAGGGGTGCATCCCGGCGCGCTCTGCGGCCTCGGCTGTGCGAAGCGCCATCGCCATGTCGTCACCCGGGGGCAGCGGGTAGGGCACGCTGCGGGGTGCGGCGAAGGGGTTGGTGTCGTCCTCGCCCGCGACTCCGAAGAGCTGTTCGACCGCGCTGTAATGCGGTTCGAGGTCGTCGTAGCTGATCGGCCAGTCGTCGACTGCTGCATCCTCGATCGGACCGCGCACGCTGTGGGCACGGAAGTCCTCCTCGCGAAAGCGTGGCAGCTTCGCATCGGCGTGCACTCCCCCACCGCCGACTGTGCAGGGCAGGTTGTTGACTTCGCCGGTCATCAGCCGGTCGCCGTCGTCGAGGTCACGGCGGTAGGTGCGCGGTTCGAGGATCGGGTCGGATCCGAGCAGGTAGCGCCGGGTGGCGGCGATCTCGTCGTTGGCGAAGTGACGCAGCGGGTTGTGCGGTGCTTCGAGGTCGATCAGGTGGTTGCGGCCCTTCTCCAGCATGATCACGCTCCACCCAGCGGAGCTGAGCACCTCCGCCGCGGTGGTCCCGCCGGGCCCCGAGCCGACGATCACCACGTCGCAATCGGCTGTGCTCATCGGTGGCTACTCACCCGCTGCTGCTCGTCGATCACTGCGCTTCGATGGCAGCCGATCACCTTGGACTGGAGCAGGGGATCCCCGGGGTAGAGCTCGGTTGCACTGCTCACAACGCGCCCCTCATCGGTGGATGCAGTGGCTCGGGAAACCCGATGCGCTGCCAGCCACCACCGTCACGGTTGCCGCCGTAGGCGGGGTCGCCGTAGGTGGCCTCGCATGCGTGCGCGTGCACCACCCGCAGGTCGGCCTCGTCCGCGGTGCCCGCGACCACCCGGTCGTACACAGCGGACCATTCTGCGATGCGCTGTTGCCACGCCTGCCGCTCCCAGGGGCCGAGCTCCAACCATCGCGGTGCATCGGTGGCGGGCTCGCCGTTGGCTCCCTCCCAGCGGCCGGGCGCAGCCCAGATGTGCGGTGGGTCGTGGTCGAACGCGTCGAGGAGGCCTTCGACGTAGTCGAGTGCACCGAGTTCGACCGAACCCTGCACCGCGCCGTCGAGCGCTTCGCTCACCGCCGAGTGCCATGTCGCGTCCCTGCTGCCCAAGTACGCCTCCCCATCCAGCAGCCACCTGACGGAGATGTTAGTCACGACAGGCTGAGCGCTGAGCGGTGCCACCACAGCATGGCTGAGCTATCGAGTAGTGCTCTTCGCGGGTATGCGGTAGTGGCTTTCGCAGAATTGCTGGGGCACCGATCGCGCCGCGTCAGGGGTTCTCACGCACGAAGCGGTAGACGCCGGCCATGTCGGTGTTGACCTTGGCGGGCAGAGGGTGGATCGTCGCTCCCATCGAGCGCGCACCCCAGATGATCTTGGCGGTGCGCTCTATCAACCCGGCGTGGTGCAGCGCCCGCTCCGGCGTGGCTGCACAGGTGACCAGACCGTGGTTCGCGAGCAGCGCCGCGCCGCGGTCGCCCAGATGTTCCGCGACCTCGTCGCCGAGCTCACGGGTGCCGGTGCCCTTGTATTCACAGCACGGCACATCACCGCCGACGTACACGACGACCTCCTCGATCACAGCGGGTATCGGCTCGTGCGCGAGGGCGAACATCGTGGCGTACACGGCGTGGGTGTGGATGACCGAGCCGAGCTCGGGGTAGCGCCGCAGCACCGACAGGTGCAGGTCCAACTCGCTGGTCGGCGAACGGGTACCCTCCAGCACCTCGCCGTCCATGTCGACGGTCACCAGGTCATTGAGGGTCATCGTCTCGTACGCGACCGAAGACGGCGTGAGGCAAACCCGGCCACCATCGAGTCGGCCCGAGATGTTGCCCGAGGTTCCCTCGACCAGCCCGCGTTCGAGCATCGTCTTGGCGGTGGCCAGCACCTCGTCAGGTGTCGTGGTCGGTGATGTGATCTCAGCCATGTCTCAGTTTCTCACCTTCGTCGGGGTACTGCCCGGACAGGAGGTGCAGTGAGCGTGTCGCCGGCGGGACTCGCGAGCCGGCGCTCGAAATCGGTGAACTCTGCGATCACCTCCGGTGCTTCGTACGCCCGGTTGCGACGGCCAATCGTCACCTGGTCGAGCACATCGGCGTCAGCGAGCCGTCGAACCGCCTCGTTGACAGCCTGGTAGCTGCGACCGACCATGCGCGCCGCATCGGTGACAGTCAACACCGGTGCACCCGGCAGTACCCGGATCAACGCTTCGGTTGCAGAGTCGGCTCGAGGCGCCCCGGTGCGTGACCTCCAACGATCCTGTAGTTGTGCGATGCGCTGTTCGAACCGTTCGGCATCGGCGACCGACCGGCTGCATGCACCGGCAAAGGTCCCGACCCAGGCATTCACAGCCTCGACGGCGCCGGTGTCGGTCCGCTCGCCCACGAACCGCGTGCCGTCGAGGCCGGCTATGTAGCCGTCGGACTCGGTCGCCAGCACGAGAGAGACCGGCGGGATCGTCCTGGTCGTCAGTCGCCTTCGGCCAAGCACCATCTGGGTGAGCACGCGACCGGTCCTACCGTTGCCGTCGATGAAGGGATGGATCGCCTCGAACTGGGCGTGTGCCATCGCAGCCTGTACAACCGCGGGGATGTCGTCGCTGTTGCAGAACGAACAGAGGTCCTCACACACACGCCTGTCACACGCACGCCTGTCACGGCGCGACATGCCCCTGGCGGTGTCGCTGCTCCAGTGGCGTCGCTCAACCGTGGACATAGCAACTCTGTATTCAGAGTTGTATCTCTAACCTTGAATAACAAGCACGATTGTCCAAGTTCGACTGCTCAGGGCCGCTCGATGACCTCCGGGTTGGCGAGGTTGGAGGGTGCCTCACCTGCGAGCAAGGCCTCCAAGCCGGTTGCCATCAGCATCGTGTGGTTCGCCTCGGTGTCGTAGGTGGCACCGCCGATGTGGGGGGTGAGCACCACGTTGGGCAACCCGGCGAGTGGATGGTCGGGGGGCAGGTTCTCCCCCTCGAAGTGGTCGAGGCCGACCGCCGCGAGCCGGCCCGATTCGAGCGCTGCGGTGAGTGCATCGATGTCGTGCAGCGCGGCTCGGGCGGTGTTGACGTACACCGCACCTGGTTTCATCATCGCGATCCGCTCGGCGGAGATCAGCCCGAAGGTCTCGGGTGTGACCGCCGCGTGCATCGATACGAGGTCGGCCTCCGCGAGCAGGTCGTCGAGGCTGTGTGTTGCGTCGGGGGCGAACGGGTCGGACGAGATCACGTTCATCCCCATGCCCTCGAAGCGCCAAGCCGCGGCACGCCCCACCGCGCCGTAGCCGACGATGCCGGCGGTGCGCCCGGCGAGTTGCCAACCCCTGAAGCGCTGATAGGGGATCGTCCCGTCGCGAAACACCTGGCCATCGCGCACGTCGCGGTCGGCTTGCACGATCCCCCGACTCGCCGCGAGCGCGAGCGCCACCGCGAGCTCCGCGACGCCGTCCGCGTTGCGCCCGGGGGCGCGCAGCACGGGGATCCCGGCTGAGGTGGCACCGTCGAGGTCGACGTTGGTCGGATCCCCCCGGGTGGAGCCGATCGCCACCAACGGCAGGTCGAACAGCACACCCTTGCACGAGTCGGCCTCGCAGATCACCACGTCGGCACCTTCGGCGGTGGCACGCTCCGCGAGCTGCTCCTCGTTGTAGAGGCGCATCGGTGAATGGTCGATCCACGGGTCGACGGTCACCTCACCGAGCGCACGGAGCCGCTCCAGGCCCTCACCGCGCAGCGGCGCGGTCGAGAGGATCTTCAGGTCTCCCGTTGCATCGATCATCGGACCGTCTCCATGTCCTGGCCGTCACGCACCGCGCCCGCTTCGATCGCTTCGCTGGAGGGCAGCAACGCCTCCAGTGTCGCTGTGGCGAGCACGGCATCTTCCTGGTTGACCATGCGCACCGAGACCTCCACGAGATGCCGTCCACGACGGTCCACCCTGGTGGCGGTCACCTCACCGGATATGAACGTGGCGTCGCCGGTGAACGCGGGGTTGCGGTACTGGGCGCGACAGCTCGCCACCATGCCCCACTCCCCTGCCCATCCGCTCACGTAGTCGAGCACCCACGCACCCATCGACGCGCCGTAGCCATACCCGCGGGGCATCCCGACATGTGCTGCCCACCGGGGTTGCAGGTGCCCGCGCGAAGGGCCGTGGTACGCACCGTCGGTGAGCTCGGGGTTCACCCGCTCCATGTTGCGGTCACCCTCGAGACCTGCCATCTCGGCGGTGTAGCCGAGCTCCTCGGCTGACTGCGACGTGGGGCCCTTGCGCGTCGCTCCCCACGCCGTCATCGGATAGGCCCGCCACTCGGTGGTGAAGCTCGCGAGGCTGTGTGGACCGAGCACCGCCTCGGCGAGTTGGTCGCCCACCGACACGCTCTCGAAGGGCCGAGGGTCGTGGCCGAGGGACTGGATCTGGTCGATGAACGCGAGCTTGCGCTGCTCGATCCCTTCGAGCTGCTCGTCGGTCCACTCGGGTTCGCTCGGCTCGGAGAACAGCTTCTTCTCCTTGGCCTTGCGCGGCCGGTAGCGGATCGCGGTGGAGCGCTGAAGGGCGACCCGTTCGCCGCGCTGGTTTATGTAGAGGGTGTCGCCTCGCTGGAAGCAGGTAGGCCCGGCGAAACGGGTTTCGGTGACCCGATAGTCGTACGGCATGCGGTGGCACACCAACAGGTCGCCCGGGCGGATCCGCGGACCGAAGAACCACCAGTCGTCGCCCCCGAAGATCAGATGCGAGTCGGGTATTCGCCCCACCTGGGCGGGCGAACAACCGTGGCTGGTGTCGCACGCGACGGTGAAGGACTGCGGAGCGACGAGCTCACCGAAGCGGCTCTGCGCGGCCCAGTGCTCCTCGTAGTGCAGCGGGTTGGGATAGTGCATGGCCTGCACCCAACGGCGTATGTCGTTGGTGGCGACGGGTTCTTTGAGCAGACCGGGTTCCATCGGCACACCCATCAGGTGGTCGAGGTCTGACACGTCGAGCACAGTGTCGTCTGTACTGCCTGTGTCCTCTGTACTGCCTGTGTCGTTGGTGTTGCCGGATTCTTGTGGACTCACGCGCTCTCCTGGTGTCGGCCCGCCACGGCAGGGTCGGCCTGGTCGGTTCTGAGTAGTTCGGTCACGAGGGCTCGCAGGTCCTCGTCGCGCACCTTGGTGTCGCCCGCGGTCATCGGCATGTCCTCTTCGTCGATGAACAGCACCTGCTTGGGCACCTTGTAGGGGGCCACGCGTTCGCGCAGGAACGCCTTCACGTCGGCTTCGCTCGCGGTCATGTCGTCCTTGGTGACCACACATGCGACCACGATCTCCTCGAGACGTTCGTCCGGCATGCCGAGCACCCTGGAGAGCTTCACCGGTGCGAAGGACCGCAACACCACCTCGATCTCGGTGGGCGACACGTTGGCCCCACCTGTTCGGATCATCTCCTTGTATCGACCGGTGTAGTGAACGATCCCCTCCGCGTCGACGTGGCCCGCATCGCCGGTGTGGAAGAAGCCATCGGCATCGAAGCAGCCCGCCGCGTCGCGGCCGAGGTAGCCGATCATCAGGGTCTCCCCCGCCACCGCGAGCTCACCGGCATCGCCGGTGCCCAGCACACGACCTGTGTCGGGGTCGATCACCCGCAGGCTGGTGCCCGGGAGGAGTTTGCCGTTGCCGACCTTCATCTGCTCGCGGCTCTCGTCGCTTCGGTGCCCTGCGATGAACGCGCAGGTCTCCGACATCCCGTATCCCACCGGCATGATCCAACCCGGATCGGGGGTGACGGTCGGGTGGCGTGCGTACGCGCCCTTGCCGTACGCGCAGCGGATCGACGACAGGTCGGTGCCTGCCCAGTCGGGGTGTTCGGCGATCGCGGCGGTCTGGTGCGGAAGCGTGTAGGGCTCGGTGACCTTCTCGCGTTCCATGAGAGCGAGTGCGTCACCGGCGTCGAAGGCCTCCTGGGCGACCCAGCACCCACCGGCGGCAAGCGTCGAGCCGACCGCCGTGTTGAGACCAGCGGTCCAGAAGATCGGCAGCGCCGAGAACATCCGGGTGTCCGCGCTTCGGGCGAAGATCTGCGATTGGAGCCAGAACTGAAGTGCGGGTGCCCGGTTGGTGTGCAGCATCGCCTTGGGTGCGGCGGTGGTACCGGAGCTGAAGATCACCAGCGCTGGGTCCTCGGGGGTGACCGCTGCACTGCGACGGTCGACCTCCTCGCCGGGCACCGAGCTGCCGGCTGCGAGGAAGTCGCCCCAGCTGTCGGTGCCGAGTGCGAACGAGTGCCCCAGGGACTCGAGCCGTCCGGCGACCTCGGCGATGTCGTGGTCGAAGCGGCGTCCGAGCAGTTCGCGCTGGGTGAGCACCACCCGTGCCGAGCACAGGTCGAGCACCACCTCGATCTCGGGCAGCGCGGAGAACGTCGACACCGGTGCGGAGACCGCACCGATCATCGCCGTGGCGAACAGCACGGCGATCGCATCGGGCCGGTTGCCCATCACGATCGCGACGGTGTCACCCGGGCCGACGCCGAGCCCGACCAACGACCGCGCGTAGCGCTGCGCTTGCGCACCGAGGCGGTCGTAGCTCCAACGTTGTGTCGCACCGGCGCACAGCGCGTCATCGAGCACGATCGCCTCACTCGGTCCATGGCGTTCGACGATCTCGGCCAGGAACCCTCCGAGGGTGAGCGCACCGATCCCGCCGACCTCGGCGAGTGGCGGACCCTCGAACGTGGCGCCGGTGGCCGCGGAGGTCACAGGTCCCCCGAAATGTCGGCTCCGGCGGTGAGGAGGTCGGCACCGTGGGGGAACAAGCCAACGAACCCGTCGGCTCGGATCGCGCCGGCGAGTGCGGCCACGGTGCGCTCAGGGCCCCACGGCAGTCGCAGAGCGGGTTGGACCATGCGGGTGATGAGCGACACGTCGTACTCGTCGCACACCCCCGCCGCACCGTGAAGCTGGGCTGTGGTGCGCAGCACCGGGCGGGCGGTTTCGATCGCGTGCAGCCTCAGGGCGAGCACATCGGCGCGCGCCGCGGTGGCGTCCTGCGCGATGCGCCACAGTGTGAACCCGGCGAGTTGGCGCAGCCCGGCGACCGCGACCGCTGCATCCGCGAGTTGGAACTGCACCGCCTGGAACTGTGCGAGCGGCTTGCCGAACTGGATCCGGCCGGTGACGTGTTCGGTGGCGAGCTCGA
>JBKEAI010000152.1:0-8199 GCA_047972145.1 Microthrixaceae bacterium
CCGCATCGACGTTGTCGGTGGAGCGCACGTCGAGGGTCCAGGCCTCAGCCTGGCCGCCGGCCCCTCTGATCACGCCGGCCACCTCGATGGCGTGATCGGTGTCGATGTCGGTCACCGCCACCCGGGCTCCCTCGACGCCGAACAGGCCGGCGGTGGCACGCCCCATCCCCGAGCCGGCTCCGGTGACCAGGACCACCAGGCCGGCAACCGATCGGCTCAGCTGCGGCAGGCCTTCGGGCGGGTTCGAGGGTTCCGAGTCGTTGGTGTCAGGCATGGTTCTCTCCATCGGTGTGCGCTGGCCTCGATGGTCGCTCACCGTGGCCTCGGCCGCGCAAACGGCGAAGTGGCCGATCGGGTTCGTCGGCCTGTGTACCCGCCGGGTTCGATTCTGGGCCAACGCCAATAGAGTGAACGCTGACCATCTGGGAGAATGTCATGCGAATCAGCGTTTTCGGTCTGGGCTACGTCGGCACGGTGTCTGCCGCCTGTCTTGCGCGTGACGGCCACTCGGTCATCGGTGTCGATCCGAACAGGACCAAGGTCGACCTCATCAACTCGGGTCTCAGCCCGATCATCGAGACCGACATAGACGATCTCATCGCCCGAACAGCGACATCTGGCCACCTCCGCGCAACCGATGATGTGGCCGAAGCGGTCGGTGCCACCGACATGTCTCTGATATGCGTCGGAACGCCGAGCAACCCCAACGGGAGCCTCGATCTCTCCTTCGTCGAACGGGTCTGCGAACAGATCGGTCAGGCCCTCGCCGCGAATGACGGGTTCCACGTCGTGGTGAATCGGAGCACCACCCTGCCCGGCACCGTGCACGATGTCGTGATCCCGACACTCGAGAAGAGCTCCGGGCTCGCCGCCGGTGTCGACTTCGGCGTGTGCAACAACCCCGAGTTCCTGCGCGAGGGTTCCGCCGTCTACGACTTCGACAACCCGCCCAAGACCGTCATCGGTGAGATCGACGAGCGCAGTGGCGACCTACTAGCCGAGATCTACAGCCACCTCGACGCACCTCTGATCCGTGTCCCGGTGGAGGTGGCCGAGATGGTCAAGTACACCGACAACGTCTTCCACGCCCTCAAGGTGAGCTTCGCGAACGAGATCGGCAACGTCTGCAAGGAGCTCGGTGTCGACAGCCATGTGGTGATGGACATCTTCTGCCAGGACCGCAAGCTCAACCTGTCCCCTTACTACCTCAAGCCCGGCTTCGCCTTCGGTGGGTCGTGCCTGCCCAAGGACGTCCGAGCTCTCAGCTACAAGGCACGGTCGCTCGATCTCGATTCACCGATCATCGAGGGCATCATGAGCAGCAACCAGAACCAGGTCGAGCGTGGGATCCAGATGATCACCGCACCCGGCAAACGGCGGATCGGGATACTGGGGTTCGCTTTCAAGGCAGGTACCGACGACCTGCGAGAATCGCCTCTCGTGAACGTCATCGAAACCCTGATCGGCAAAGGGTACGAGCTCAAGTTGTATGACCGCAGCGTGACGATGGCAGCGTTGACCGGAGCCAACAAGGACTACATCCTCAACCGGATCCCACATATCTCGAGGCTGATGGTCGACAGCATCTCTGAAGTCACCGACTTCGCCGAGGTGCTGGTGGTGGGAAACGGCTCTCCCGAGTTCCTACCCGCTCTCGAGTCCCTGCGCGACGACGTGCACGTCGTCGACCTCGTTCGCATTCTCGCCGACGAAGCGCAACCGGCCAATTACCAGGGGATCTGCTGGTGAGTTCGCTCCGCCCCAAGCCAACCCGCGGGAACCGGGTGGTGATACTGGTGGAGAACCTGCCCTCACCGTTCGATCGGCGGGTCTGGCAGGAGGCGACGACTCTCCACGAAGCCGGCTACCAGGTGTCGATCATCTGTCCCACGGGTAAGGGTCATGAGTCGACCTACGAGTTTCTCGAGGGTGTCCACATCCATCGATACAGGCTGCCCGCCGAAGGGGATGGACCGATGGGCTACCTGGTCGAGTATTCGAGCGCCCTGTGGAACACCTTTCGCCTCGCTCGCAAGGTCCGTCGCCAGCGCGGGTTCGACATCGTCCACGCCTGCAATCCGCCAGACCTGTTGTTCCTTGTAGGAGGGTTCTACAAGCTCACCGGTAACAGGAGGTTCGTCTTCGACCACCACGACATCAACCCCGAGCTGTATGAGGCGAAGTTCAACAAGCGGGGGCCCATGTGGAAGTTGATGGTTCTCCTCGAACACCTCACCTTCCGCTGTGCGGACATGAGCATTGCGACCAACGAGTCGTACCGACGCATCGCCATCGAACGAGGCGGGATGGACCCCGACAAGGTCCACGTGGTGCGCAGCGGCCCCAAGCTCGAACGCCTCGAACGCCTCCCACCGGTGCCCGAACTCCGCAACGGTCGCAGGTACCTGGTCGGCTACGTCGGGGTGATGGGTGCGCAGGAGGGTATCGATCTGCTTCTCGAGGCTGTCCGACACATCGTCGTCGAACGAGGGCGTTCCGATGTGCACTTCGGGCTGGTCGGCGGTGGAACATCGCTCGAGTCCATGAAGCAACTCGCTGTGGAGCTCGGAGTCGGCGACCACGTGACCTTCACCGGTCGGGTCCCTGACAGAGAGATGCTCGAGATGTTGAACACCGCCGACGTGTGCGTCAACCCTGACGTGGCCAACGAGATGAACGACAAGTCGACGATGAACAAGATCATGGAGTACATGGCGCTCGCGAAGCCCATCGTCCAGTTCGACCTGACAGAGGGCCGGTTCTCAGCCGGCGCCGCATCGCTCTACGCCCGACGCAACGACCCGAACGACCTCGCTGACAAGATCCTCGAACTGCTCGATGATCCCGAACAGCGGAGGAAGATGGGCGAGTTCGGCCGCTCCCGGGTGGAAAACGAACTTGCCTGGACCTACGAGGCGCCCAAGCTGCTGGATGCCTACCAGTCCCTCGACACATGATCGGTGACGAGGCCTCGCCCGACCCTGCGGGAACCCCTGGCGATCCACAGAAGCCGGGTTTCGGCCACCCAGTCACCGCCAGACAGGGCTCGGGGTACATCCACGCCTTCGAGGTCGAACAGCAGGCGAGGCGGGACCGGCGCCGCACACGTAGACGCGTCACGTGGATCGTCGCAGGGGGACTCACCACGGCGGCGGTGCTGATCGGGTCGGTGGCCTGGATCTTGTCGACCCGCGCAACGGACCGCACAGAGGTCCCGTCAACCGCGCCGCCAACCACCGCTGTGCACCCGACCACCACCAGTGACAGGGAGCCGACCACATCGCTCGACGCGCGTACGGCTCCAACCGAGTGCGATCTTGATGCTATTTCATCGGCATTGGCCGACGCTCCCGAGCCCCAGGAGATCGATGGCACTCCGTTCTGCGCCGAGACCTTCTGGTTGGTACCGATCGCGACCACCGCGACAGGCGAGAAACTGACGGTGCTTCTGCGCCCGGGTGACACCCCGCCTGAGACCGTTGCCGTGGTCGCGCGGCAGGACTGCCCCGTGCTCAGCGCAGATGAGCCCTCGGTGGAGCCGGAATTGTGCCCGGCATGACCAACCACGTCCCACCTGTCGCCTCAATCATCATCCCCGCCCACAACGAGGCGGGCGTGATCGCCGAATGCCTGCACGCGATCGTCGACGAAGCCGACCCGAGAGAGTTTGAGGTAGTGGTGGTCTGCAATGGATGCACCGACGACACGGCGGCGATTGCCAGGAGGGTCTCGCCGTTGGTGCGCGTGATCGAACGTGCACAACCTGGCAAGATCGGCGCCCTCAACGAGGGGGACGCCATCTCGATCGCTTTCCCGCGCGTCTATCTCGACGCCGACGTGATCGTGGACACCGCGTCGCTCCGGCTCATCGCGGCGACGCTCAGCGAGGGCGAAGTCGAAGCCGCTGCACCGCAGATCGAGATGAACGTCCGGAGCTCATCGTGGATCGTGCGCAGCTACTACAAGGTGTGGGCTGACATGGACTGGGCGGACTCATCGGTCATGGGCAGTGGCTGCTACGCCCTGTCGGAAAGGGGACGGCAACGGTTCGGACTGTTCCCCGACGTCATGGCAGACGACTACTGGGTCAACGCGCAGTTCCCTCGACAGGCACGGCGTCGGGTCGAGGGAGCCTCCTCGAAGGTGCTCGCAGCCAGGAACCTGAGGTTGTTGATCCGACGCAAGGCAAGGGTGCTCGCCTATGCCCGACTACTCGACAGCCAGTCCGCCGACATCGCTGATCAGAGCGCACCCAGAGGTGCTGGGCTCCTAGCGATGTCGCTCGGAAACCCGCGGCGGATCCCGACGATCCTGCTGTACGTGATGGTCGCCATCATCACAAACGGGCTCGCAGCGTGGAACCTGCGTAGGGGACGTTTTGAGTGGGTGACCGACCGATGACCGATGAGCCAACCCCCGACAAACCGCCCCGGGACCTGGAGATCCGCAGGATCACCGAAGGCGAACTTCCACTCGTCGAACAATTCGTGAACGAGTGCTATGGAGCAGGCGCACCCTTCAAGCAGCGTGCCCGGCTGCAGTGGCAATTCGTCGACACCCCCTACCGGCGCGTTGGAGCACCGCCGACCATCTTCGCCGCTCTCTCCCGCGGACGGGTGGTCGGCACGATCGGAGTCCAGGATGGACGCGCTCTGGTCCACGGGACACCGGCAGCGATGGGTTGGGTCGTCGATGTGATGATCCACCCCGAGTTCCGCGGCAGGGGAATCGGCCACATGATCCACGACCGCGCCCTGGCGGATCGTTCCACCCTGATCACCTTGACGATGGCCGAGGCGACCAGGCGGATCGCGATGAAAGCCGGAGCGATCACGCTCGGACCGACACGGGAGTTCATCCGACCGATCAGAGTCTCCGCAACGACGGTGAAGAGTTTCCTGTCCGGCAAGGCTGACAACGCCCCGGGACGCCATAGGCTGATCAGCGCTTTCAACGCAACGCGCGTGGGGCCGATCCTCCTGGCCGGCGTTGTGAGAGTGATCGGCGCGATCCGCAAACCCCGACGCTCACCGGTCACTGACCTTCGCGTCGAGGAGGTGGAGGAGTTCCCGGTCGATGTGGACGCTCTGTGGGAAGGCGTGGCCGAGCACCACCCGACGATGTTCGAGCGATCGGCCCGCTTCCTCAACTGGCGGTTCGTCGAGGCCCCCGAGCTGAACTACCGACTCTTCCTGCTGTGGGAGGGCGATTCACTCCGCGGATATCTGGTCACGCGCGATCCCAACGCAGTCGAGCTACCTGTCGGCACAGTCGTCGACTTCCTGGCTGCCCCGGGCGATTCCGACGCCCTCGACGCACTCCTGACCCACGCTCACACGGAGCTCGCCTCCCGATGCGAGTACCTCGAAGCGGCGGCGTCCTCCGTCGAGTACCGCTCGGCACTCAAGCGCGCTGGGTTCGTCGCCACACGCACGATGCGGCCGACGATCGTATGCACCGATTCGGACCTTCGGGCGGGGCTCTGGGACACCGTCGATCGTTGGCACTTCACGAAGGCAGACCACGACTGGGATCAGGTCCATCCAGCCTGATGGCACCGCTGTCGGGCTGGATCACCGTTCCGGTTATGCCGGGCTGGCCTCCCAAACGAAGCACTCCCACGTTGCATCCTCATAGGTGATGTCGGGCAACCTGGTCCATCCAGGTCCTGTGAAGGCCTGGCGCATCTCTTCGGATCGTGGACGGTAGTTCGATACGAACACACGGTCCGCGCACCTCTCGAGGATGGACCGAACCGCCTCTAGGTCCTGCACGTAGTAGAGAACCTCACATGCGACGACCAGATCGAAGTGCGCTCCTGGCCACACTCTCTCCAGGTCCTCCAGGGGCCCTACCCTGAACGACGCCTGAGGGCAACGGCTGCTTGCGCGCTCGGCTGCACGCTCGCTCAACTCCAGCCCACACAGGCGGTCGGTGAGCTCTGCCAGGTGAACGCTCTGGTGGCCCTCGCCGGACCCGATCTCGAGAATGCTGGAGAATCTGGGTCCCAGTTCGCTGAGCAACTCGCCGGTCCGCTCAAAGCGGTACTGCTCCCTCTGCGAGCTCATGTTCCACGGGTCCTCGATCGAATAGAGTCGACGGAGCCTTGAGTAGCTGCCTGAGAACGCCGAGCGGCGCAACATCAGTCTCGTCCACAAGCTGCGCGCCCACATCGTGGGAACGCCATGCTCAACGCCGGTGAGGTGACGGCGCACCGTCGCGGACAGCGCTCGCTTCAGCGTCGGTGCTGGCGCGTGGTCGCCCTTGAGAACCCGTTCCACGAAGTCGTCATCCATGTCCGAGCGAATGGAGGTTCGGGGGAGGACCAATGCCCCCTTGGGCACAGTTCCACCGTCGCTCGTGTGAATCTCTGTATACCCCTCGGCCTTCAGGCGGGCGATCACCTTCGGGTCATAGGCTCCGAACGGAACGCTGACCATTTCGATGGGCTCCCCGATCAGCTTTGCCAGTACGCCCCGGGCGTCGACGATCTCCGCATGCAGCCGCGACTCGTCCACGGAGCGCCAATCCACGTGATCGCGACCGTGGGTACCGACCCCCATCCCCATGGCGCGCAGCTCTCGGAGGTCTGAGGCGGCCAGGTATCCCTCCTCATCGATTCGACCGGTCAAGACGAAGAAGTCTGCGCTCATCTGTCGTGCCGACAGCGCTGGTGCGGCAATGCGGATGTCCGAGGCGTTTCCGTCATCGAAGGTGACCCGGATGCCGTAACCCTGCTGGCGTAGCTGGACCACGCGATCGAGGATCTGGATGAAGCCATCCTCCGATATCCAAAAGGGGACCTCATCGGGCTCGACGTCGCCATGGGGCGTCCCGATTCCGTGGAAGTTGATGATCACATGTCGTTGGAAAACCCCGTTCATACCCCGACTCCCCCACCGCTGGGTTGGTTCTCCGATCGGTCCAGTGGTGAGAGGTTGTGGAGACCACGCAACGCTCCCATCGCCTCTCGCCACGCTCCATAGAGAACCAGTTGGAGCACCTTGAGCATGCTGTAGACGTACGAGGTGACAAGACCGGTGGGAATGAACCGCCGCATGAACCGCATCCTGTTCCTGTAGTTGTAGTAGTTGGCGAACGCCGAGGGCCGTCGGTTCACCGAGCCGGTACCGATCGCCGTCCCTCCGTGGTGTTCCACGACGGCATCGGGACACACCAACAGGGGCAGGTCCCCCCGGCGGAAGGCCCAGTCCACCTCCTCGTAGTAGAGGAAGTAGTCCTCCTCCATCAATCCAACCGTCTCGAGGAAGGTGCGCGACACGACCATGTTCGCTCCGGACACGAAGTCCAGGGTCGACGGATCCGGCGCCACAGCACCGCTGGGGTCGTACCCTTGATTGACGTTCCTGCACATGCCGCTCCAACGACCCACCCTGCCGCCGTCGGACTGGATCAGCTGTGGTGCCTCCATGTAGAGCGTTCGGCCTCCCATGAGTGAGAAGGCCGGCCCATTCGATGCCTCCTCGACGAAAGCTGCCGCTGTCCCCGGTTGTACGACCGCGTCGGGATTGAGAATCCAGAAAAGATCGATATCGGATCTTGACAGCAATGCCCGGAGCCCGATGTTCACTCCGCCTGCGAATCCCAGATTCCGACTCGAGCGGATCAAGGTCAGTCCACCCGGGGTGTGGTGCGTTTCCAGCTCCGTGCTTCGGGCGTCGAACTCCGCCACATCCACCGCGTGCTGCTCAGCCCATCGTTCCAGAACCTGCAGCGTGGTGTCGGGAGATGCGTTGTCGCAGACGACCACGTCGAGATCCACGCCCCGCGATGCGCACAGGCTGTCCAGGCACTCACCGATCACGTCGGCTGACGCGTAACACAGGACGACTACTCCGAGTCTCGGCAAGGACATGTTCGCTGGGCCGTCTCTCTCGCTTCGGTGGGCCTTCCCAGGACCCGTTGACAACTCCTGTCAGCGAACCTTGGTCCACGCCATCGTACCGAGTGCTCCGGGGAGAACGACCCGGGCGTTGAGCACCCGAATCGACCCGGTCGCCTGACCCCGGTTGTCTCCAGGAAGCGGGAACCGGGGTCAGGCTGTCACCGATCCCTCAGCACGTGGCGGTACTGGGGAGGGGATCTCCGTGGTCGAACCTGTGGGTGGTCAGCCAGGTGTGGTGTTACCGGTGGCTTCGTTGAGGATCCGGTCGAAACGGTTGTTGTTCTCAACAACCG
>JBKEAI010000160.1:0-1512 GCA_047972145.1 Microthrixaceae bacterium
CCCTCCCCGCTGGACGTGCCCTCCATCGATGGCCACGCCGTCGGGGATGAGGAAAAGATCATCGAGCGTCACGCCGACGCGAGCGAGCCGTTCTCGGCGCTGGCGTTCAAGGTCGCCGCGCACCCGTTCTTCGGCAAGCTGTTCTATGTTCGGGTCTACTCCGGCTCCCTGTCGTCGGGCTCTGCGGTCTACAACGCGACCAAGGAGAAGAAGGAGCGCGTCGGGAAGATGTTCCAGATGCACTCCAACAAGGAGAACCCGGTCGAAGAGGCCAGCGCCGGTCACATCTACGCCTTTATCGGGCTCAAAGACGTCACCACGGGGGACACCCTCTCCGACGTCAGCGAGCCGGTGGTGCTGGAGTCGATGTCCTTCCCCGAGCCTGTGATCTCGGTGGCCATCGAACCCAAGACCAAGGGTGACCAAGAGAAGCTGTCCACGGCGATCCAGCGCCTATCCGACGAGGACCCGACGTTCCAGGTTTCCCTGAACGCCGAGACCGGTCAGACCGTCATTGCGGGCATGGGCGAGTTGCACCTGGACATCCTGGTGGACCGCATGCGCCGTGAATTCAAGGTCGAGGCCAACGTCGGCAAGCCGCAGGTTGCCTACCGCGAGACCATTCGCCGCAAGGTCGAAAAGGTCGATTACACGCACAAGAAGCAGACCGGTGGTTCCGGCCAGTTCGCGAAGGTGCAGGTCACCTTCGAGCCTCTGGACTCCGAATCTGGCGAGCTCTACGAGTTCGACAACGCCGTCACCGGTGGTCGGATCCCGCGTGAGTACATCCCCAGCGTCGACGCCGGTATTCAGGAAGCGATGGGCGCGGGTGTGCTGGCGGGTTACCCGCTGGTGGGCATCAAGGCCACGTTGCTCGACGGTGCGTACCACGACGTAGACTCCTCAGAGATGGCGTTCAAGATCGCCGGCCGTGACGTCCTCAAAGAGGCAGTCAAGCGCGCTGACCCAGCGCTGCTGGAGCCGATCATGGACGTTGAGGTGCGCACGCCCGAGGAGTACATGGGCGACGTTATCGGCGACATCAACTCACGTCGTGGGCAGATTCAGTCCATGGCGGACGCTAGCGGTGTCAAGGTCATCCGTGCGATGGTGCCGCTGTCGGAAATGTTCGGTTACATCGGGGATCTGCGTTCGCGCACCCAGGGTCGAGCGGTGTACTCGATGCAGTTCAGTAACTATGCGGAGGTGCCTCGCGCTGTTGCCGAGGAGATCATCGCAAAGACCCGGGGCGAATAGCTCGTCCACCACCACCCATCAATTAGTCGTAGGATTCTCAAGGCCCTATCCCGGCAAACCCGTCGGTGATGGGGGAAACACCTACCCGAGTTCCAGGAGGAACCACAGTGGCGAAGGCCAAGTTCGAGCGGACTAAGCCGCACGTCAACATCGGCACCATCGGTCACGTCGACCACGGCAAGACGACGCTGACGGCGGCAATCACCAAGGTGCTGGCTGACAAGTACCCCGATCTGAACGAGTACACCCCGTTCG
>JBKEAI010000205.1:0-1885 GCA_047972145.1 Microthrixaceae bacterium
CACCGGGGTGGGCAACACAGATGCGACCCACGCGATCACGGTCCTCGAGCACATGACGCGCTCGCTGGTGGACCATCCCGACGAGGTGAGCGTCGATGTCGCCGACCTCGACGACCGTCTCCAGCTCAACGTTTCGGTCGCGGATGGCGACATGGGACGTGTGATCGGCAAGCGCGGTCGCATGGCCAATGCGATCCGCACCGTGACCCGCGCCGCAGCGGTGCGCGACGGTGTCGAGGTCGACATCGAATTCGTCGACTGAACCGTCGATCCTCAGGACCGCCGATGGTGCGACGCCCCCAGGACCCGCCCGAGGGGTTGCTCGAAGTCGGCAGGATCACCAAGGCCCATGGCCTGCGCGGCGAGGTGATCGTCGAGTTCACCTCGGATCGCCCCGAACGGCGCGAGCCCGGGGTGAGCTTCACCACGCCCGACGGCGACATCGTCCTCGCCGACACCCGTCCACACGGCGACCGCTGGCTCACGCGCTTCGAGGGCGCCCACCGACGCGAGGATGCCGAAGCGTTGCGGGGCACCGTGCTTTGGGCCGAACCACTCGACGACACCGAGGGTGTGCTCTGGGTCCACGAGCTGGTCGGAGCCAAGGTGATCGAGCACGACGGCACCGAACGCGGCACGGTCGCCTCGGTGGTCTCCAACCCGGCATCGGATCTGCTCGAGCTCGACAACGGTGCTCTCATACCCACGGTGTTCGTCGTGGAGGGACCCTCCGACGGCACCGTCACGGTGGCGACCCCCGAGGGGTTGTTCGACCTGTGAGGGTGACAGGATCGCCCGATACGCCGGTGGGGGAGCCAGGCCGGGTTCTTCAGGTCGACGTGTTCACGATCTTCGGGGCGATGGTGAGCGACTTCGCGACCCACAGCCTGTTGGGTCGTGCGCAGGCCTCGGGGCTGATCGACCTGCGGGTGCACGACATCCGCGAACACGCCACCGATGTCCATCGAAGCGTGGACGACGCGCCTTTCGGTGGCGGGGCGGGCATGGTCATGTCACCCGAGCCGATCTTCGCGTCGGTCGAGGCAGCGGATCCGCCGCGGCCGTTGATCGCGTTGGGCCCCGCAGGTGGCCGCTTCGATCAGGCCCGGGCCACGGAGTTGGCCTCGACGGATGGCTTCTCACTGCTGTGCGGTCGCTACGAGGGGATCGACCAACGTGTGTATGACCAACTGGTCGACGAGGAGCTCTCGGTCGGCGACTACGTGCTCAACGGTGGTGAGGTCGCAGCCCTGGTCGTGCTCGAAGCGGTGGTGCGCCTGGTACCTGGGGTGATGGGCAACGAGCGCTCAGCCCGAGACGAGTCGTTCAGCGAAGGGCTGCTCGAGTACCCGCACTACACCCGACCGGCAGGGTTCCGTGGCTGGGAGGTGCCCGAGGTGCTGCGCAGCGGGGATCATGCCCGAATCGCACGGTGGCGTCGCGCGATGGCGCTTCGGCGGACGATGGCGCGCCGCTCCGACATGATCGATGCCCGAGGCGGGCTCACAGATGCCGATCGGGCGCTGCTGGAGGAGTTTCCGACACCTCCGGGTCGGCAGGGCTGAGCTGGCCGGCAGGCGGCGACCGTCCGCGAGGTGGGCTTCCACCCACGATGCATGGGCTTTCACCCTCGACGCATGGGCTTTCACCCACGATGCAGCGGCCGCTACAGTGGCTCCGCTGCGCATCCGCTCGGGATGCTGCGCCGCATACGACTTCGGGCCCATGATCGCCGCGGCCCGGCTCAGGAGAACGCAATGAAGGCCACCGACGTCATCGACCAGGCGAGCATGCGCGACGACATCCCCGACTTCGCGGCGGGCGACACCCTCAAGGTGCACGTCAAGGTCGTCGAGGGCAACAAGGAACGGCTCCAGATGTTCCA
>JBKEAI010000283.1:0-7927 GCA_047972145.1 Microthrixaceae bacterium
CGGGGGAGCTCCCGCCGCTCGTGGTGCGCATCCACGGCGGGCCGACAGCGGCAGCGCGCGCGGAGTTGTCGGGGTCGGTGCAGTTCTGGACCACCCGCGGGTTCGCCGTGGTCGATGTCAACTACCGGGGTTCCACCGGGTACGGGCGTGCCTACCGCAACCTGTTGCGCGGCGGCTGGGGTGAGGTCGAGGTGCAGGACTGCGTCGCAGCGGCGGAGTACCTCGCCGCTATCGGGCGTGTGGACGGGCGGCGATGTGTCATCCGCGGGGGCTCCGCGGGTGGGTTCACAGCCCTTGAGGCCGTGGCCGCGCCACCGACGGCATCAGAGTTCTCGTTCGCGGCCGCCACCACGCTGTACGGGGTGACCGACCTGAGGGCGCTCGCGCAGGACACCCACAAGTTCGAGGCTCGCTATCTCGACGGCCTGGTCGGCGAACTGCCCGAAGCAGACGCCGTCTACCGGGAGCGGTCACCCCTGTTCCACCCGGAGCGGATCTCCGCGCCGGTGCTGGTGCTCCAGGGTCTGGAGGACCCGATCGTGCCGCCGTCGCAGGCCGAGGTGCTCGTGGCGGCGCTGGTGTCCTCGGGCATCGATCACGAGTACCGGACCTATGAAGGTGAGGGCCACGGATTCCGTCGCACCGAGACGATCGTGGATGCCCTCGAGGCCGAGCTCTCCTTCTACCAACGGGTGCTGGGGATCGGCTGAACCGATCACCGGTCAACCGGTTGTGCGAGTCGGCTCGGTACGCGCCACGATGGGGTGATGCGTGTTCTAGTGACCGAGGTGATCGCCGAGGGTGGCTTACAGAGATTGCGTGACGCCGGCCATGAGGTCGACGTGCGCACGGGGCTGTCGCCAGAGGAGCTCCTCGAAGTGGTCCCCGGTGCCCACGCCCTGATCATCCGCTCGGCCACCAAGGTCACCAGGGAGGTGCTCGAGGCCGGTGGCGACCTGATAGTGGTCGGCCGTGCCGGCATCGGGCTCGACAACGTCGACACCGAGGCGGCGACCGAGCGCGGCGTGATGGTCGTCAACGCACCGCAGTCCAACACGCTTTCAGCGGCCGAGCACACGATGGCATTGCTGTTGGCACAGGCACGCAACGTGCCCCAGGCCCACGCCGCGCTCAAGGCCGGCCGTTGGGAGCGCTCCAAGTGGACAGGCGTGGAGCTGTCCGACAAGACCCTCGGCATCATCGGGCTGGGTCGCATCGGCAAGCTCGTCGCCCAACGGGCGATGGCCTTCGGGATGCGGCTGGTGGCCTATGACCCGTTCGTCGGCCAGGAACGGGCACGCCAGCTCAACGTGGAGCTGGTCGGTCTCGACGCGCTGATGGCGAGCAGCGATTTCATAACCCTGCACCTCGCCAAGACGCCCGAGACGATCGGCCTGATCGACGCGGCGATGCTCGCCAAGGCGAAGCCGACCCTGCGTATCGTGAACGTCGCCCGTGGTGGGATCGTGGACGAGGCCGCCCTCGCAGCGGCTGTGGCAGATGGGACCATCGCAGGCGCAGCGATCGACGTGTTCGACTCCGAGCCGACCACCGAGTCGCCGATGTTCGACCAGGACCAGATAGTCGTCACACCGCATCTAGGTGCGTCCACCGAGGAGGCCCAGGACAAGGCCGGCGACACGATCGCCGACATGGTGCAACTCGCACTAGCGGGGGATTTCGTGCCCTATGCGGTCAACGTGTCCGCCGGCGAGGCATCCGAGACGGTGCGGCCGTACCTCGGGCTCGCGGAGCAGCTGGGGCGGATCTTCGCGGGGCTGTGCGCAGAGTGCTCCGACGTGATCGACATCGAGTACCAGGGCCAGATCGCCGAGTACGACACGCGCATCCTCACACTGTCGCTGCTCAAGGGCTTCTTCGGGGCCACCTCCGGTGAGCCGGTCAGCTACGTGAACGCCCCCCAGATGGCCGAGGACCAGGGCATCGAGGTGCGGCCCACCTCGACCACCACGGCACGCGACTACGTGAACCTGGTGACGATCCGCGGCGGCGACCACGCGATCGCGGGCACCTTGGTGGGTCTGGGGGCGAAGCCGACCATCGTGATGATCGACGACCACGCGATCGACGTGCCACCGTCGGAGCACCTGCTGGTGGTGCGCAACGACGACCAACCCGGGATGATCGGCCACGTCGGCGCGGTCGTGGGCGCAGCGGGGGTCAACATCGACGACATGGCGGTGGGCGCAGGCCCCGACGGTGAGCGTGCCCTGATGGTGATGGCCACGGGTTCGCTGGTGCCCGAGTCGGTCGCCGCGCAGCTCCGCTCGGTCGATGGCATCAACGCGGTGACCGTCGTCTCCTGACCCCGCGTTGCTCACCCCCGACTCCCGTCGTTGACCCCCAACTCCCGGTTCTGTGGTGCCTCGCTGGCTCCACGGGCTCGTCTCGCACCACAGAACGACGGTTTGGGGGCAGGTTGGAACCCGGGAGGGTGTCGGTAGCCTCGAAGCATGGCTGCTCAGGAGGGACTGCTGACCCGTGGACGTGACCGCGCGAGGCTGGGTCTCGCGGCCGTGGCGATCTCCTCGCTCGCTGTCGGTCTGTCGTGCAGCAGTGGTTCGGACGACTCCGCGGGCGCGAAGGCCCCCTTGGGTCAGGAGGTTGACCGGGAGAGCCCGGCCAAGGGTTCGGAGTCCTCGGGTGGGGGACTGTTGTTCGTGCTCAGCTCCGAGTCGGGTCGCGCAGACGGTTCCACGGTCACGCTTTCGGGTGCCGACGGGTGGGTGACGGTGTTCACCGACCGGCCCGGCCGCTCGGCGAGCCGGGTCACCCTGGAGGAGTTCGTGTCCGGCTGGGCGGGTTACGGCTTCGAGTCGGACCCTCCGAACGCTTCGGTCACCCTGGATGCCGGGGGCGTCGATCAATCGGTCGTCGTGGAGCTCAGCGATCCGACCCTCAGCGCTGAGGTGCCGGGCGAGGTCAGCTTCTCGTATCGGGTCATCGACGAGGCCGACAGTGTCGGAGCTGACGCCGACAGCAAGCCGGGCGAGCTCCCCGCCGAGTTCAACCGGCCCGACCTCTTCATCGACAACGGGGGCGTCGCTGCGCCGATGGCGACCGCGCTGGCAGACCAGGGTGGATCGAAGCTCGGCCTCTCCATGGTGTCACTCGGTACGACCCAGATGATCGTGCGGTTGACCCCCGAACCCAACATGGATCTTGCACGCGAGGGGACCCTCGATGCGTTCCGCTCCCAGCATGGCTTCGCAGCGCTCGTACCGGCGGATCTGGGCTACTCCGCGGGCGACCTCACCGATCCCACCACGATCCGCGAAGCGTTGGGCAAGGTGATGGACCTCTACTACGACGGGTCGCTGCCGAAGGGCTCGTGGAACACCGGCAAGCTGTGCATGGGCCCGGAGGGATGCAGCCTCGCGTTCGAGCAGACCGTCACCGACGACACGACCTACAACGTCATCGCCACGGCGACTCCGCCGGATGCTTCCCAGCGGATCGATCCGCAGACCCAACTCGTGAGCGTCTACACCTTCTCCACCTGACGCACCCCCACCGGGCCCGCGGATCGGGGTTGCGGGTCACTTCGGACGGGGGCCGTTCGGACACAGGAATCCGTCGAACAACGGATCGCTGTCATCGGTGCACGTGGCGATCGCACCCATCGTCGACACACCGTATGTATCGCGGCACTCCTGGTTCGTCATCCCCAGTGTCGGGCACATGTCGCTCGGCTTGGCGTACCCCCCCGTCCACACATCCATCACGTAGTCCGGTGCCTGGTTGCGGTGGAAGAACTCGAGGTCCACCCCGGGTTGCTTGTTGTAGTTCTCGATGTACAACCGCGACTCGGCGAGCAGGGTGCTGATCGAGAACGACCCCTCGCGCTTGACCGAGATGTTGCGTGGCGCCCCAGGGAAGTTCATGTTCTCCGGGCCGGGGTTGGTGGCGAAGGTGACGTCGCGCAGCGTGTTGAACTTCGAGCCTCCGACGGGGGTGTGGTCGCGGACGTTGACGAAGTTGCGCAACTCGCCGTTGTCGAACCGCGTCTCGCGTGGCAGGGTCGAGTTCATCGGCAGCTTGAACGGTGCCAGGTCGATGCCGAGGATGAACCCTTCGACGACGAAGTCGCGGAACGTCTGGTAGCCGTCCTGGTAGCGGGCGCTGTTCAGGGTGATCCCCGCCGAGAACGAGTTGCGCCAACTGGCGTTGGATACCGCCGGGTCGTTGTACAGGTAGACGCGTTCGTAGTGCGCCGACTCGTTGCGCCGCGAGTACAGGCCCTCCTGGCTGATGTGCCAGATCCTGTAGTCGCTGATCGTGCCGACCGTGCGGAAGAACCCGACCCACAGGCCCTCGGCGCTGGCGTACACCTCGTTGTTCTTCGACATCCGGATCGACGGTCCCTCGCCGTTGCGGTACTTCGTCCACTGCGACGGGTCGGCGATGTTCGCGCCGCGCACCTTGGGGACCCGCGGGTCGGGGTAGGCGAATCCGAACGGGCGGCCGTTGTAGTTGAACCCGGCGAACGCCATGTTCGCGGCGACGTTGCCGGTGTCGATGTTGTCCAGGCCGGTGAACCAGAACCCGGACCCCTCGTAGCCGAAGTCACGGAACCTCAGCGGCCGGTTGGGGCCGGTAACGCCGCCGTAGGTCGGCTGAACGTTGTTCTTGTACGGCGTCCCGGACAGCACGGCGATGTTGTTGGTGATCTCGTTCTCGCGCTCGTTGCCCATTTCGGTCATCAGGCTCGATCCGGCCATGTCGTAGATCACGTTGTTGTCGACCTTGCCGAAGTGGGCGTCGTGGAGCACGATCCCGAACCGCTCGCCGCGGTGGATCGACGAGCCGACGAACTCGAACTGGTAGCCGGTGTTGGTTGGGTTCTCCGGACCCATCAGCCGGTGCATGTGCACCGAGTAGCGGGCTACCTGGTTCGTCCCGATGTGGGTCACGACGCCGTCGACGATCGTCGTGTTGTCGAGTGGGCCGGCCGTCGTGCGCCCGAGGTCGACGAACTCTGCGTAGGCGACGTCGACCTCCGCGCGCTCGGTGAACATCACGTGGCCGCGGGTGCCCTCGGGGTTGGCTGACCGCACCACGACGTTGCGCGACAGGTTCGCGACGTGGGGCAGTCCGATGATCTGCCCGTCGCTGTCGCGACCGGCGAGGTGGTCATACGCCAACGGTTGTGTCAGCGTGACCTGGTTGCCACTGATCGCCGCCACCTCGACTTCGTCGATCTGCATGGGGGCGGGTTTCGGCGGCACCCTCGACCAGCCCCGTTCGAGTGCCAGCTGGCGTGTGTCGGTGATCACCAGCTTGTCGCCGACCCGCCACCCGGTGGGTGGTGAGTCGAAGGTCAGCGTGTCCTGTCCGGCTCGCAACTCGTTCGCCGAGCGGAACCACGTCTTGGGTATCGCGCTCCCGTACATCTCGACCTCGCCGAGGGCGATCAGGCCGGTGCCGAACTGCATAGGGTCGACGACCCCGGTGTCGGGGTCGGGGGCTGTGGTCGCCAGTGGGCGGTCGGCGACGACGATCTCGGCGGCGTACCGGTCGGGGAACGGGTCGGCCTCGGTGCCGATCTCCAGCCGACCGTCGCGGTACACGAGGATCGTGCCGGCGGTCAGCGTGCGGTCGCCGTCGCGGTCGAAGCGCAACGTACCGTCGATGCCGAGCGCGGCGAGCACGGCGGTGTCGGCGACGTCGAGATCGACCGTGTGCGCGGCGTCGATCCGCACGACGTCGCCGCTGCCGGGCACCCGCGCCGGGGACCACGTCGACGGTGACGACCAGTCACCGCTGGCCACCGAGACGATGGTCGGGTTCGCTGCGAAGTCGGGGATCGAGTCCGTAGGTGTTTCGATCTCGACCTGCACCGGATCCATCTCGGGCTGTACCGGATCGGCTGCCTCCGCGATCGGGGTCTGCATGCTCCACGGGAGCAGGAGCGCGGGCAGGAGAAGCACCGATTTCATGGCATGGTTCCTTCGGTGGGGGCGGTTGACAGATCAACCTATATACCACAATGAGAGAGCATGCAACCACTCAGAGTGGGCAGCGCTTAATCGGTGTCCCCAGAAGAAGTGCGTGCTCAGCAATCGGTACGGTACTGTACCGTACCCATCGGATTTGCCCAGGAGGTGAGTGACCCCCGGGCGGGAACGGAGTAGTGATGACCGAGGTTGCCCAGGAGCGGCGCTACGCCGAGGACGAAGCTGACCCACGCCGTTGGTGGATCCTGCTGGTGCTCTGTTTGAGCCTGTTCATGGTGATCATGGGCAACACGGTGCTCAACATCGCGTTGCCGGCGATCTCTGAGTCCCTCGACGCAACCGGCACCCAACTCCAGTGGATGGTCGACGCCTACTCGCTGCTGTTCGCCGGCCTGCTGTTCACAGCGGGAGCGATCGGTGACCGCTTCGGGCGCAAGGGAACGCTCACGGTCGGCCTCGTCATCTTCGGCATCGGCTCCGCGGTAGCGACGACCGCATCGGCCTCGGCGGTGGTGATCGCATGCCGTGGCGTGATGGGCATTGGCGCCGCGCTCGTAATGCCCTCCACGTTGTCGATCCTCACCCACGTGTTCCCTCCGCACGAGCGCGGCAAGGCCATCGGCGCCTGGGCGGGAGTTGCCGGCGCTGCTGGTGCGGTTGGGCCCATCGCCAGTGGCTGGCTGCTCGAGAACTTCTACTGGGGCTCGGTGTTCTGGCTGAACATCCCGGTGGTGATCCTCGCGATCGTCGCAGGCCGCTTCCTGGTACCCCGTTCGCGCGATCCCCGGATCGCCCCACTCGATCCGGTCGGTGCGATCCTGTCGATCGGCATGATCGGCTCGCTGATCTACGCCGTGATCGAGGCCCACGCGTACGGTTGGACCGACCAGCTGATCATCGTGTCGTTCATCGTGGCGGTTCTGCTCGGAGTGTGCTTCGTGTGGTGGGAGCTGCGCAACGACCATCCGATGCTCGACATCCGCTACTTCGCCCGCCGTGGCTACACCGGCGGGAGCCTGTCGATCATGACCGTGTTCTTCGGCATGTTCGGCATGTTCTTCCTGCTCACCCAGTACCTACAGATGGTGCACGGATACACCGCCCTGGAGGCGGGCGTGAGGACCCTTCCGTTCGCGGTCACGATGATGATCGCGGCGCCGAGCTCGGCTGCGTTGGCAGCGAAGTTCGGTACGCGGACGATCGTGCCGATCGGTCTGGCGGTCGCGGGAAGCGGGCTGCTGATCCTCGGCAAGACCGCAACCGTGGTGGGTGGATACCACTGGATCGCGCTGAGCATCGTGGTCCTCGCCCTGGGGATGGGCCTCACGATGTCGCCGTCGACCGAGGCGATCATGTCGTCGCTGCCCCAGGCCAAGGCGGGGATCGGTTCGGCCACCAACGACACCACACGCGAGCTGGGCGGTGCGCTGGGCGTAGCGGTGCTCGGCACCGTGTTCGGGACGGCCTACAAGGCCTCGATGGGAGATGCCGCGGCCGGCCTGCCGGCACAGGTCGCCGACCGGGTGAACAGCTCACTGGGCGAGATGCTCCAGATGATGCCCCAACTCGGTGCCCGGGGCCCCGAGATCCTCGCAGCGGCCAAGAGCGCCTTCGTCGACGGGATGGACTCGGCGTTCACCATCGGCGCGATCGTCGCCTTCGTGGGCGCGGTGGTCGCGATCTTCGTGTTGCCCAACCGCACCGCCCTCGACGACGCATATGAACATGCCGGTGACCATGGCCGGTGACGACGTTGGGGACCATGTGGTCGAGGTCACGATCGACCTGATCGCTCAGCACGGCTTGGCGGGCTTCTCGATGGACGAGCTCGCCCGTCGGGCGAAGGTCTCCAAGGCGTCGATCTACAAGCGGTGGCGGTCCCGGGCGGAGCTGTTGCACGACGTGAGCCGCACCGGGATGGCGGTGCCGATCGAGGATCCCGACACCGG
>JBKEAI010000280.1:0-3594 GCA_047972145.1 Microthrixaceae bacterium
GCGAAGTTGATCACCTACGAAGCTGCCTGGGCGATCGACAAGGGATCCCCAGATGCCGGCAAGCTCGCCGCGATGGCAAAGCTGTTCGTGTGCAACACCTACCGCGACTGCACCGCGATGGCCCAGCAGATCTTCGGAGGTGTGGGCTTCACGCTCGAGTACGAGATCCAGCTCTACTTCCGGCGCGCCAAGGCGCTCCAACTCTCCTACAACGACACCCGACGCTGCGAGGAGATCATCGCCCAAGCCACACTGGATTGAGGCCCCCATGAGCGACGAGCTACCACCCGAACCCAACCCGGCGGACACGGCACCCACCTGGTTCGTCGATTCCGACAGCGACGGGGTAGCGGCGTTCGTCGATCGCACCCTGGCGGGCACCGGTCGCGCTGAGCGTCCGCTCGAAAGCGACGATCCGACCGCTGTGGCGGTGGCGCTGTTCACCGAGGTGCGTGACTCGATCCGCTATGACCCCTACAGGATCTCAGAGGATCCGGCCGACTTCCGGGCGAGCGCTATCGCAGGCAGCGAAGCGAACTGGTGCGTGCCCAAGGCGGTGCTCTACACGGCTGCACTGCGCAGTGTCGACATACCGGCGCGGCTCGCGTTTGCCGACGTGCGCAACCACCTCACCAGCGAGAAGCTCTCGCAGCACATGGGGACCGACCTGTTCGTCTGGCACGGCTACACCGAGGTGTACCTGCGCGACCGTTGGCTCAAGGTGAGCACCGCGTTCAACATCGAGATGTGCCGCAGGTTCGGGGTCAAGGTGCTCGACTTCGACGGCAGCGGTGATGCGCTCATGCATCCCTACGACACTGCGGGCAAGCAGCACATGGAGTACGTCGCCCAGCGCGGTACCTATTCGGATCTACCCCTCGAGGAGATGTTCGCGACCTTCGCCGAGCTCTACCCCAACACCTGGAGCGATCGCCCCTCCGATCCGACGTTCTGAGGCCCTCGCCTTCACCATCTCGTTCCAATGGGTCCGTGGTGGTACGGGCCTCGGGGTGCAAGCTACGTCCCCGTGACCCGAAGTCGCGTGGCTATCATCAGGTCCCGGCCCGAAACAGGCCGATGGGAACGTCCTGGCTCGAACGGGCCGAGGGGGAGAGGGACCGTTGATGTCGTCTTCTGTAGCTGATCGGAACAGTGGTGCGAGCGGGAGAGGGTTTGGCCTGAAGCGGGCCGCCTTCACCGCTCTGGCCGTGGTTGCCCTGTTGGTCTTCACGGGTTGCCTCGGACCCGTTACCAAGCTCCCCGCGATCGACGCGGTGCGCTTCCCGGAGACCTCCGACCCCTCGGTGGTGCGCGTCGGCGATACGTACTACGTCTACGGATCCAACAACCACCTCCGGGCACCGGTTTTCGTCACCAAGGACATAAGCCGCGCGTATGCGCTCAGCGCGAAGAACTCGACGACCCACGAGGGGATGCCTTCGAAGCCGCCGTGGGCGGCGTCGGCCACCCAGCTGTGGGCTCCGACGGTCGGCGAGTTCGGAGGCCGTTGGGTCATGTTCTTCTCAGCGGACCGGGTCAACCCCCCACAACCCAACAACCCGCAGTGCATCGGCCGCGCCTGGGCATCGTCGCCTGCCGGTCCGTTCGTCCCCGAGCCCAGTCCCTGGAACTGCGGCATCGGTGGAGCCGGCGGTGCGCTGGATCCGCAGTTGTTCACCGATACGGACGGCACCCAGTATCTGTTGGTCGCGCTGGGCGACACCGAGACCCCGCTGCACACGATCCGCTTGGACGGCGCCGCGAACGCCGCCGCCTGGCCCGCACCGCTGTTGAGTCGTCAGCATCCGTGGGAGTACCACTTCATCGAACAGCCCGCGATGGTGTGGGATCCCGTGCGCAGGAACTACATCCTCACCTACTCGGCGGGCCGTTGGTTCGAGGCCGGATACTCGATCGGTATCGCAAGGTGTGCTGCGGTGACCGGCCCGTGCTTCTCGGATCCGTCGGGGCCGTGGGTCGCTTCCTCCAACGGGCGCAGCGGACCGGGTGCGATGAGCTTCTTCACCGATGTCGACGGCGCGACCAGGGCGATCTTCTCCACCTTCCAGGCCGGAGCCGAGAGCACCAACGGTGGTCGCTCGGCATCGGTGTACTACGTCGGCTTCGACCCCTCGATGGAGCTCAAGGTCGTCAAGTAGTCCGAGCTACACAAGCTCGCCGCTTGAGCCCACATCGCGGAGACACTTCCGGGTAGCACTTCCGGGCAACTATGCGGGATCCGTACCGTGCTACGCGGCCTCCGGCATCGGTGCCTTGGTGCTGCACGGCCTACTCAGCTGATGACGCCCTCTGTTCGCAACTCGTGCAGATCGGCGGCGGCAAGCCCCAACTCCGCGGTGAGCACCTCGGCGGTGTGCTCGCCGACCCAGGGCACGCGGGTCTCGGGACCTTCGGCCACCTCTGAGAGCTTCACCGGGTTGCCGGGGATGAGCACGGGCTCCTCGTCACCGTCGGGACGCGGCATCTCCACCAGCATGTTGCGTCGTGCGACGTGCTCGTCCTCGATCACCTCAGGTGCGGTGTAGGAGGGCCCGGCTGGGATGTTCGCGGCGCCGAGTGCATCGCACACCTCGACACGGGTGCGCTTAGATGCCCAACTCTCCACCGCAGGGCGGATCACGTCCTCGGTGTGGATCCCCCAGCCGTCCCGGGTGGCGAAGCGTTCGTCGGCGAGCCACCCCGGTTCACCGACGAGCTTCGCGAGCGCCTCGAACTGGTGCTCGCGGGCCACCTGCATCACGAACCACCCGTCGGCAGCCCTGAACGACCCCACGATCACGCTACGAACACGTTCGGTTTGTCCGAGCGACCAGAAGTTCGTTACGACGTCGCCCATGGCGAGCATCGAGTCCAACATCGCGATGTCGACCATCTGGCCTCGGCCGGTGTGGTCCCGCTGGCGCAGCGCGGCCTGCACTCCGATCACAGCGAAAAGTGCGGAGGAGATGTCCCCGAGTGCGCCCGCGGGAATCACCCGGGGTGGCTCGTCACTGAGCCGCGAGTAGTCATACAGCCCCGACATCGCCTCGGGCACCATCGCGTACGCGGGCCAGGAGCGGTACGGCGAATCGCCGAGGTTGCCGAAGCCCGACACCGACACGTAGATCAGCTCCGGCCAACGCCGGCTGAGTACGTCGTAGCCGAGCCCGAGGCGGTCCATCGTGCCGGCCTTGAAGTTCTCGCCGACGATGTCGACCTTGCCGGCGAGCTCGATGAACAAATCCCTGCCCTTGGGGTGCTTGAGGTCGAGGCCCACCGAGCGCTTGTTTAGGTTGTTGCGCAGGAACGTCGCACCCATCATGCGCCCCTGCGGATCGTCGATGGACGGCGATGCACCGCGTCCTGACTCACCGTGGATCGGGTGCTCCACCTTGATGACCTCGGCTCCCAGTCGTGCGAGTAGCTGGGTGGCGAAGGGGAGTGCCTGCATCTGTTCGGCTGCGAGCACCCGGACGCCGTCGAGCGGCTTTCCGTTGCCTACAGCCGCTTCGTTGGCGACGTCCCCGAGGCGCATCCTGCGATGATCGCACGCGGAACCTTGCCGCACGTAGGTGACTCGAATTCGCGTGGGTG
>JBKEAI010000326.1:0-2318 GCA_047972145.1 Microthrixaceae bacterium
GGGCAACAACCGCAACGGCACCACCCCCAAGACGGTGCTGACCGAGATCGGTGCCATCGACCTGGATGTCCCCCGGGATCGCAACGGCAGCTTCGAGCCGCAACTCGTCTCAAAGGGAACCCGCCGGCTGGTGAAGTTCAACGAGAACGTCGTCCATCTTTATGCCCGGGGCATGTCGACCCGCGACATCCGCCGAGAACTGGCCCGCATGTACGGCGTGGAGGTGTCACCGGCGCTGATCTCAAAGATCACCGACGCGGTGCTGCCAGAGCTACGTGAGTGGCAGGCCCGACCCCTCGATGCGATGTACCCGATCATGTATCTGGATGCGATCGTGGTGAAGGTCCGCACCGATGGGCGGGTCACGAACCGGCCCGTCTACATCGCCATGGCCATCGACCTCGACGGCGCCAAGCATGTGCTGGGCCTGTGGCTCGGCGCTGGCGACGAGGGCTCCAAGTATTGGCTCGGGGTCCTCACCGAACTCCGCAACCGCGGCGTGGTCGACGTGTTGATCGTGTGCTGCGACTGTGAGAATGCTGGGGTGCTGCTCCGGGCAGTGGCTTGACCCGTGTTGCGATTGACCTCGTGTCCTGAGCGCCGATCTGTCGGCCGCTGACCCCGGGGTGGCACAGCGTCCGCCGGACTGGTGGGGGCGTGTCCCGATAGGGGCCTTCGCTTTCAAGGCACCATCACAGTCCTGACCGCCCCGACACCAGTTCAGCGTGGCCATCCACCACCAACGACTGGAGCCGAATGACCACGACCACGATGCCCGATCACTCCCGGAATGACCATGTCGAGGTGGTGCTCGGTGTCGACACGCATCGCGATGAGCATGTCGCCGCGGTCCTCACCTCGATAGGTGGTGTGGTGGCGACTGCAGCGTTCCCGACTACTGCGGCTGGCTACGGGCAGCTGTTGGGCTGGGCCCGATCCTTCGGAGCGCTGCGGCGTGCTGGGGTGGAGTCACTGGGTCCTACGGCGCCGCGTTGTCGCGGTATCTCCAGGCCGCCGGGGTCGCGGTCACAGAGGTGAACCAGACCGATCGTGCCGACCGCCGCAAGCGCGGCAAGACCGACACCCTCGATGCCGAAGCCGCAGCACGCGCTGTGATCTCTGGGCGTGCCACCACGGTCGCCAAGACCGGTGACGGTCTCGTCGAGGCCATCCGGGTGATGCGTATCGCTCGCCAATCAGCGGTGAACGCCAAGGTCAAGGCCATCAACCAGCTCAAGGCGATCATCGTCGGCGCCGATCCGACGCTACGCGACTCGCTCTCTGGGCTCGGCCCGGCCGCTCATCCGGCGTTGTGCCGAGCTCCCCGAGGCCGTTGAGGATGCCAGCGAAGCCGACCGGGTTGTGGTGTTCACCTTGCGGCTCCTCGCCGAGCGGATCACCGCTCTGAAGAACGAGGCCTACGCACTCCAGGTCCGCATTCGTGAGTTGATCGACGACCACGTCCCCGAGCTGCTCGAGCAGAACAGTGTCGGCCCCGACAGCGCTGCTGCGCTACTGATAGCGGTCGGCGACAACCCGGACCGCATCCACAGCGAGGCCAGTTTCGCAGCGCTCTGCGGCGCCAGCCCGGTCCACGCGTCCTCGGGGATGACATCCCGGCTACGGCTCAACCGAGGAGGGGATCGCCAAGCCAACGCAGCGCTCTACCGCATCGCCCTGTCCCGGCTCCGCTGGCACGAACCGACCATCGCCTACATGAACCGCCGTCTCGCGGAAGGCAAGACACGACGCGAAATCATCCGATGCCTGAAGCGCTACATCACCCGCGAGCTGTTCCCCATCATTCGCAACCCCACCACCACGGTCCACCACCCCGAGACCCGCGAACTGGCCCTCTCGGCGGCTTGACATCCATAGGGGAATCGGGCTCAAGGGCCTGCCCGATGCCATCGAAGCCACCTGGCCCCGAGCGCTGACCCAGACCTGTGCGATCCACCTCATCCGGGCGTCGCTGCGGTTCTGCTCGTGGAAGGACCGCAAGGCCATCACCAAGGCTCTACGACCGATCTACACCGCCGCCACCCTCGAAAGCCGCCGAGGATGCCATGGACACCTTCGAGCTCGAGTGGGAGACCGCTACCCCGGGATCGTCAAGACCTGGCGGGCAGCGTGGGAGCAGTTCACCCCGTTCCTGCGCTTCCCACCCGAGATCCGCAAGGTCATCTACTCGACGGATGAAATCGTCAAGAGGCAGCGTCGGGTTTGTGTGGTTGCCAGTGCGCGAAGAGGACTTCGTAGGCCTTTTCTGGCTCTCCTGACCCTGGTGTGGGTGGGTGATCGGCGGGAGGGCTTGGGGT
>JBKEAI010000007.1:0-3961 GCA_047972145.1 Microthrixaceae bacterium
TGCCGCCCCCGGCCACCGCCTACTGGTCGTACTGGATTGCGGACCGCGGCGGGGACTGGTGCTACAGCGATACCGGCATGTACGGGCGCGAGCCGGTACCCGGAACCGTCGAGGGTTGGTCCTTCGTGCGGGGTTCGGGCGTCGCCGCTCCCAGCAGCACCACCTTCGGTCCGGTCGCCGGAGGCGGCACCACCGGGGCCGATTGCGACAAAGCGACCACCGCTACCACCGTCAAGCCCGCGCCGAGCGCGCCGCCGGCAACCGCTGCACCCTCGCCGGGCCCCCACGGCGCAGTCGCTCCGCCGGCCGGGGTACCCGCACCGGGCACTCCGAACCTCGGAGGGGTCACCCCGTCACAGGGGAACCCGTCCGCATCGGGTGGCACACCGACCAACCCTCGGACGCCGCCGGTGGGAGACACAGCGCCGTCGACCACGACCACCACCGCCGTCGAAGGGAGTGGTGGTGACCCCTCCGAGTCGCCTGAGGGTGCCGACGCCGACAGCGCTGAGCCTCGCTCTGGGGAGGATGACCAAGACGAACCTTCGGGACGTGACGGTTCGGAGGAGGCGACCTCCACCGTGGCCATCGCAGACAGCGGACGCGACGGGCCGGGGGGAGCGATCGGCACGGCCGTCGGTCTCGGTATGGCTGGCGCGCTCGGATGTGCCGCGGTCGTGGTCAGCCGTCGACGACTTCGTCCCGTCGATGGCCCTGACCCCATCGATGGCCCTGACCCCATCGGTGGTTCCGGGCACAGCGGTTCCGGGCGCAGCGGCCCAGGTGACAGCGGCCGAGGTGACAGCGGCCCGGGTGACAGAGATGCCGGCCACGCCGATTGAGGTTGGGTACCGGTGAACGAGCTGGGTTTCCGGCGGTGAGACCTCGGATCCCCCGAGTGCTGCACCCGGTGGCCTGGTGGATATGGGCCCTTGGAATGGCTGCCGGCGCCACCAGGACGACCAACCTCGCGCTGCTCTCCCTGATCCTTGCTGTCGTATCGCTTGTCGTGGCCTCCAGGCGTGGTGCCGCCCCCTGGGCACGGGGCTTCAAGTACTACCTGTATCTAGCGTTGTTCGTAGTCGGGATCCGGGTGTTGTTCCGAGTGTTGCTCGACGCAGGCGTGGGCACCACCGAGCTCTTCACGCTGCCGGAACTGCCCCTGCCCGACGCGGCCGCCGGGATCCGTCTGGGCGGCAGGGTCACCGCCGAGGCACTCCTCGGTGCATTGCGCGAGGGTCTGCGTCTGGCGACGATGATCATCTGCATCGGTTCGGCGAACGTGCTCGCCAACCCCAAACGCCTCCTGGCATCGGTGCCCGGCGCGCTACACGAGATCGCGGTCGCGGTGACCGTCGCCCTGTCGGTGGCACCGCAACTCGTCACGAGCGCCCAGCGGATCAACGCCGCCAGGCAACTGCGTGGCGACACCGCCCGACGGGCCCATCTGTTGCGGGACATCGTGGTGCCGGTCGCAACCGATGCGCTGGACCGCTCGCTCATGCTGGCGGCCGCGATGGACTCGCGCGGCCATGGCCGCATGCGCGCCACCACCGACGCGACCGCCCGGCCGATCCAGGTGCTGGTGGTTGTGGGCCTCGGGTGTCTCGCGGTGGGGACCTACGCCACCCTGGATGCGGGGATCGGCTGGTTTGTCGGGATCGGGCTGCTCGTGGTGGGGGCAGCATTCGCCGCTGGTGCACTCGTGTTGTCGGGTAGGCGTGTGGTGACCACCCGGTACCGACCGGACCCGTGGTCGTGGGCCGAATGGTCCGTTGGCGCTTGCGGGGTGGTGGTTGCAGGTGCTCTGTTCTGGCTGGTGGGTGTCGACCCGCTCGGGGTCAATCCGGCGCCGTCACAGATCGGTTGGCCGAGCACACCGTTGTTCGCCATCTGCGCGGTGCTGGTCGGCGCGCTTCCCGCGGTGCTGGCACCGCCGCTACCGGCTGAGCTCGGCGGGTTCGGGGCGGCCACATCGCGACGGGCCATGCGGCCGGGGGTTGGGCGGTGAGCGCGCCGGTCAGCGGCACCGGCGCGGGGATCTCGCTGCACGACGTGACGATCACCTACGAGGGTGCGCCAGGGCCGACGCTGTCGGAGGTGAACCTCGAGGTGCCCGAGGGCGAGCTGTGCCTGGTGATCGGATCGACCGGATCGGGCAAGTCCACGTTGCTCGGTGCGATCAACGGCCTGGTGCCGCACTTCACCGGTGGCACGCTCGCGGGTGAGGTGGTCGTCGCCGGTCGGCGCACATCGGAGAACAAGCCACGCGATCTCGCCGATGCGGTCGGCGTGGTGGGCCAGGACCCCCTCGCCGGTTTCGTCACCGACGTGGTGGAGGACGAGCTCGCCTACTCGATGGAGCAGCTAGGTGTGCCACCCACTGCGATGCGCAAGCGCGTCGAGGAGACCCTCGACCTGTTGGGTCTGGCAGAACTGCGGACCCGTGCACTGGCAGATCTGTCGGGCGGCCAACAACAGCGGGTTGCGATCGGTGCCGCACTGACCGCTCAGCCGAGGATCCTCGTGCTCGACGAGCCGACCTCGGCGCTGGATCCGACCGCGGCGGAGGATGTGCTCGCCGCGATCACCCGGCTCGTGCACGACCTCGGTATCACCGTGGTGATGGCCGAACACCGCCTCGAACGGGTCATCCAGTACGCCGATATGGCGGTGACACTCGATCCGCTCGACCGTGGGGAGGCCGCGGGCGTTGTCTCCCACACGGTGTCGGTCGGCACGGTGGATGAGCGGTTGGCCCACAGCGACCTCGCGCCACCTGTCGTGCAGCTCGCCAGGGTGGCTGGCTGGGAGGGGCCGGTGCTGTCGGTCCGTCAGGCCAGGCGCTCGGGAGGGGAGCTTCGCTCACGCCTCGAAGGCCTCGACCCACACTTGTTCGCTACGGACATCGCTCAGGACGCTCCACCCGGGCTCGTGGCTCGCGACGTGGTGGTGCGTCACGGCCACCGCGGGGAGGTGGTCGCCGTGCGGGGGGTCGACCTCGATGTTTCCACCGGGCGTGTGTGTGCGCTCATGGGGCGCAACGGTTCGGGCAAGTCGTCACTGCTGTGGGCTCTTGCGGGCACGGGAGCACGCCAGGGCGGATCGGTTGACATCGGCGGAGTAGACCCGCGCGACGTGCCCCGCGGTGAAGCCCGCAGGCTGGTCACCCTCGTGCCCCAGAGTCCGGCTGACCTTCTCTACCTCACCACCGTGGATGCCGAGTGCGAACGGGCCGATGGCGAATCGGGTGCAGCGGAGGGCACCACCCGGGGTTGGTTGGAGCGCCTCGTCGGAGTGGTCCCGGGAGCGGCGAACCCACGCGACCTGTCCGAAGGCCAGCGCCTGGCACTCGCTCTCGCGGTGCAGGTTGCCCCCGACCCCGAGGTGGTGTTGTTGGACGAACCCACCCGCGGGCTCGATCACCAAGCCAAGGAGCGATTCGGGGCGGCACTCGGTGAGCTCTGCTCACGTGGGCGCACCGTGCTGGTCGCCACCCACGACGTGGAGTTCGTCGCCCGGTGGGCGCACGACGTCGTGCTCATGGCCCAGGGTGAGGTGATAGCGAACGGGCCCGCGGATGAGGTGATCGCGTCGTCCGCAGCGTTCGCCCCCCAGGTGGCCAAGGTGATGTACCCACAGCGGTGGCTTACCGTCGACGAGGTCTCCCGCGCGCTTGCTCGCGTTCGTGACACAGGTTCGGCAGGTGTGCGTTGAGCGCCGGCCGTACCACCGCGGTGCGAGTGTCGGTGACCAGCGCGGTTGCGCTCGCGCTCGCCGGGGTGCTGGGGTTGACGATGTTCCTGTGGCCACTCGTGATGTCGCCTGCCGATGGCTCGACGAGGGGGGACTCACCGCTGCTGTTCGTCGCGATCCTGCCCGTGGTGATCGCTGTGGTGCTCGCCGAGATCGCCCGGGGTGGGATCGACACGAAGGCCCTAGCGATGCTCGGAGTGCTCAC
>JBKEAI010000055.1:0-2605 GCA_047972145.1 Microthrixaceae bacterium
TCGAAGTCGTCGACCTGCACCCCGAGGTGGTGGAACGTCGCGGGCGCTCCGGGGCGGATCGCCTCGCGGTACATCGCCACCGCGCCGCTGACCGGGCGGATCAACTCGATGTTGGTCGGCCCCGCGTTGACCAGCGCGGTGTCGATCACCCACTCCTGGGCCGGTTCGCCGTCGACCACCACCGACCCGCCGAGCGACGACCCGTACATCTTTTGGCACTCGGTGGTGCCGAAGCTGTCCTGGAGCCACTGCACAGCGGCGTCGATGTCGTCGGTCACATACGCCACCTGGATCACGTCGCGCAGCAGGTCTGCCAACGAGTCGAGGCGACCATCGCCTGTCACGGCCTGCACCCGGTGCCGCTCATCGCACGCCCTGTCCGCTCGGGAGCGGATCGACCATCAGTCCCACAGGTACCGATCCGCGGCGCGGTGCTGGTTCCAGATGGTCATCTCCTGTTCGGTGCTCAGGTTGTGACCCTTGAAGCTGGGCGAGTGCATGCCGATCGTGAGGTTCTCGGTGTTCTCGAGGTCCTGGGTGAGGATCTGGCCGACGTCGCCGTCGCGGAAGTCGTCGTAGAACTGCGGGTCGACCTCCCAACGCCGGTCGTACTGGTCGACGGGGATCTGCTCCAGGCACATCACCTCGAAGATCGACCGGTCCGGGTCGTGGCCATCCGGCCGGGCCCTGTAGACCAGCGACGAACCCTGGTTGCCTAGGACGATCGTGTTGGGCGTGAGGTGCCACGCGGTGCCCGCGGCGGCCCACTGCTCGGCTGTGATCTCTGCCCAGTCGAGGCCGTCCTCGATGGCGATCCGGCGGTAGAGCTCCAGGTGGAACTGCCCCGCGGTCTTGCCCTCGGGCACCTCGGTGTCGCGCAGCATCTGCGCGGCCCGCACGCTGCGCTCGGTCTCCAGTGCCCGTAGCTCGTCGTAGATGTACTCCACCGCCCCCGCGATGCCCTCGCGGGCGTCTGGGCCCCCCGCTCCGGGGCGCACCGCCGGATCCTTGTCGAGGCGCTTGGACTGGCGCTGTTTCACCCCGAGGCTCTGGTACATCGCGTGACGTTCGTAGATCGAGGTGGGCGACCAACTCCGGATCGAGTCGATCTCCTTCATCGTGGCGGGGTTGGCGTTGGCCCGGTCGGCCCGGTTGAGCTGCGGGTGGGTTCCGGGGATGTGGTACCCCTCGAGGAACGAGTCGAGCGCCGTCTTCCAGTTACAGGGCACATAGGTGCCCTTGTACCAGCGGATCCGCATGTTCTCGAGGCCGAAAGGGGCGAGGATCCCGGGGATCGGATCGAGGTACTCCAACAGCGGTGGTGCGTCGAGGTCCATGTTTACGAACACGAACCCTCCCCATTGCTCGCAGCGCACCGGTTGGAGGCCGAGGTCCTCCTCGGTGCGGGGCAGGAACTCCTCGGGGTCGAGTTGCAGGCGGATCGAGCCGTCGAGGTTCCAACGCCAACCGTGGAACGGGCAGATGATCGATCCGACCCGGCCACGACCGGTCGCGAGGCGACTACCCCTGTGTCGGCAGGCGTTGTGGTAGGCGGAGATCTTCGTGGAGTCCTCGCGCACCACCAGCACCGAGCGGTCCCCGATCAGGTACTCGACGTAGCTGCCGATGCTCGGGAGCTCCTCCAGGCGGCACGCCATCAACCAGGTGCGCGGAAACAGGCGCTCCAGTTCGAGTTCGAGGAACTCGGCGTCGATGTAGCGGCCCTTGGGCACGAACGCGGGCCCGAGGCGGTAGCGCTCGGGCACCTGGCCCGGGTCGACGTCGCCGTCGAAGGTGGGCAATCCCTGTTCTACAAGCGAATCTGTCACGACCTTCTCCTGTTCACCGTCCTGCCTACAGAGGCTGTATTCGGGGGTCAACCGTGTGTTTCACCGTGCGGGATGCGCCGACGGGCAGAACCGGGTCTGCACCTATCGTTGCGCCCATGTCGAGCCCAGATCCCAGCGCCGCTGCTGGAACCTCCCCGGCCACCCTCTCCCCAGAGGAGATCTCCGCGCTGCGCGACCTGCTCGACCGCGACGCGATCCGCGACTGCATCGGTCGCTACGCGAGGGGGGTCGATCGTGCCGACGAGGAGCTGCTGCGCTGCGCGTATCACCCCGACGCGACGGAGGACCACGGCGCCTACATCGGCGGCCTCGACGGCCTCATCGGGTTCCTGTCGATGGCACACGCGCGCTTCGACGGCTACCAGCGCTATGTCACCAACACGACGATCGACCTCGACGGCGACACCGCGCATGCCGAGAGCTACTACCTGTGTGTGCTTCGCCGCGACGAGCGGGACCGACTCGTCGCAAACGGTGGGCGGTACGTCGACCGCCTCGAGCGTCGCGACGGGCAGTGGCGGATCGCGCGGCGCGTCGTGGTGATCGAGTGGGACGGCACCATCGAAGGTGGCCGCCCCGCCCACGGGCTCAACGTGGCACCCGCCCACGGCCGCGGCGACGTGTCCTACGACCGGCCCCTCGAGGTCACACGCGAGCATCGTTCCCCCGGCTAGCACGCCTCACCTGCGGAGGAACTCCAGGGTCACGCGCTCGAACTCGGCGCGGCGTTCGAGCATCGCCCAGTGCCCGCAGTC
>JBKEAI010000072.1:0-11764 GCA_047972145.1 Microthrixaceae bacterium
CGCTCGTCGAGCGCGCTGACATCCGCTGGATCCGGCGGTGGGGCTCCCGTTGGATCATCCATACCGACCCCTATCGGCAGCTACCGCCGAAAACTCAGGCAACCCACCGGTCAATCTCCGCGAGCGGGCAGGATCCTCCACCCGGTTCCGGGTCCTGGCCCGAACGCTACCGTTGCACGATGGCCGCCGAAACCCACGACCATGGCGACGCGCCGAAGCCCTCCGTCACATCGATCTCACCGCGCCTGGAGTCCCTCGTGGTCCAGCCGTGGCCGGTGCACCGGGCGAAGTGGGCACGCCGGATCCTCCTCACGCTGGTCGTGTTGGGACCGATCGTGGCTACGTGGGCAACCTGGTGGGGGCTGGCCGACTCCGACCGGCGCGTGGTCGTTGCCTACCCGGAGGTCCACGATGACGATGCTCTGAAGGTGGAGGCGACCGCGCTGCGGTTCGATCCATCTCTCGGTGAGCTCACGTTGCGCATCGTGTTCAAACCCGAGGGTGACATCACCGACGGCGACAGGATCGACGAGCAGGTGACGTTCCTGGTCAACGACAGCTCGGGCCCGAACGTGAAGGTGTTTCCCGAGAACTCGGTCATGGAGGCGACGACGATCGTCGTGGCCCTCCAGGGGGAGTCCACAAGGTATCCCTTCGACAGCTACACCGGAGACATCAACGTAGGCGCCACCATCGGCGATACCGACCAGAGGGCCCTGCCGACCGATCTCCAGGTGGTTGCCGCCCTGCCGGAGTTCTCCATGCACGCCACATCCATTGTGGCGGACAACAGCAGTTCCACCCAGATCGACCTGAAGCACCGCTGGTCGGTGATCATCTGGGTGGTTCTGTTCATGATGATCTCATGGTCGATCGCGCTCAGCTGCGCCGCCATCACCTGGTGGATCCTCGTGTTCAACGCTTCCACGCCGATGTGGGTGTACGCGCTGTTCGCATCGGTGCTCTTCGCCCTGCCCACGCTGCGCCAGGGACTGCCGGGGAACCCCCAGTACGGGACGCTCGTCGATTGGGCCGCCTTCTACTGGGCGATCCTGATCGTCGCCGCGTGCCTGGTGGCGGTGATGACGGTGTGGAACATCTCCGCGCGCGCGTCTTTCCGCGCGGCTCTCAGATCGGGTGAACGGACCACAAGGGGCACCGACGACACCTGAGGGCGTGCAGCACACCCCGGTCGGTCAGTGCGCCACCTCCGAGTGCTCCTTGTGACGTCGGGCCAACCTGCGCCCGAACCATGTCCGCTTTCCCGGCCTCAGCACGCTGCCCGACACCGCCGGCAGCTTGCGTGCCCACCGGATGACCGTTTCGTCGTCGGTGAGGTGGATGACCTGTGTGAAGGTCGCCAGCCGCTCGCCCAACATCGTGAGGTCACCCGCGCTCCACGGTGACGGGTCCTCCGAGGGCACCAGGACTGCCGGGGCAGGGTCGTGGCCTCCAGGAGCGAGCAGCGCCTCGAGCTTCTCGGCGACCGCACCGACCAACCCGTCGCCGAGGGAGTCGCCCGAACCCTCCAGCACGCCGACCGATGTCTCGATCCCCGCCACCTCGGCGGCCAGTGCAACGCGGTCCGCCTCGATCCTGTCGTGGTCCGCAGCGCTGTTGAGACGAACGACCTCTGCCTGTTCACGGAGCGATTCGAGTTCGACCAACCGGCGTCGCTCCCCCTCTATGCGTACCCTCACGCCGCCCTGGTCCAGTTCGGCCAGCTCCGCGAGGGCCAACCGCCTCCGTTCTTCGAGCTCTGCTGACACCGCGTGTGCGTAATCGAGGGCACGTTCGAGTGCTGCATCGAGCTCACCGGCAGCCTGCGGCGCTTCGGGTATCAGCGACAGGGCTTCCTCGGTCAGCTCCTCGGGGTCCACCCCGGTGCGCGCGGAGAGCTGCTCGCGCAGTCGGTCGCGCCTGTCGCCGAGCTCGTCGCGCTCGCGCACCGCCGCGGCCCGGGCCGCCTCGAGCACATCGGTGGTGTGCCCTGCCGAGGTTCGGGCATCCTGGAGCGTCGCGCTCAGCGCATCGCCCACCGATCGCGTGGAGATCACCACCGTGTAGTCGAGGTGTGACTCGAAGCCGTAGCGCTCCAGCACCTCGAGCTCCCGCTCGGGGTCCCCCAGCTCGTGTGCCTCGTCGATCTCGGCGCGTGCCCTCTCGGCCAACAGACCCGACTCCGCCAGTCCCTCGAGTCTGGTGAGCCGTTCGTGGGCGCGATCATGCGCCTCGCGCGCGGCGACCACAGCAGGGTCCCCTTCGACACCGATGCTCGAAACCTCATCCCAACGTGCTTCGAGCTCACGGATCTCCTCCAGGTGCGCCACCACCGCGCTCGAAGGTTGCGCCGAACCGGCGCCCATCTGCTCCAGCCAGTCGATCAACTCCTCGCCCAGCCGACGATCGTCGTCGGTGAAGACCACCCCGGCGAGCTCGGCGCGAAGCTCCTCGGTGGGATCACCGATCCGAAGGGAGCTCATCTCCTCGCCCTCGGAATCCATGCGATCCCGTAGTGACGGCACGATCTGCTCCATGTGTGCGCGTAGCGCCCCCTGGTCCGCGATGGCCTCATCGGCGGTCCCGACCGCCTCGTGTAGTTCGATCTCGCGCTGGTCGAGCGCGACCAGTTCGGATTCCAGCTCACCCAACAACACCGCTCCATTGCCGAGGTCCTCATCCACCGCCTCGACCGCAGCGGCGGTGACCGACGACCGGCGTTTCGCCTTGTGCAGATCCTCCATGAGCTCGCCGAGCTCTGTGGCCTTACGCTCGAGCTCAGGTTCGATCCGTCTGCGCAACTCGTCACGGACCTCGCCGAGCACCCCGACCAGCACCTCCTGGTCGACCAGGGGTGGACCGTCACCCACCAGATCCAACGACACGACCGACGTCTGGTCGAGTGGCATGTCGAAGCCGGAGTACTCGATCATGCCGTGGACCTCGCTGCCGGCGAGGTCGTAGGCGTGCGAGAGGGTCTCGATGAGGCTCACCCGGATCGCGTCGTCGTCGAAGACCACCACCGTCAACGACGGATGCAGCTCGAGGGGGGACCATGCCTCGGCATCTCTGGACAGCGTTCTGAACTTCATCGGCGGAAGGTCTGTCGGCTCACCTTCTTCCGTCGGCAACACCACCCGGATATGTAGTGAAAACCACTTGGGACCTCGTCCTGGCAGGGTGCTAGTCGGGCACCCTCAGCAGAACCTCTTGGGCGACGGTGGCGACGTGGACTCCCGACGCCGTGTGGATGTGACCCATCGCCAGGCCCCGCCCACCCACGAAGTTCTGGCACCGGAAGTCGTGGAGCTGCCATTGGTCGGCCGGGGCGTCGCGGTGGAACCAGATCGTGTGGTCGAGGCTCGCCGTGTACAACGGCGACTCCCACATATCGTCCAGGCCGTCGTAGACCGGATGTGCACGGATGACCGCCTCGGTAGGCATGTCGTCGGAGATGAACGCCAGCGCGACCGCGTGAAGTCGCGGCGGGGAATCCGCCGGCAACGGCGTCGAACGCATCCAGGCCGCCGCCCGTGCAATACCGTCCCGCTCGTCGGCGAACCTGACGCTGGAACGGTCGAACGACGTGGACCACGATTCGGAGTCCTTCGTGATCGACGCCAGGGGCGGCACCTCGACGCTCGGGTCGATCCCGACCATCTGGATGTCCTCGGAGACCTCCGAGCGTTGGAACGACGCCTCGAGGTTGAGGATCGGATGCCCCCCCTGGTGCGCCACGACCCGTCGCGTGCAAAAGCTCCGCCCGTCGCGGATCGGGTCGATGTCGTAGAGCACCGGTTCCGCCTGGCGACCACGCCTGATGAAATAGGCGCGGGTGCTGTGGACCTTGAACTCCGGGTCGACCCCGGTCCCGGCCGCTAGCAGCGCCTGGCCGACGATCTGGCCCCCATAGAGCCCGCCCCAGGGGTACTCGGGGGAAGAGCCGCTCAGCGAAGCGCCCTCCCCGGGCTCGAGCGTGAGCATATCGGCCATCTCCATGGCTGTCGGTTCGGAGTCGGTCACGAGGTGTTACTACCAGACCTGCACCCGCACGCGAGACTGCGGGCCATGACCGATGAGCCCGAGCCGGCCGACGGCACCGCCCTGGTGGAGCTCGCTCTCGGGTGGGCACGCGAAGCGGGCGATCTGACCCTCGGGCACTTCAGGGATCCCGAGCTCACCGTGGACTCCAAGGGTGACGGTACGCCTGTCACCGTTGCCGACCGCGAGGCGGAGGCGCTGCTGCGCGACCGCATCTCCTCGACGTTCCCCTCCGACGGGATCCTCGGCGAGGAACAGGGCGGTGACGAGGGAACGAGCGGGATGCGTTGGGTGATCGACCCCATAGACGGCACCAAGGCCTTCTCCCACGGGGTTGCGACGTACTCCAACCTGCTGGCACTCACCGACGACGAGGGCACACGCCTCGGGATCATCAACCTGCCGGCGCTGGGCGAGACGCTCTGGGCGATCCGCGGAAGCGGCTGCTGGTTCAACGGGAGGCGGATGCCGCCGGCAAACCCGAAGCCGTCCCCAGCCCCGGGAGTCACTCACGGAGGTGCTCAGAGCAACGATCGCACCACCGCGCTCGCGCGGCCCCTGGCGGGCAGGATCCTGTGCGTGTCGGGCTTCCACGACTGGACCGGCGAACTCCACGATCGCGTGGCCGACGCCGGGGTCCTGGTGCGCACCTGGGGCGATGCCTACGGCTACGCCCTGGTCGCCACCGGTCGGGCGGACGCCATGTTCGACCCCGAGCTCGAATGGTGGGACCTTGCAGCACCGTCGTTGGTGGTGCGCGAAGCCGGCGGAGTGGTCACGAGCCGGTCAGGGTCGGCCGATCTGCGGCCACCGCCGGGTTCGGGACCCTACGCCCACTCCGCGATCGCCTCGCGCGGTGGAGCCCACCAGGCATGGCTGGACCTGCTGAGCTGACCAACTGTCCACCCGGGCGGATCCCGCCCGTTCAGCTCGCTACGACGCTCACCAACCGGTCGATCTCGGCACAGAGTTGGTCGTCGGAGTCGGGATCGATCCGCGCCTCGATGCGGTCGGCCACCTGGGACGACTCGCAGATCCTCCGGGCGTAGTCGGCCCTGCGCCGTTCGATCAGCCCGTTGGGCTCCTCGGTGTGCACGCTGTACTGGGCCTCGATGCCCCGCTTGAGCATCCCGAGCGCTTCGGTGCGCATCTGGGAGATCCGCGATTCGGTCACACCCAGGAACCGGGCGAGATCCTCGCTCGTGCGCTCCTGGATGAAGTAGCCCACGACGATCAGCCGGTGACGCTCGGGAAGCTGTGCGACGGCCTCGCGCAGGTAAGCCTTCAGCTCTCGATCCTCGAGCTCCGCGTCGGGCTCGCGACCATCGTCTGCGAGCATGTCGATGAGGGTCAACTCCTCATCCTCTTCGTCGCTGACGACGTGCTCGAAGGCCAACACCACCGAACGGAAGATCCGATCCCTCAACGCGTGGACTTCGTCGGTGGACATGCCCAGCTCTGCGGCTGTCTCGCCGATGCTCGGGAGCCTGCCCAGGTCCCCCGCGAGGCGCTGTTCGACCGCGTCGAGTCGACGGGCGAGCGTTCTCACCGATCGCGGTGCCCAGTCAGCGGAGCGGACCGCATCGATGATCGCCCCACGGATGCGCTGCGCGGCGAAGCGGTTGAACGGAACGCCACGCGACTCGTCGAAGCGCTTGGCGGCCTCCACCAGCCCGATCGCACCGGCGTTGACGAGTTCGTCACGATCTACGTGGCGGGGAAAGTTCACCGCCACCTGGAACACGACGTGGTTGACGAGCGGTAGGTGGCTCTCCACCAGAGCGGTGGCCTCGTCGTCGTTGGGGAACTGCGCGGATCGTGACATCTGTCCTCCTGGGAACCAGCAAGCAAGACATCGGCGCGCGCGCATCGCGGACTTGAGGCGAATTTCGCCCCAAGGGTCGCGCAGAAGCTCAGATAATCACTCTGTGTGACATTCGGTAGGTCGCCCGGACTACTTGAGACATTGTTTGGTAAGAGATTCTCAGGAGTTGGTGGATATATCAGCCACTCTACGTGTTCAAACGTTCCCGGAGATTTTTCGGAGAAATCTCGCTCACGCAGCGGGGTCGGCGGGTAGATCGGACGCGAGTTCGGCGACACGCACCCCCCGTGCACGCAACCTGCGGAGCATCTCGGCACCGTCGATCAGCCTCCCCGGACCCATGACACCCCCGGGCGCCGTCGGCTCCATGAGAACCACGACGATCTCGGCGATCAGCGCTGCTGCTGCGACACCCGGACGGTCCAACGAACCCAGGACCGCGGACCTGCGACCTCCAGACAGGGTACCCCTCACCTCCACCCGGACCGCTCCGATGCCACCCTCGCCATCACCCATCGACGGGGCCGGTACCCAACTCAGGCGTGTGCGAACCCGTCTGAGTGCACTGGAGGTGATCCGTGCCGATGCCCGAACGACGCCGGCGTTACCCAACTGTGCGATCAGGGGTTCCGCCGTGTCGGCGTAGAACGCGTCGCGGCCACCGATGGGATCGGGGAACCAGCAGAGTTGGCGACCACCGCCGACGCTGCGACGTTCGAAGCCGCCGTCGTGCAGGACGTGGGCAGCGCGCACAAGAGCCCGGTCGGTGGCCTCGGCGCACCGCGGCCCCGCCGAGCCGTGCCTTGCGACGTGGACCTCTTCGACCGTGTCGAACCGGGCGCCCGCGTAGGCGGTGAGCACGTCGGTGAGCCCCGGTGAGAAGCCTGCTCCCACCACCAGTGCACGCTCGTTGGAGACCGCACGTTCGTTCAGGTCCACGAGGCCCCTGGCAGCGGCGTGGGACGTGACGGTCGTGACCACGTGACGACCTGCATCGAGGTGCGCGCCGGCATCGGCCACCTGCTGGTCGTCGTCACCGCTCAACACGACCACGCGTGTCGCCCCGCTCACCGCGCCCGAGCGGTCCGAGACGTCCGCGGACCGTCCGAACACCCGAGCCAGCTCGGCACGGCGATCGGCGCGCTCGGAGCCGAGCGCCACCTTCATCGATGAACCCGACACGATCTCCCTGGCGGCGCGGCCACCCACCACGCCGACACCTACTATCGACACCTCCGCGTTCACGGGTCGCTCAGGGACGTCTCGTCGAGGTCCCTCCAGCCTCCCGCTGCGGGTGGATTCGGCCGTGAGCCCCGCAGGCGCAGGAACGCGGCCAACAGCGCACCCATGGCGATCGCCACACCGGCGACTCTGGAACGGTTCACGTGGGGCTAGCTGGAGTCGAACCAGCGACCTCACCCTTATCAGGGGTGCGCTCTAACCAACTGAGCTATAGCCCCGCACGGCGGTCGGCAAGCGTACCTTGACGCCTACCCCTGCGGCGAACGGGTCTCGAGCCCCTCGGGTGGCACCTCGTCGGCGGACCACGCTGCGGGCCTGACTCCCACAGGACGAGCCGTCTCCTCCTCGATGACCGAGATCCAGATCCCCCCGATGATGTCGCTGACCAGGTTGAACACCAGGGTTCCGACCACCCCTGCCGCCGCCAACCCGAGCGATATCAGCAGGCTGACGAGGCCGAACTGCCTGAACAGGACGTCGCCGGAGAGCTTGAAGTCCTCCAACTGGAGGCTGTCGTTGAAGAAGTCCTCGAGGCTGCTCAGCGCCCCTGTGCTGTTGGCGACCGACCAGATGATCACCGACGCGATCATCACCACGATCCATAGGCACAGCGCCATGAGCAACGACAACTTGAGCACGGACCAGGGGTCGATGTGGCGCACCAGCCGGCGGACCCGACGGGCCTCGAAGCGCTGCCGGCGGTACCCGAGCACCCGTCGCTCGTTCGGGTCGGTCCCACGAGCTCCGTCCACGTGTTGGACGGGGCGCGGCTCGGTTCGCTCCGACGCGGACTCGGTGGTGGCGGTCACCTGCGGGATCCTACCGTCGGAGCCCCATGGCCGCGGCAGTTGCCCCGACGCCTGCCCGACGCACACGCACGACCCGCACCGGGCCCAGGGCGCGGCGTGAGCTCACAACAGCGTCGTTGGCCGACGCCACGGCGTCTCCGGCCTCGTCCCCACCGGTGGCCTCGGCGAGAGCGACCGCGTCCGCGGTGGCCGAGGCCCGCTGCGCCTCGATGATGGCGCCGCCACTGCGGGCCGCCTCGAGCATCACCACAGCCCCAAGTGCTATCAGAGCGACAGCAACGACGGTGGCCGCGCAACGCTCACTGCGCCGGCGCTGCACCGGCACCCTCCGCTCGACCGTCACCATCCGCTTCACCAGTACCATCGCCGTCACCAACAGCACCCCCGTCCGGGTCACCCTCACCGGAGTCGTCCTCGTCGCTCGCGAGCACCCGTGCTACCGCGGCAACCTGGTTGTCCTCCCCCGGATGCATGACCCTCACCCCGGAGGCGTCACGCCCCTGCACCGAGATGTCGGTGACCGCGGTTCGGATGACCACCCCCGCGTCGGTGATCATCAACACCTCGTCGTCGGGTTCGACCAGGAAGCCGTTGACGAGGTGTCCACGCTCCTCGGAGACGCGTTGTGCCCTGATCCCCTGGCCCCCGCGCTTCTTCGTCGCATAGTGCTCCAGGGATGTGCGCTTTCCGAAGCCCCTGTCGGTGACGGTCAGCAGCACGTCGTCGTCACCTTTGACCGCATCGGCACCCACCACCACATCGTCGCCGAGCAACCTGATGCCACGCACTCCGCTCGCGGTGCGGCCCATCGCTCGCACGTCGTGCTCGGAGAATCGGATCCCCTTGCCGTTGCGGGTCACCAGGAGCAGGTCGTCGTCCCCCGAGGTGGGCAGTACCCGCACGAGCTCGTCGCCGTCGCGCAGGCCGATCGCTATGAGCCCATCGCTTCGCGAGCTGTCATAGGCGTTGAACGCCGTCTTCTTGACCACGCCGTTGCGCGTCACGAAGAACAGGTACCGGTGCGTCTCGTAGTCGCGGGTGTCGATGATCGCCTCGATCCGTTCCTCCGGTGCGAGGTTCAACAGGTTGACGATCGCCTGGCCCTGGGCATGGCGATCGCGCTGGGGAATCCGGTGTGCCTTGAGCCGGTAGACCTTGCCCCTGTTGGAAAAGAACAGCAGGTACGCGTGGGCGGACGTGTACAGCAGGTGCGTGATCACGTCCTCCTCACGCAGCTTGGCTCCCGCCACACCGCGCCCACCGCGCCCCTGGGTTCGGAACGCATCCGCAGCGACCCGCTTGAGATAGCCGCGATCGGTCATGAGCACCACGACGTCCTCGTCGTCGATGAGGTCCTCCACGTCGAGGTCACCATCGTCGTGTTCGAGGGTCGAGCGCCGCGGCGTGGCGAACTTCTCCCGGATCTCGGCGAGCTCCTCTGAGATGGTCGCGCGCAACTTCGACTCATCAGCGAGGATCGCCTCGAGCTCCGCGATCGTCGCCCGTAGCTCGGCGAGCTCTTCCTCTAGGCGTTCACGGCCCAAGCGGGTGAGGGTGGACAGGCGCATGTCGACGATCTCGGTGGCCTGGATCTCACTGAAGCCGAACGAGTCGTCCTGGAGCGCGACGATCGCCGCGGCACGGTCAGCCGAGGCCCGGATGGCAGCGATGATCTCGTCGATCTGGTCGAGTGCGGAGAGGAATCCCTCGACGATGTGCGCCCTGCGCTGTGCCCGCTCGAGGCGGAACTGCGACCGCCGGGTGACCACCTCGCGCTGGTGCGCCACGTAGTGCACCAGCGCGTCGCGCAGGGTGAGCGTGCGGGGCACCCCGTCGACGAGGGCGACCATGTTGACCCCGAAGGTGCTCTGAAGGGGACTGTGCTTGTAGAGGTTGTTGAGGATCACATGCGCGTTCGCGTCGCGCTTCAGCTCGATCACCAGGCGCGTGGTGCCCCGGGAACGTTCGTCGCGGATCTCGCGGATCCCCTCCACCGTGCCGGCGTTCGCGAGCTCCGCGATCTTCTCGGAGATCGACTCCACCGAGGTCTGATACGGGATCTCTGTGACCACTATGCGCTCGCCGCCGTTGTGGTCCTCTATCTCGGCCCTCGCGCGCAGCTTCACCGACCCCCGACCGGTGCGGAACGCCGAGACGAGCCCCGCGCGACCCATGATCATCCCACCGGTGGGAAAGTCGGGACCCAGCACGAACTCCATGAGGTCGTCGGTAGTCGCCTCGGGATGCTCCAGCAGGTGCACGGTGGCGTCGATCACCTCGCCGAGGTTGTGGGTGGGGATGTTGGTCGCCATGCCGACCGCGATCCCCTGGCTCCCGTTGACCAGCAGGTTCGGAAAACGCGAGGGCAACACCGTGGGTTCGTCGCCCGAGGCATCGAAGGTGGGGGCGAAGTCGACGGTCTCCTCGTCGATCCCCGCGAGCATCTGCATCGCGATCGCCGAGAGCCTGCACTCGGTGTAGCGGTACGCGGCGGGCGGGTCCGACGGTGAACCGAAGTTGCCGTGCGGGTCCACCAGGGGATGCAGTAGGGAGAACGACTGGCCCATGCGCACGAGCGCGTCGTACACGGCCTGGTCACCGTGGGGGTGGTACTTGCCGATCACATCGCCGACCACGGTGGCAGACTTCTTGTGGTTGCGGTCCGGTCGCAGTCCGGCGTCGTGCATGGCCCAGAGGATCCGGCGGTGCACCGGCTTGAGGCCGTCGCGCACATCTGGCAATGCCCTCGACACGATGACCGACATCGCGTAGTCGAGGAACGACTGCTCCATCTCCTGTTGGATCTCGATGGAGTCGATCGCACCGATGGAGGTGACCGGGCCTTGCCCGCCGTCGTCATCGGTGGGGTCCGTGTTGCCTGACTCTGGTGGGTTGTCGCTCATCGTGTGGTTACCGTCCTCGGTGAGATGGCGAGTCGATCCCCGACCCGTGAACCAGAGCCTGCGGGTACCGGAACTTCACTGTGGGGCTGACTCACTGTGGGGCTGACTCAGATGTCGAGGAACCGGACATCTGAGGCGTTGGATTGGATGAAGTGCTTGCGGGACTCGACGTCCTCGCCCATGAGGATCGAGAACACCTCATCTGCGATGGCGGCCTGTTCGACCGACACCTGCAACAGGGTGCGCTGGGCGGGGTCCATCGTGGTCTCCCAGAGCTCCTCGGCATCCATCTCGCCCAGGCCCTTGAGCCGCTGGAAGTCGTTGGTGTGCTTGGGGTGCTCACGCAGGAACGCTTCCTTGGCGGGGTCGTCCTTGAGGTAGACCTTGTTGCGACCGACCTCGGTGGAATACAGGGGAGGTTGCGCGATGTAGACGTGGCCCCCCTCCACGGTGGGCTTCATCTGGCGGAACAGGAACGTGAGCAGCAACGTGCGGATGTGTGAGCCGTCCACATCGGCATCGCACATGATGATGATCTTGTGGTAGCGGAGTTTCGTCTCGTCGAAGTCCTCGCCGATCCCCGCGCCGATCGCCGAGATGAGCGCCTGGATCTCGGTGTTGGCCAACATCCGGTCGGGGCGGGCACGCTCCACGTTGAGGATCTTGCCCCTGATCGGCAGGATCGCCATCGAGGCGGGATCGCGGGCGTCCTTGGCGGAGCCGCCTGCGGAGTTGCCCTCGACGATGTAGATCTCCGAGTCGCGGGGATCCTTGTTGGAGCAGTCGGTCAGCTTGCCTGGAAGCCCGGCACCGTCGAGCACGGAGCGCCGACGGGTCGCTTCCCTTGCGCTGCGCGCAGCCTCTCTGGCCCTCGCGGCCTGGACCGCCTTGGTGAGAACCCGCTTCGCCTCGGCTGGATGTTCCTCCAACCAGACCGCCAGGTG
>JBKEAI010000167.1:0-1687 GCA_047972145.1 Microthrixaceae bacterium
CGTATCCGGTCAGCCAGATGGTGTCCGCGTTCTTCTTCTCGCGTTCGGAGACGATCTGGGGTGGGACCGCCGAGATCCAGCGCAACATCGTGGGGGAGCGGGTGCTCGGCCTGCCCCGGGAACCCAAGGTGGAACAGAAGTCCTGAACCTGGCTCCGATGGCCACCCAGCGCTCGGACTTCGTACATCCCCAGAGTGCAGGCGATACGGCACACCCCGGGTGCAAGGCGACACGGCGCACCCCGAGCGCAAGGCGACCCAGTAGAACCGGAGTCAAATCAGCGCTGTGTAAGCCGTCAGACGGGTGGATCCACCCGCCCGTGGTGTCTCTTGGTCGACCCCGGCTCGCCATTACGATTCAGTTTCAGTGTCCCCTGACGATCCATCCGACAGACGTTCGCGCTCAGCGTCCCGACGGCCTGTGAGTTCCCGGGACCCCGACGTTTCGACCACCGCTCAAGGTGCAGACGGTTCGCCGCGGGTCGTGCGCCGACAGCGCGAGCGGTCAGGTGGCTCGTCGCGGTCAGGTCGAGGTCGCCGGGTACTCCTGGGGGCTCTCGGAGTGCTCGTGGCCGGGGCATTGGCGGTAGCGGGGTACGGCTGGTGGACCTACCGTAAGGTCGACCGGGTCGACGTCGACCTTGCCACCCCGGTCGACAACGAGCCGCGCAACTACCTCATAGTGGGTTCCGACAGTCGCGAGTCGGTGAGCGAGGACGACCCCAACGCCGCGCTGTTCCACGGCGACGAGGCGCCGGGTGGTCAACGCTCCGACAGCATCTCGATCCTGCGGGTCGACCCGGGTGAGGACCGCATCGACGTGCTCGGGATCCCCCGTGACCTGTGGGTGACGCTGCCCGATGGCTCCGAGCAGCGCATCAACGCGGCCTATGCGAAGTCGACCCAGACCCTCATCGACACGATCGACGAGAACCTCGGAATCCCTATCCACCACTTCGCGGAGGTCGACTTCGCGGGTTTCCAGAACCTGATCGACGCACTCGGCGGTGTGCCGATGTACTTCGACGCCCCGGTGCGCGACCGCAACTCGGGGTTGTCGGTCCAGTCGCCTGGTTGCGCGGTGCTCGACGGCACACAGGGCCTTGCGTTCGCCCGCTCGCGGCACCTCCAGTACCGCGATGCGGACGGTTGGCAGGACGACCCGACCGGCGACCTCGGCCGGATCACCCGCCAGCAGCTTCTGATGCGCGCCGCGCTCGGCAAGATCCGCACGATGGGACTCGACGACGTCGGTCGACTCAAGGGTCTCGTTGATGCGGGGCTGGAGTCGACCACGGTCGACTCGGGGCTCGGCTTCGGCGACATCCTCGGTCTCGGTCAGAGGTTCTCCAACTTCGACCCGCAGCGACTCCAGACCCACCAGCTGGCGGTCACAGGTGACAAGACCGACGGCGGAGCATCGATCGTGCGCCTCGACGAGGATGCGTCGTATCTCACCCTCGCGTTCTTCCAGGGGGTCGAGCCGGGCGCACCGGTGACCACGACCACCACACCACCTGTCGACACCGACGACGTGAACGTCACCATCTACAACGGCGGTGGTGTCAGCGGTGAGGCGCGACGGGTCAGCTATGCGTTCGACGCCGGTGGCTTCGGGATCGGCTTCGTCGACACCGCATCAGAGGAGATCGACCGCAGCGAGATCCGCTACCCGAAGGGTTCCAAGA
>JBKEAI010000085.1:0-11038 GCA_047972145.1 Microthrixaceae bacterium
CAGGACGAGCAGCGCCATCTGAGCGCGATCGTCGCCACCACCGTGCCCGAGCAGTTCAGCGAGTCGCTGGAGTTGTGCCTTGGCGAGGTGCGCACCCAGGACGGGCCCTACGTCCTGCGCCGTGCGCTCACCAACCCCGAGCTCGGAGACGTCGCATGGAGGTTCGTCAGCGACAACTTCGGGGCCATGACCGACCGCTTCCCCTCCTCCGCGCTGCCGAGGATGCTCGACGGGATCCGCGGGTTCACCGACAGGTCGCTCGCTGGTGAGGTAGAGGGATTCCTCGGGTCGAACCCGCTGGAGGTCGGGGCCCGCCAGGTCGCGCAGCACATCGAGCGGATGTGGGCATCGGTCGAAGCCGCCGAGCGCATCGCTGCGGAGTAGCCGAAAGGTCAGCCGCGACGCAGCTCGACCACCGTGGCACCGCTGGCGGCCACGAGCGCGTCGGGAGCGATCGCAAAGACGTCGTTCCAGGTGCCCGCCGCGGCCCACACCTCGCTCCAGTCGAGCAGGTCTGGATCCACGAAGGTGCGTAGCTCGGTGGTGTGCCCGAACGGAGGTACTCCCCCGATGGGGAAGCCGGTCGCCTCGCGCACAGCATCGGCATCCACCCGTTCGCAACGTTGCCCGCCCGCCGCAGTGGCGAGCTTCATTTCGTCGAGTTGGTTCGAGCCGCTGACGTACGCCAGGACGATCTCTCCATCGACTCCGAAGATCAGGCTCTTGACTATCTGGCCCACCTCGACGCCGATCGCATCGGCGGCGTCCTGCGCTGTCTTGGCACCCTGGGGGAAGTTGCGGGGTTCGACGGCGACGCCGAGCGCCGCTCCGGCGTCGATGACCCGTTGGACGTTGCGATGTGTTTCAGCCATTGCGCACCGACGGTAGCGCCATGCGGTCACCCCGGTGCACCAGGGGTGCTCCGGGGTGCGCACCGCTCACAGAGGTTCGATCCACCTGCCGTGGTAGTCGACGTGCGCGACCAGGCGGTCCCCACCGTCGGGCCATCTACGCAACCAGATGGCGGCCCTACGGCGGTCCCAAGGGTCGGGCTCGAAGCGGATCCATGCCAGTGGTTCTGACGCACCGGCCGAGCGGCCCGCCTGCTCGATGCTCTCGGTGATCTGCCAACGGTGCTCCGGTGGGACGTACTGCCACATGATCGACTGCATCACCACGCACGCACCGCCTCGCTGTAGTACGCCCCCGAGCACCTCGGCGGTACGGTCGGCTCCCCCGGTCGCCAGCAGTTCGGTGGGCAGCGAGACAGCCAGACCGATCGCGGCGCGGACCCGTTCCACGCGTTCGGTCTGGTCGGGCCACACGAAGCTCAACAGGGTCAGACGACCCTCGTCGGTGCGGGGATCTATCGGGTGGACGTCGATGCCGACCCGGCCCGTGATCTCCGGAAGGCCGGTGACCTCGGGAAGGGTTGCGCCAACACCGGAGCGCGATCGGGCCGCGGTGCGCACCTCGGGGCGGAGCCTCACGTCGCTGCCGGCTTTGCCGAGGATCAGGCCTCCGAGGTCGACCTCGAAGGCATCGAGGCCCAGGTTGAGTCCACCCGAACAACCGATCTCGACCAGCCGGGCCTCGGTGAGCCCTGCCTGGGCCAGCGCGAATGCCAGCCCGGACGCACGCGCCACCTCGTTGGTCTGCACCTCCCGTTGGAGCCCCTCGGCCAGTTCGTCGTGGTGGCTCGCCACCAGATCAAGCCACCTGTCCAACAGTTCGACATCAGCTGTCGGTGCCGCACCACCGCAGCTCGGCAGCACTTCAGCCCAACGCGGGGCATCGCCTGTGAGCGCCAGGCGGTGCGCAGCACCGAGGAGACGCAACGGCGCTGCCTGCCCGAAGCGCAGATCCCCGGCCTCGGCGATCAACCCCCAGGTCGGCCCGGAGTCGGCGATGTCCTGAGCCAGCAGGTGCCCCAGGCGCCCGTAGAGATCCGATCCGAGCTCGGCACAAGCCGTCGCCTGCTGGGTGAAGCGTTGCGCCAGTTCCCCCGGTGTCGTGGCTCGGCTCACACCGCTTCGCCGACGATGCCCACCCACTCGGGCGGGTCGGTCAGGAAGCGGCTCGCCACCGCCACGTGCACCGCCACTCCTGTGGCCATGGCCGGTTCGTGGAGCACCATGCGGTTGGAGTGACACGCCGGTGCGGCGAACGGATCGGGTTCCTCGGGTGGACAGACACCGAGGAACGCCATCGCCCCCGGCACGCCGTCGAGCACATACGAGAAGTCCTCGGCCCCCATGACCGGGGCGGGCAGTTCGAGGAGGCCGGGGGCATCGAGCAGCGGAGGGACGACCTCGCGGACGAACTCGGTGAACCGGGCATCGTTGCGGGTGACCGGATAGCCCGCTGTGAGGACCACCTCAGCGGTGCACCCGTGCGCGGCACAGACGCCATCGACCACCCTTTCGAGGTGTTCACCCACCGATGCGCGCACCTTCTCGTCGACGGTGCGGATCGTCCCCCCCAGGGTGGCGGTCTCGGGGATCACGTTGAACGCGGTACCGGCATCGACACGGGCCACGGTCAGCACCGCGGGGTTGAACGCGTCGACGGTGCGCGTGACCATCGACTGCAACGCCACGATGATCTCAGCTGCAACCGGAACGGGATCGGTCGCCCAGTGAGGCGTGGAGGCATGACCTCCGCGACCGGTGATCGTCACCTCGAACTCGTCGGTCGCGGCAAGCATCGGACCCGGCTTGATAGCGAGGGCTCCCGCCCACAGGGTGGGGGCGATGTGCATGGCGAACGCGCCATCGACACCGTCGAGAACTCCTTCTCGGATCATGATCTCCGCACCGCCGGATCCCTCCTCACCGGGCTGGAACATGAACCGCACCCTGCCCCGGAGCTCGTCTCGCCGGGCGGCAAGGATCCTCGCAGCGCCGACGAGCATCGCCACGTGGGCGTCGTGGCCACAGGCGTGCATCCGCCCGTCCAGCTCGGATGCGTACCCCAGACCGGTGTCCTCGGGCATCGGAAGCGCATCCATGTCGCCGCGCAACAGGATCGTGGGCCCCGGTCGGCCGGTGTCGAGATCCGCGACCACCGATGTGAGGGCATCGCCTGTGCGAACCTCGAGACCCAGGCCGTCGAGGGCGTCGACGACCGCCTGCTGGGTCACCGGCAGGTCCAGCCCCAGCTCCGGATGGCGGTGGATCGACCGGCGCAGCTCGGTGAGCTCGCCCAACAGGTCCTGGGCTGCCTCGCGGTCTGCTGGGAGGGTCGCGCTCGGGTTCATCGTGGCTCCGTTCCGTCGATGCTTACCAGCCGGGCCCGGCCTGGCAGGTCAGGCCGCACCGAGCAGGCTGAGCACGATGCCGACCTGCCCGAGATGGTAGGTGGTCATGATCGCGATGCGCTGGTGTGGGAAATCCGAGACGAAGCGGCTCCAGCCGATCAGGGCGTCCGAGAGGTAGAACAACGCCGCACCGACGATGGCCCACCAACGGGTTGTCCCCACAGCGAAGGCGACCATGAGCGAGATCACGGTCACGTAGGCCGCCACAGGGACCCCGAAGGCCCGGTCTGTCTGCGCGGCACAGCGCACGATCCGCACCCCGACCAGCCGCACGAGAACCGCTACCGCTGCGGCGCCGATCACGAACGCGATCGCGTCGAGTCCCATCGTGGCGAAGGCCGCGATGTAGAACACGTGGGCCAACAGGAACGAGGCGAGCCCTTCCACGAAGTGGTCCTCCAACATGAGGAACACGTCGCCGCCGAGCGACAGGACCAGGCCGGCGACGATCAACCATCGGGCCAGCTCGGGATCGGGATCCGACATGACGATCGCCGCCGCGACGAGCACCACCATCGCAAGAGGCTTGAGCACGTATTCCGCGGGCCGACGATCCGTCGCCACGGCCACCCAGTCGGCAACGGCCACCACAAGCGTGGCGGCGACGAGGATTGCGAACATCAGACCTCCGGTCGGCGAAACCCAGAGCCTGCCTCAGAACAGGGCCGCCACTCCATCCCAGTCGAGCGACTCTGCCATCTTCATGCGTGCCTGCATGACCAACCGGGGTCTACCAACACCCAACGCGGCGCTACAGCGCCCGGCCCTGCGGAACAGCACCACGAAGCGCTCGGATCCTGGCTCGCCGTCGACGAACACCGCTTCGTCATCTGGTCCACTGCGACCGACCATCTGGATCTTCGCGTCGTACTGATCGGACCAGAACCACGGCAGGGAGTCGAACGGATCGTTGTTGCCCAGCGACGAACCCTCGACCTCCGCGAGCACCCTGCGGCCGGCATGGGTGCCCGACTCGATCGCGTTCTCCCAGTGCTCGACCCGCATGACCTCTCCACCGAAGTGTGGATTCGGCCACGCTGCCAGGTCACCCGCGGCCACCACCCCCGGATGTGCGAGCAGCGAAGCGTCGCAGAGCACCCCACCGCCACGTGCGGGTTCGAGGAGCTCCAGGCCAGAACCTTCGAGCCAGGCCACGCTCGGAGCTGCCCCGACACCCTCGACCACCACGGCCGCCTCGATGAGGGATCCGTCGGCCAGTCGCACACCATGAGGCGAGCCGTCCGCACCCGTTTCGATCGCCTCGATCACCGTTCCGAGGCGCACATCCACGCCGTGAGCGCGGTGCAGGTCGGCCACGAAGGATCCGACGTCCCCGGGCAGCACCCGTTGGAGGGGCACCGGAGCCGCTTCGAGGATCGTCACCTCGAATCCGAGCCGGCGGCATGTGGCGGCCACCTCCGCGCCGATGAAGCCAGCACCGATGACCACCACCGGGCCATCGGTGTGCTCGAGTCGGTCTCGCAGGGCCACCGAGTCGGCCCCGGTGCGCACCACGAAGGTCCCGGCTCCCGGTTCGCCCTGGCGGGACAGCGGCAACCGGCGTGCATGGGAGCCGGTCGCCACCAGCACGGCCGAGGCGTCGAGGGTCGTGCCGTCGCTCAGCGCGAGGCTGCGACGCTTCGCATCGAGGCCTGCCGCTCCCACACCCAGGCGCAGATCCAGGTCCAGCGACGCCAGCCGCGCCGCTACGGGCTGCTCGGCACGTTCGAGTGGCCACTCACCGGAGAGCACCTGCTTGGTCAGCGGCGGACGGTCATGGGGAAGCGTCTCCGACGGATCGAGGACCACCAACGGTCCGTCGTATCCCGTACCGCGCATGGATTCGACGGCGGCCATCCCGCTCAGGGAGGCACCGAGAACTACGACGGGTTTCAATCCTCGATGGTGATGGCCTGCTTCGGACAGCGCCGGGCGGCCTCTTCCATCTTCGGGCGCGACTCCTCCGGTGGATGCTCGTTGAGGATGTAGAGGTAGTCGTCCTCACGAACCTCGAACACCGTGGGGTCGATGCCCATGCAGATTGCGTTGGCTTCACACAGGTCGTAGTCGATGACGATCTTCATGGCACCGACCATAGATCCCTGATCGGCACCTCGCGTCGCATCGACGGCCACGGAGACACATGCCACCCGAACTGCCGAGCAGGGGTCCCACCGGATGGAACGGCATGCGCTCCGCGCGACGGCGCACCCTGCGGGCAGGATGTGATCGACTCGACATCGGAATCCCTTTGCTGGCTACGGTGCCCCCATGGCGAATGCGGACATGGGAGGGACCCGCCCAGCTGGCGCTGCGACGGATCCGGTGGAAGATGGGCTCGACGCCGGGGTACTGGAGACTCTGCGCGAGCGGATCCAGGCGGAGGTCGACGACGGGACGGTTCCCGCCGGCCAGATCGCGATCGGCCTCGACGGGCGGATCGTGCACCGGGAGAACTTCGGTGCTGCAACCGACGACAGTCGGTTCGCCGTGTTCTCGGTCACCAAGGCGTTCATCGCCGGGGTGGTGTGGCAACTCCTCGCCGAAGGATCACTGGAGATAGACACACCGGTCATCGAACTGGTGCCGTCGTTCGCTGCGGCAAAGGGCATGACCCTGGAGCATCTGTTGACCCACACCGGGGGCTTCCCGGCCGCCCCCCTCGGTCCACCGCAGTGGGACACCCCCGAGGGGCGCGCGGAGCGGTATTCGCACTGGCGCCTGCAATACCCACCCGGTGAGCACTTCGAGTACCACCCGACCTCCGGGCACTGGGTGATCGCGGAGATGATCGAGGCGGTCGAGGGTTCGGACTACCGCACGGTGCTTCAGAATCGACTCCTCGACCCGCTCGGCCTGGAGGGGTTCTCCCTGGGTGGCGAGACCGGACGCACCGCCGCCATGGAGGAGCTCACCGCGGTGGGTGAGCCACCCACGCCCGAGGAGATCCAGGAGGTTCTCGGAACCACCGAGTTCGACCTGGGCGAGGTGACCCCGGAGATCCTCCTGGCGTTCAACTATCCAGAGGTGCGCGCGGTCGGCATCCCCGCCGCGGGCGGCATCTCCGATGCAGCCTCGATCGCGACCTACTACCAACACCTACTGCACAACTCCGGGGACACGTGGAAGCCCTCGGTGCTCGCGGATGGCACCGCCCGGGTGCACTGCAACCTGCCCGACCCGGTGCACGGCGCGCCTGCCAACCGCACCCTGGGGCTGATACTCGCGGGCGACGACGGGCAGTCCGCCCTGCGCGGCATGGGCCACACGGTTTCCCCACAGACCTTCGGCCACAACGGTGCCGGCGGCCAGATCGCCTGGGCCGATCCCGCGAGCGGCATCTCGTTCGCGTTCTGCACCTCGGGCATCGACCGCAACTTCATCAGTGAAGCGCGGCGAACCTCTGCCATAGCCTCCGTCGCGGGCGAGCTACGCGCCTGAGCGCTGTCCGTGCAACGAGGGAGTCACGCCTCGGGCCTCAGCCGCAGAACCGTCCTGGTGCTCGAAACCGGCACGGCGATCGATACGTCGACGTGTAAGGTATTTCGTACTACAATATTCCCCGTGTGGACATCCACCCGTCAGCTCGACGCCACGGCATCGCCGACGACGAAATCCTCCACGCAATCGAACCTTCGGACGCACCAAGTCGGGCCGCATCATTGACGACGACCTCATCGAGCAACTGGCAGACGACGCCGAGGCCGGCTACGACGTTGACGAGATCGTCAGCCGCCGAGGCAAGCGCGGACGCCCACGGCTCGGCGCCGAACCCTCGACCGTCGAATCGGTGCGCTTGGACCCGGACCTGAAAGCACGACTCGCGCAACGCGCCCAAGACGAGGGTGTCGCGGTCTCCGAAGTCATCCGAGAGGCACTCCGCCTTCACCTCGAGGCGAGCTGACAGCCACCGCTCCGAACTCCCCGGCCGACAGACCGCCGCCCGACCCTCGCTGCCGACAGGAAAGCCACTGGTGGGTTTCGAGGCACCTCCCGGCTCATCGGTCGAGGTGCGACGTGTCGTTGAAGCGACGCAGCACCCACCGGTCGAACGGTTCGGGTAGGAGCACGATCTCCGAGATCGACGAGTTGTCTGCACCCACGAACGCGAAGTTCCTCGATTCGGTGATCGACGCGAGAACCGCACCGATGACCCCGCCGTGCACCACGGCCACCACACGCTCACCGCGATGTTCTGACGTGATCCGGTCGATCCCAGCCATGCAGCGGGACTGGAAGCCGTCCCAGGGCTCGGCGCCGGGGAGCACGTCCCATCGTTCCTCGCGGTAGACCTCGCGCACCCGCGGGTCGCCCGCAGCACCCCTGAGGCGGAGCACCCCGCCCTCGTACTCACCGAGGTGCACCTCGCGCAGGTCGGCTTCGACCGCGACGCTCAGACCGGTCGCTTCCACGAGGGGTGCAGCCGTCTGGGACGTGCGCCGCAGGGAGGTGACGTACACCTTCGAGAACGGCCTACTGCGGTGTTCGGCCGCGAGCCGCTCACCGACCAGGCGCGCCTGTTCGACCCCCTCGGGTGCGAGGTCGGGATCCCCGTGGCCGTCACGGGTCTCGAAGGGACGGTCTGGATGCGCGGCAGTGGTGGCGCCGTGGCGCACCAGGTAGATCGTCGTGGCGCCCTCCGGCGCGCTGAAGCGGCGCTGGGGAACACTGCCGTCGTCGTCGAATCGGTCGACCGGTGACTCCCCCGGTCCTCCCGAGCTGTGCTTTGCCATGACGGACGAATCTACGGTGTCGGGCCCCACCAACCGACACTGGTTGGTGGCCCGACAGCCTGCTACGATTAGAACACGTTCTACTTTTGATGAAGGACCGGACGACTCCGATCACCCAGAGGACCCCGATCCCCAGAGGAAGGCCAAATACATGAGCACCACCATCATCAACTCCGACAAGAGGTCCCCGTTCCCGATCCCCTTCGGGTGGTTCCAGATCGGATGGTCCGATGAGCTCAAGCCCGGTGAGGTCAAGCCGTTGCAGTACTTCGGGCGCCATCTGGCGCTGTGGCGTGACGACAACGGCGTCGCCAACCTCAACTCGGCGCACTGCCCGCACCTCGGCTCACACCTCGCATACGGCGGATCGGTGCACGGCGACGAGCTCGCCTGCCCCTTCCACGGCTGGCGCTTCACAGGCGACGGCAAGAACTCGAAGATCCCGTACTCGAACCGGGTCAACAAGAAAGCCTGCCTCGACGTGTTCCCCATGGTCGAGCGCAACGGCGTGATGATGGCCTGGTACCACCCCGAGTCGATCGAGCCGCAGTGGGACATCCCCGAGGTACCCGAGTTCAACGATCCCGACAACTACACCGAGGTGATGACCCGCGAGTTCACCATCGAGGCCCCCTGGCAGGACCTCGCGGAGAACGGCGTCGACTCGGCGCACTTCCGCTACGTGCACCACACCGAGGAGGTGCCTGAGCTGGTCAGCTACGAGACCGTCGGCCACGAGGCACGGATGCGCTCCATCCAGAAGTTCCCGACACCCCGCGGTGTGGTCGAGGGCCACATCAACGCGGATTCGTTCGGTCCGGGGTTTTCGGTGATCCGCTTCGGTGGCATCGTCGACACCGTGCTGATGGGATGCAACACGCCGATCACCGACAACAAGTGCCACATGCGCTTCACCTTCACCGTGAAGCGCCTCGGTGACGACGAGATCAACTCCACGGTCGGTCAGGCCTTCGTTGACGAGGTGTCCAAGCAGGTCGAAGAGGACACCCCGATCTGGCAGAACAAGGCATACATCCGCCGACCGGCGCTCGCGGACACAGACGGCCCGTTCACCAAGTTCCGCCGCTGGGCCTCACAGTTCTACGCAGAGCCGGTCGACGAATCGGCCGACGTCTACGTATCGGGCGAGTCGTGGCCCTTCGAGCCCCTCGAGACCGCGTCGCGCAGGTACGGGTCAGACCCCTTCGCCGACTAGCACCCGGCGCACCGCACGCTGTGACCGCCCGGCGGTCGAGCCGCCCCGGTCAGGCCGCGCCCGGCCAGCCCGCCTGACGGGCCCGGCTCTGGCGTACGAGCCCGATCACCAGCAGCACCACCCCGATCACGCCCACTATCCCGCCCAGTATCACCGAGGCGAATATCCACAGCACCGGACCGACCACCCCGAGGAGCTCCGAGGGCGACACCACCCGGCCCACCGAGAACTCCGCGTCGCTCACAGCTGATGGTTCGCCGCCCACATCACAGCTCACGGTGTAGCCACCGGGGGTGAGGTTGTCGGCCACGAAGAACGGCGAGTCGTCAGCACCGAAGTCCGAGGAGAGGACCGTCTCCATGGAACCGGCCGGCCGGTCGTCGACCTCGGCGCCCTCGGAGGTCGTGAACGTGCAGATCGCCGAGTTGTAGGTATCCGCGGTGTAGGGCTCCAACGCGATACCAACGTCCATGGTGGATTCCGGGGCGGTCAGGTCCTCGATCACACGGAAATCGACCTCACCGGGAATAGCGGAGCTCCTCCCGTCCTCGAACACGACATCGCGTGTGAGCTCGTCGGGATCGAGGTTGCGTCCCAGGAGCGACACCGTGACCAACACGCCCAGCACCGCAACGCCGACCATCACGCTGCCGGCGATCACCATCCCCCGACCGACGTTTCGAGGTGGAACCGGCTGCGGCGCCTGACCCCGACCCTGTTGCTGGGATCCATGTTGCTGGGATCCCTGCTGCTGCCAACCCTGCGCGGGGCCGTTCCCAGGTGGCGGTTGGCCCCAAGGCTGCTGTCCCGGCTGCACCCTCGAAACCTACAGCGCCACCCCCCAACCGTTGGAGTGTCTGGGGGATGTGGGCTGGCGATCAGTCCTTGTCCGCCGACACCACCCACATTGCAAAGAACTGGGCGGCGCCACCGTACGCGTGGCCGACCGCGGTGCGTGCGCCATCGATCTGGTGATCGCCGGCCTGGCCGCGCACCTGCATGGCGGCCTCACCGAAGCGGATCATCCCCGAAGCGCCGATCGGGTTGGACGAGAGCACACCGCCGGAGCAGTTCACGGGCAGGTCACCGTCGATCGCGGTGCGACCCGACTCGGTCAGCTTCCAACCCTCACCCTCGGGTGCGAAACCGAGGTTCTCCAACCACATCGGGTCGTACCACGAGAAAGGGACGTACATCTCGACCATGTCGACCTGGGCGAGCGGATCGGTGATCCCCGCCTGCGCGTACACGTCGGCCGCGCAGTCGATGCCCGCCTGGGGCGACACCTGGTCGCGCCCCGCGGCGGTCGCCGGCTCCGAGCGCATCGCGGTGCCCCTGATCCACGCCGGGTTCACACCACTCGACGCAGCGGACTGCTCTGCGGCGGCCTCGCCGGCGATCACCATCGCGAACGCGCCGTCGGAGGACGGACAGGTCTCGGAGTAGCGGAGGGGCTCCCACAACATGAACGACTCTGAGATCGAGTCGTAGGTGATCTCGGGTTCGTGCAGGTGCGCGTACGGGTTCTTCAGGGCGTTGAGGCGGTCCTTGAGCGCCACGAGTATGCCTATGTCGTCCGGTGCGCCCGAGCGGCGGATGTACTCGCGGATGAACGGCGCGAAGTACCCGCCGGCGCCGGCGACGAGTTGCTGTTGGAACGGGATCGGGAACGACAGCGCCCACATCGCCTCGGAGACCGACTGCTGCTGCCAACCGATCGTGAGCACACGTTCGTGCACACCCGATTCGACGTGGGAGGCAGCGACGATC
>JBKEAI010000122.1:0-5894 GCA_047972145.1 Microthrixaceae bacterium
TCGGGGATAGGTCTGGGCATCGCGCAGCGCCTTTGCGCGGATGGCTTCGCGGTGGCGCTGCTCGACCGCGACGGTGCGGCGGCAACCGCCGAGTCGGAGCGTCTGGCCGCCGCAGGTTCCACCGCCACCGGCATCGAGGTCGACGTGGCCGACGGCGCTGCGGTCAAGGCCGCGTTCGACGCGGCGCGCAGGGACCTGGGGCCGGTCACCGTCGTGGTGACCAGCGCGGGGATCGAGGCCTTCGATCCGATCGGCGACATCGACGAGGACCTGTGGAACCGGGTCATCGCGGTCAACCTCACAGGCACCTTCACCTGCATCCAGGCGTGCGTACCCGACATGGTGGCCGCGGGTTGGGGTCGAATCGTCACGATCGCATCGTCGAGCGCACAGTCGGGTGCTCCCGACATGGCGCACTACACAGCATCGAAGGGTGGCGTGATCTCGATGACCCGCTCGCTCGCCAAGGAGCTCGCACGCTCGGGCATCACGGCGAACTCGATCTCACCGACGATCGTCGACACCCCGATGGCTCGCAAGGGTGCCGAAGATGGAAAGGTCCCGCCGGTGGACGTGCTCGCCAAGTACGTGCCCCTCGGCCGCCCCGGCACCCCCGAGGACATCGCGGGAATGTGCTCCTACCTGTGCTCCGACGACGGCAGCTACGTCACGGGCCAGGTCATGGGCGTCAACGGCGGCATGTACATCTGAGCAGCGACAGCCCTCTCACCACTACGCAACGATGTTCACCGGGATGTGGTCCGCAGCGTGGATGAAGTCGGTATCGCTCGTCAACAACAGAAGGTCGTTGGCGATGCACAACTGGGCGATGAGTGCATCCACCGTGTCCAACTGCACCCCTGCCCGACGACAGGTGACGCTCAGGTCCGCCGCGGCCCCGTAGTCCGAACGGGTGGGTTCGACGAAGGGGACCGCCGCGAAGTCACTCTCGATCACCGATCGGCTCCCTGGCCGGGTGAAGCCTCGGAGCAACTCGAGGTACACCATCCCGGTCGTCACGACCCCCAGCGATGAGAGTTGGGTCTCCAACGCCGAGGCGACGGGATCATCGGTTCCGACGTCACCTCGGTAGAAGCGGGACCAGGCGCTCGTGTCTGCCATGACGATCATCAGTCGCTGAGTCCGAGCCGACGATCCCGGTCCCGCCGTGACTCCTTGTAGTCGAAGTCGTCATCCCAATCGAGGGTGCCGCGGTGCTTGATGATCTCAGCTTGGGCGCGGCGGGCGATGTACTCCTCCAGCGCGGCCGTCACGGTCGCCTTCTTCGTGCGCTCCCCACCGATCGCAAGGGCGCGATCCAGCAGATCGGGGTCTATCGCCAGGTTGGTCGCCATGATGTGCACCTCCTTACACAAGAGGCTACACACCATCTGGTGTACGACTAGCCCTGCCGGGTGTCGCAGGTGGGTGGTGTCCTCGGGCGGAACGGTATTCAGATGGGCACCGTGGCCGGGAGGCTCTCCCAACCGCGCACCGTGGAGGTCGACGCCATCACGGCCTCGTCGTGGCGGATCTCCCATTCGGGGAAACGCTTGAGTACCTCTTCGAGGGCGACCCTCGCCTCCACCCTCGCGAGGGCGGCGCCGAGGCAGAAGTGCAGCCCGAACCCGAAGGTCAGGTGCGCACCCTGGTCGCGGTGGATGTCGAAGGTGTCGGGATCGGGCCATACCCGCTCGTCGCGGTTGGCCGATCCGATCAACAACAACACCGCGCTGCCCGCGGGGATCGTCGTGCCGCGGTACTCGAGATCGGCTGTGGTGTAGCGCGCTATGTGCGGCCCGGTCGGTTCGTAGCGCAGGGTCTCCTCCACCGCGCCGGGGATCAAGGTTGGGTCTGCTACCAGCTCTGCGCGCTGGGCCGGGTGGTCGTCGAGCACCTTGCCGAGCCAACCGATCAGCCGGCCGGTGGTCTCGTTGCCCGCTCCGGCGACCACCTGGGTGTAGGTGAGCACCTCGTGGCGGTGCAGCTTGCGCACCTTGCCGGTGTCGTCGGTGAACTCCGCTGTCATCAGTGCGGTCATCAGATCGTCGGAGGGATGCTCTGCGCGCCAGTCGATGTACTCGGCGAACATGTCCCCGTTGGCTATCGCGTCCTGACGCAGCTCGATCGGCTTTCCCTTGCGGGTGCGCAGGTAGCCATCCGTGCGCTCGCGCACCTCGGTGTTCGCGGATTCGGGGATGCCCAACAGCATGCCGATCACGCGCATCGGCATCTCCTGACCGAGGTCGCGCATGAAGTCGATCCGCCCGGTTCCCACCAGCGGGTCGAGGCACTGCACGCAGTACTCACGGATCTGGTCCTCGAGCGCGAGCATCTTGCGGGGTGTGAACACCCGGGAGAGCAGTCCCCGGTGCATCGTGTGCTTCGGGGGGTCCTCGAACATGATCACACCCTCGGGAAGCTCCATCCCCGACTGCACGATCTCCAGGATCGACCCGCGCGCGCTCGAGAAGCTCTCCCAGTCGCGCAGTCCCCCCTCCACGTCGTCGTGGCGCGACAGCGCCCAGAAGTCGTACTCGTCGTTGCGGAACACAGGCGCCTCGTCTCGCAGCCGTCGGTACGTCGGAAACGGATGGGCGCTTATGTCGGCATCGAAGGGGTTGTAGTGGATCCCCGCGGTCGTATCGGTCACATCGCTGCTCACAGTGCCAGTCCCCCTGTCCTGACGCACCGCCATCGGGCGAGTGCGTCGACCCGAAATCGGTAACCGGATTCTACCGAGCGGATTACGCTCGTGCTAGGCAAGTGCACAGCAAAACCCCGCTCGACCCTCCGATAGAGATCGATGCGGATGGCCACTCCATCCGGATCGACGGGCTGCCGACGGTGAGCGCCGAGCTCGGCTACCTACCCCCACCGGACTTCGAGGCGGAGACGATCCAGGACCTGATGTCGATCGGCCACATCCTCACCGCACAGCCCGCCCTCAACGCGATATCCGATGTCGTGGCCGCCGACCCCGGCATCGTGACAACCGCCGAGGGGGGCGCGGGCATGCCCCGCGGCTGGGTGCCCCTCGACTGAACCCCCGGTGGGCACACTCGAGACGGTCAGTCCGACACCGACGCCGACCGCATGCGGTCAATCCGACACCGACCGCATCCGGTCAGTCCGACACCGACCGCATCCGGTCAATCCGACGCCGACCGCATGCGGTCAATGTTCGCGCGCAGCTCCGGGGAGCCGAACGAGCGGTCCTCCGCGGTGAGTGCGAAGTCGATGGTTGCGGTGATGGCACGCTCGAGGTGCAGGTTCAGGATCCGCTTGGTGTCCTCGGTGGCGCGCTGGGGAAGCTTGGCGATGCGACGGGCGCACGCCATCGCGTCGTCGAACACCTCGTCGTCGGCACAGAGGTGGTTGGCGAGGCCGATCGCCGCTGCACGCTCGGCGGTGATCCGCTCGCCGGTGAGTGCGTACTCCTTCGCGAGCTGGAGGCTGATCATCAACGGCCAGGTGACCGGTCCTCCATCGGCTGCGACGAGCCCGACAAGTACGTGCGGATCCGCGAGGTGGGCGCTGCGGGCCATGTAGACGATGTCCGAAAGCGCCACGAGGCTGCACCCCAGCCCGACCGCCGGGCCGTTCACCGCAGCGATCACCGGCACCCGGCAGCGGGCCATCGAGGTGACGATCGCCTTGCCGTCGTCGAGGGACTGGCGGCGCAACGAATCGTCGTTGATCAACTCGTCGATGTAGGTGAAGTCACCCCCGGCGGAGAACGCCCGTCCCGCTCCGGTGAGCACCGCCACTCGGGCGTCACGGTCCTCGTCGATCCGGGTGAACACCTCGGCCAGGCCGCGGTGCAGCGCGTGGTTGGTGGCGTTGAGCTCCTCGGGGCGATTGAGACGCACGATGCGTACCGGCCCGTCCTGTTCAACGATCAGTTCATCGGGCAGGTCGTAGTCCATCGGATCGGGTGTCCCTTCTAGGTTTTGCGAGAACCTAGTTCTCATCTCTGAATTGCGAGAACATAGTTCTCGTTTGGGGAGAACATTGCCAACGCCAGTGCAGTGTAGGGTCCCACGGATGCAGGACCCTGACACAGCAACCGCTGCGACCGACCCAGCAACCGCTGCGACCGACCCAGCAACCGCTGCGACCGACCCAGCAACCGCTGCGACCGACCCAGCAACCGCTGCGACCGACCCAGAGGTGCGTCAGCAGATCATCGACACGGTGCGAACGTTCGTAGCGAAGGACGTTATCCCCGCCGCCGGTGCCCTGGAGAGGGAGGACGAGTTCCCCACCGAGATCGTCGCCACGATGCGCGAGCTCGGGCTGTTCGGGATCACGATCCCCGAGGCCTACGGCGGGCTGGGGCTCGACCTGCTCACCTACGTGGGGGTGATCGAGGAGCTCGCCTACGGCTGGATGAGCCTCACCGGCATCATCAACACCCACACGATGGTCGCCACCCTCGTCATGGCCCACGGCAACCACGAGCAGAAGGCTCGGATCCTGCCCTCGATGGCGAGCGGCGAACGCCGAGGGGCCTTGTCGTTGTCCGAGCCGGATGCGGGCAGCGACACCGCCAACGTCTCAGCGCGGGCCGTCAGAGATGGCGACGAGTACGTGATCGACGGCACCAAGGCGTGGGTGACCAACGGCGAGCGCGCCTCGCTGGTCGCGCTGGTCGCCCGGACCGACGAGGGGATATCCACGTTCATCGTGGAAAAGGAGCCCGGTCCGGCCTTCGAGGGGATCACGGTGACCAACCACGTGGGCAAGCTCGGCTACAAGGGTGTCGAGACCGTCGAGATGGCCTACTCGGGACACAGGGTTCCCGCATCGAACCTGATCGGCGAACCCGGCCGGGGTCAGGCCCAGATCCTCAGCGTGCTCGAGACCGGTCGCATCAACATCGCGTCGCGTGCGGTGGGTGTGGCGCGCGCCGCGTTCGACGCGGCGATCACCTACGCGCAGCAGCGCGAGACGTTCGGGCGCCCGATCGCACAGCACCAGGCGATCCAGCTGAAGCTCGCGGACATGGGTACCCGCCTCGAGGCCGCCCGCCTACTCACCGCCAACGCGGCGGAGCGCAAGGCCGCCGGGCTGCGATGCGACGTGGAGGCCGGAATGGCGAAGCTCTTCGCCAGCGAGACCGCGATGGAGCTCGCCTCGGAGGCGATGCGAGTGCACGGCGGCGTCGGCTACAGCACCGACCTGCCGATAGAGCGCTACTACCGAGACGCTCCCCTGATGCTGATCGGCGAGGGCACCAACGAGATCCAACGCCTGGTGATCGCGCGGGGCCTTCTCGCCCGCCACGCCATAGACGACTGAGCCCTCCTCCCAACCACCAGGGCTGCCGCTCAGGAACCAGCGGCGTAGAGCTCCCTGAGGTCCTCCTTGAGCACCTTGCCGGTGGCGTTCACCGGCAGGTCGCCCACGAACTCGAAACGGCGGGGAGCCTTGTAGTTGGCCATGCGCCCCCGGCTCCACTCGATCAACGCTGCCTCATCAACGACACCAGGAGATGACCCTGTAGCCACCACGAAGGCCATGCCCACCTCACCGAGCCGCTCGTCGGGGATACCGATCACCGCCACCTGTGCGATCGCCGGGTGTTCGAGCAACATGTTCTCGATCTCGGCGGGGTACGCGTTGAACCCCCCGACGATGAACATGTCCTTGGAACGCCCCAAGATGCGCACACACCCCGCCTCGTCGATCACCCCGAGGTCACCGGTGCGCAACCAGCCATCGTCACTCAGCGCTTCCACAGTCGCTTGCGGATCGTCCAGGTAGTGCGACATCACGCTCGGACCACGCAGCAGGATCTCGCCCACCTCCCCGACGTCCGTTCGCCCGACGTCCGTTGGCCCGACGTCCGTTTGCCCGGCGTCCGTCTTCCCGATGCCTGTTGGCCCACC
>JBKEAI010000212.1:0-1890 GCA_047972145.1 Microthrixaceae bacterium
GCTGAGCCGTGACCTCGCCACCTCGTTGCTGACCGACATGCGCGGCGAGGTCGAGTTCCTCGAGAGCCTCGACGCTCCGATCCCGCGTCCCGACACCGAGTCGTCGCAGTTCACCCACTGACGCCGCACCGTATGGACAGCGCTATGCCGACCGACGCCAGCGGGCCCGACCACGACAGCTCGGGTCCGCTGGGGCTGCTCCTGCGGCCGTCGTTGACCCGCCAGTGCTGGGGGTTCATGATCGGGTCCGCGTTGTTCGCGATCGGATCCGCGCCTGGCTTCTCCGACTGGGCCGGCGCGACGACGGCCAACATTTGCTACTTCGTCGGGGCCTGGGGGTTCACCTACGCCGGGTTCCTCCAGTGGGTGCTGAGCGGACCCAGGTTGATCCCGAAGGGGGACCTGCTCGTCGTCAGCGCGGTCTGGCTCGGCGCCGCTGCGCAGTCGGTTGGCACGATCCTCTTCAACATGAGCACCAGCTCGGCGCTGAGCGCACGGTCGATCGATGCCCAGAAGCACTTCGTCTGGAGCCCGGACGCCGCGGGTTCCGTGCTGTTCCTCGTCAGCGGTGCGCTCGCGCTGCGGGCGTACCGCCACCGACAGAAGGCATGGGACCCGCGTTCGGCCGACTGGTGGTCCAGCCAGGTCAACATGCTCGGCTGCGTCGCGTTCGGGCTCTCGGCGGTCGGGGCGTTCATCGTCGCCGGCGGTGACTCCTACGATCCGTGGCTCGCGAGCGTCGGCACGTTCGTCGGCGCGATCTGCTTCTTCTTGGCGTCACTGCTCGTCCTGCCGGCGCTGAGCTCATCCCGGGACTGACGCGCTCCGCGCTGCTCGGTCCACGCGCGCCCCATGGCCACCACTCGGACGACTCCCGACGACCTCCCGACACCTCGGGTCGATCGAGGGCGTCGATGGCGACTACTCGCTCACGCCGTGCGGGTCGGCGTCGCCGCCGGTCTGGCGACGGTCGTGTCGAGCGCCGCAGGTCTCCCGGACGCGTGGTTCGCCGCGCTGGCAGCGATCATCGCGATGCAGACCACGTTGCACTCGTCGGTCCGATCAGCGCGGAGCTCGATCATCAGCGCGTCGTTCGGGGCCGTGGTTGGCGCGGCCGTGGTCTCGACCGGGATCGACCAGGCGTGGGCCGTGGTGCTCGTGGTCGTCATCACCCTGGGGCTGCCGAGCCTCTTCGACGCTGAGGGTATCGGTAAGCAGGCAGCGCTCGTCGCCGCGGTCATCGTGCTCATGCCGATGAACCAGTCGTCGGTCGTGCACTACTCCCTGAACCGGCTGGCGCAGTCGCTGATCGGCATCGTCGTCGCCCTGGCGGTGCAGCTGACGATCTTCCCGCCACGCGCCCATCGCAAGGTGGTCCGGGAGCTCGCGGGCATCTACCAGGACCTGGCCGAGGTGATGCGACGATCGGCGGTGGGGATCGGAGCCGAGCTGGACGACACCGCGGCGATCCACCGAGCATCGATCGATCTGCAGGACCGACTCGATGCCGTCGACTCGCTGTGGGCCGAGGCGATGGCGGAGCGGCACGCGGACCTGGTCATCGGCCCCGACTGGCGGACGTCGACCCGCCGGATCTGGGAGCACTGCTCGGTGCTCGAGACAGACGTCCTCGAGGCGGGCGATTCGCCGCTGCTCGCTGCGGTCGCGGACCCTGCGCGCGATCTGTCCGCCAGGTTGGCCGAGGCCATGGACGAAGTGGCCGAGCACTTCGGTTCGCAGGGAGCGACGTCGTTCGACACGAGCGCCGCCGAAGCTGCCCGCGATGTGTTGCTGCACGCTGTGCAGACCCTGGAACCCGAGATGCTCCGGTGGACGGCGCACGACGTCCTCGAGGGGCTGGCGGTCGTCAACTCGCTCGACGTGGTCACC
>JBKEAI010000300.1:0-4631 GCA_047972145.1 Microthrixaceae bacterium
CCCACGATGCGATCCGCGGGCACCCGCACGTCGTCGAAGGCCACCTCCGCGAGCTCGTCGGTGCCGTTGGCCTGGGTGATCGCCGCGACCTCCACGCCGGGGGAGCGGAGGTCCACGATCAACGCGGTGAGCCCGCGGTGGCGTGAGTCGGCGCTGCCGGTGCGAGCCAACAGCAGGCACCAGGTGGCGTAGCGCGCCCAACTCGTCCAGACCTTTGCACCGTTGACCACGAACTCGTCTCCGTCGCGCACCGCGGTGGTGCGCAGTGAGGCCAGGTCCGATCCTGCGTCGGGTTCTGAGAACCCCTGGGCCCAGAGCTCCCGACCCGAGAGGAACGCGGGGAGGGCATCTGCCACGAAGTCCGATGGGCCGAACCGGGCGAGGGTCGGTGCGAGCACCTCGGTGTGCTCGAAGACCGCCATCGCGGGCACGCCGTGACGCGCGAGGGCTTCCCACATAGCGGCTCGGTGCCAGATGTCGCCGCCTAGTCCCCCGAGGTGTTCGGGCCAGCCGTGGCGTGACCAACCCGCGTCCCACAGCCCTGCCATGAGTATGGACATCGCTTCGACTCGCTCAGAGAAGACCGGTGTCGGTTGCCGAGTAGCGACAAGCGCCGGAGGTTCGTCGTCAAGCCAGCCCTCTAGCGCGCTCATGTATGCGGTGAGGTTCTGGAAGTCCGGCACCTCAGATGTGACTTTTGACATCGACGTCAATATAGAAACTGTGCAAGGATGCCGCAACGCCGCCGGCGATCCGAGCCGGGTGGAGAGAAGTCCCGAGCCGATCCAGGGGGAACCAACAGTGCGAAGACGAGCAATCCGGTACCTGGCGGTCCCGCTGGCGGTTGGCCTGGTGGCAGCGTCGTGTGGGGGCGGCGACGACGATGCCGATGCTCCGAGCGGTGGTGATGCCGCACCACCGGCATCGGAGATCGACTACGAGGCGGTCGGACTCTGGAACGACGGCCCATGCGACGAGACCAAGGAGCCACTGAAGGTGGGCCTGATGACCGCGTTCGAGTCGCCGGTCATCTCGTTGGAGGATCAGGCGCTTGCCCTCGAGGCCGCGGCGATCGGCTTCAACGAGCGTGGCGGTGCCAACGGTTCGTGCATCCAGGTGACCACATGTGACGATGGAGCGAACGCAGACCAGGCGATGGCTTGCGTGCGGGAGGTGGACGAGGCCGGGGTGGTGGCGACCATCAACGACCAGGGCCTTGCGGGCCAGGCCGATGTGAGCGCGGCGATGGACGCGGCTGGCATACCGAGGGTGGCGGGCAACGTCACCAACAGTGACTGGGGTGATCCCAACGCCTACCCGCTCGACGCGTCGGGTACCGGTGTGACCTTCCTGATGCCCCAGGCCCTTATCGACTCCGACATCACCGAGATCGCTGCGATACGGGTGGGTCAGCCCGAAGCCGCCGCCCTGATCCCGATCCTCGAGGGGATCTATGAGGGCAAGGCGACGTTCCCCGTCGACATCCCGGTACCCGCGGGAACCACCGACTTCGGTCAGTTCATTCTCGCCGCTCAGCAGGCCGGTGCGACAGGGGCGACGATGGCCATCGGAGAACAGGAAGCGGTGCAGGTCGTGCGAGCAGGTCAGCAACTCAACACACCGTTGGTGCTCGGTTCGAGCCTCGGTTCCTTCTCACAGCAGTCGGTGGCGGACCTTGGTGATTTCGCCGAGCAGATGGTGTTCCTCTGGTCGTTCGCGCCACCGACCATGGACATCCCCGTGTACGACGCGATGCGTTCGGACCTCGCAGCTTCCGGAGAGGAGTCCTTGCAGCCCGACACGGTCAAGGCGAGTCCGGTGCGCTCGTGGATCGGCCTGTACGCGCTGTTGTGGATGATCCGTGACTCGAACATGACCGAGTTCACCCGCGAGGGCATGACGGCGATGCTCCAGGCCGCCGAGGATGTGCCGATGCTCGACATGTTCGGACCCGACTCCTGGACACCCGATGCCTCGCATCCCGGGGTGTTCTCACGAGCGGGCATCGATCGCTGGGTCACCTACTCGTGGGACCCCGACGCGAAGGGTGACTTCGAGGGCAACTTCAAGGAAGGCAGCGTGATGAGCTTCGACGAGGTGCTCTGCGACTCGCCGTTCGGAGCGCCCGCAGAATCCTGCTGAGGCCGAACCGCCTCCTCCCCGGTGGCCTCCGGCAACTCGACGGGCCGACTTCGACCATCGATCACCGAAGTTGACGACGGTCGTGTTTCGTTGGGCTACAGTGCTCGGCGACTCAGGGGACCTAAATTAGTATCCGATTTAATTCGGATCAGATCGAAGGGGAGTTCACGATGGCGAGCAGGCGTTTCCGGTACTTGGTGATCGCGGTGGCGGTTGGCCTGCTAGCCGCCTCTTGTGGGGGCAGTGACAACGACGAGGATGCCGATGGCCCGAGCGGCGGCGATGCCGCACCGCCGCCATCGGAGATCGACTACGAGGCGATCGGACTGTGGGACGACGGGCCGTGCGACGAGACGAAGGAGCCCTTGAGGGTGGGATTGATGACCACCTTCGAGTCACCGACGGTTTCCCTCGGGGACCAGGCGATCGCCCTGGAGGCAGCGGCGGTGGGGTTCAACAAGAGGGGCGGAGCCAACGGCTCTTGCATCGAGGTGACCACCTGCGATGACGGGTTGAACGCGGATCAGGCGGTGGCCTGCGCCCGCGAGGTGATCGACGCTGGTGTGGTCGCCACGATCAACGATCAGGGTCTTGCCGGTCAGGCCGACGTGAGCGCCACCATGGCCGAGGCGGGAGTGCCGAGAGTGGCGGGCAACGTCACCCCCGACGACTGGGGCGACCCCAACTCGTACCCGATGGACGCGTCCGGCACCGGCGTGAGCATCCTGTTGCCCCAGGCGCTGATCAACTCCGACATCACCGAGATCGCTGTGATCCGGGTCGGCGAGGCCGAGGTCGCCGCGCTGATACCGATCCTCGACGGCATCTACGGCGGCGAGGCGACCATCACCGAGGACATCCCCGTGCCCGCGGGCACCACCGACTTCGGACAGTTCATCCTCGCCGCGCAGCAGGCGGACTCCACGGGGGCGATCCTGGCCCTGGCGGAACAGGAGGGGATACAGGTTGTGGATGCCGCGCAGCAGTTGAGCTCGGACCTCGTGCTCGGTTCGAGCCTGGGCTCGTTCTCACAACAGACCGTTGCAGACCTCGGTGACTTCGCCGAGCAGATGGTGTTCCTCTGGTCGTTCGCCCCGCCCACCATGAACATCCCGGTGTATGACGCAATGCGTTCGGACCTCGCCGCATCGGGTGAGGAAGCGCTGCAACCCGAACAGCTCAAGGCGAGCCCGGTGCGTTCGTGGATAGGTCTCTACGCGATGCTGTGGATGATCCGTGACCAGCAGGTGACCGAGTTCTCCGGGGAGGCCATGACGGCCATGTTGCAGTCGGCGACCGATGTGCCGATGCTCGAGATGTTCGGACCTGACTCGTGGACTCCCGACGCATCGCATCCCGGGGTGTTCGCACGCGCGGGCATCGATCGTTGGGTTACCTACGAGTGGAATCCGGATGCAAAGGGAGACTTCGAGGGCAACTTCGAGCAGACGAGCGAGATGAGCTTCGACGAGGTGTTCTGCGGTTCACCGTTCGGTGCTCCGGCGGAGTCGTGTTGAGCACATCCGAGGTTGCGGTGTTATCCGGAATCGGACCCTCCCGCGCTTCTGGCAGTTGACTGGGTGAGGGTCTCGGCGTGCAGGCGTTCATCCAGTTCCTGATAATCGGCCTCGGGGCCGGGGCAACCTACGCACTGTTCGCCCAGGGTGCGGTGTTGATCTACCGCGGTTCGGGTCTGGTGAACTTCGCACAGGGTGCGATCGGAACGCTCGCCGCGTACGTGACCTTCGTCGAGTTGGTCGACAACCAGAAGTGGCCGGTGCTGCCGGCGGCCATGGTCGGTGTTGCCCTGGCGGGTTTGGTCGCCCTCGCGTTCCAGGCGATCGTGCTGCGCGCCCTGCGCCGCGCCGCGCCGATCATCAGGGTGATCGCCACGATCGGACTGCTCGGTCTGCTCCAAGCCGTCGTACTCAAGATCTATGGGGCCGCCAATCAGCCGGTCGACCAGTACCTCCCCGACGACGTGTGGGAGTTCGGCGACATCGTCGTGCAGGAGGCACGGGTGTACCTGGTCGGGATCACCTTGGTCGTGACCTTCGGTCTGTGGGCGTGGACCCGCTACACCCGGGTCGGCCTGGCGATCAGCGCGAGCGCCCAGAACGAGCGCGCCGTGCAGACCCTGGGTTGGTCTCCGGGAATGCTCGCCGGTCTCACCTGGACCATGGGTGGGGTGCTCGGTGGTCTGGCAGCCGTGCTCGCCGCTCCGCTCACCGGACTTTCCGCGGTGACCTTCACGATCGTGGTGACCGTCGCCGGACTGGGCGCTGCTCTCCTGGGCGGGTTCAACTCATTCCCACTCACCCTCGTGGGGGGCCTCATCATCGGTGTGGGTGAATCGATGGCAACGCTGTACGGAGGTGACATCCAGGACCTGCTCGGCCAGGAGCTCATCACCGGGTTGAACCGCATGCCGGCGTTCATCGTGATCCTGATCGTGGTGGTGGTCCGCGGGAGAGGCCTACCGCTGCGCT
>JBKEAI010000091.1:0-18242 GCA_047972145.1 Microthrixaceae bacterium
GGCCGTCGCATCCGTGAGTGCCTGCCACGGTTCTGATGAGCGGCGTCGTGGGGTTGCTAGTGCTCGTCGCCGCGCTGCCGATGATCACGTGAGGCATCGATCAACTGAGGAATCGACCACCTGAGGAATCGACCACCTGAGGTCGTGCCCCTCAGCTGGTGGGGGTGCCGGCGGTGTCGCCGACCGCACAGCAACGCAGATGACAGTGGGCCTCGCGGGGATCGTTGGTCACCAGCTCGACCACCTCTATCCCCCCGACCGCCTCCGCGACCCCGCGGGCCAGCCCGAGGTGCAGTTCACACACCGTGTCGGGGTCGGTCTGCGCCGCGGAGCTGAACGGGCAGGCGTCCAAGCGGACGTCGATCGAGGCGTCCGAATCGCTCACCACCGGCTCGAAGCCCTCCTCGGCCATAGCCCGCACGAAGTCATCGAGTGGGGTCTCGGTTCGCTGGTCGTCGGTTCGGTGGCGCGATCCTGCGCGTCGGCCGACCTCCTCTGGGGTGTCACCGGTGCGCACAACCTCGGCCAGCAGCATGGAGAGTCGCTCATATGGCCCGGTCACCCCCCAGCGGCTCTCCGCGTTGGGGTTGAGCCGATACTGGAGCTTGGGGCGTCCCCGACCTTCGGGTCGGGCGGTCGACTCGGTCAGCAGGTCCGCTTCGACGAGCTTGGTGAGGTGCTGTCGGATCGCGTTGTGGTTCAGTCCGAACTCCGCTGTGAGATCGGCGACACCGATCGGCCCGCGTGCCTCCGCGACGTGCCTGAAGATCTTGTGGCGGGTCGGGTCTCCGAGAGCTCGGGCCTGGATCTGAAGGTCGGTCAAGACGCCCCCTGGCGACTGTGGTGTGGCGTGAGGTTTCCGGACGTGTGAGCTCCTACTCTAGCAAACGGTAGAGATATTCGAGGTGGTGGCACACCCGGTGCCCGGAGTCGCCCGCGGGGCGCTCTGCGCAGGGGTCGTCGGGGGGACCAACTACGGTGAGCCCGTGCAGTCATGTCGAGCGCGACAGTCAGCCAACCGCCCCAGCACCCACCCTCAGAACGCCGAGATCGGTGTCGGTGCTGGCTGAGGACGCGACCACCCGGCGCACCACCCGGGTGATGGGCACCGCCCTCGACCTACGGGCCATTGCGATCGCCTCGCTGGCGGTGGTGGTCGTGATGGTCGGGGTGTTCCTGGGCAGCGGGGGTCTCAAGTGGTTCGACGCCGCGCTCGCCGGGTACCTGATCGGTGTGCTGATGGCGGTGTTCGCCACGGTGTACCGCTACCTCGTCTGGCTCCGCCGGCCACCGACCGCGGTGATGAACCGCCGCGGCTGGGAATCGTTTCGCGCCAAGGGGCGCGTCGGGCACAACGCGGTCGGCTTCGTCGGGCTGGTGGGGACCAACCTGTTGACCCAGAGCTTCATCCGCCGGCGCTCGACAACCCGGTGGGCTGCCCACCAGCTCCTGTTCTGGGGCTGCCTGCTTGCCGCTGCGGTCACCTTCCCGCTCACCTTCGGTTGGATGCACTTCGAATCGGTGGGCCAGGACGGCGGGGAGTACCGGGCGTACCTGTTCGGGGTGGGTACGGCGAGCTTCGCGGCCGAGAGCATCGTCGGCTTCGTCATCTTCCACCTGCTCAACATCGCGGCGTTCCTCGTGATCGCAGGGGTGCTCATCTTCCTGTACCGGCGCCTGCGCGACCCCGGCGCCCTGGCACTCGAGCGCGAAGGCGACTTCCTCGCTCTCGCCGGACTGTTCGCGGTGTCGGTGACCGGGCTGTTCCTCACCGCGTCGAGCCTCTGGTTGAAGGGCCAGTTCTATTCCTTCCTGAATAACCTGCACGCGCTCACGGTCATCCTCGGGCTCATGTACATCCCCTTCGGCAAGCTGTTCCACATCTTCCAGCGACCCGCCAACCTCGGGGTGCACTACTACCGTGAGGAGGGTCGTCGCGGAGCCCAGGCAACCTGTCGTCGCTGCGGCGAGCCGTTCGCGTCGGCCATGCAGGTAGCGGACCTCAAGGGGGTGCTTCCGATGGCCGGCTTCGACTACCGCGACGGGGCGGGTGGCAACTACCAGGACACCTGCCCGCAGTGCCGGCGGGTGTCGGTGACCCTCGCCCAGGGTGCGCGCGTCGGGGGGTTCGGCTGATGTCGCGACCGCCGGTCAGCGAGGAGGACCTCGTCGCACGCTACGGGCCACACCTCAACGAGGAACCCCCCGGCGGGTGGAACCTCGGGCTGGAGATCGACCGCGAGGTCAAGACCCACTGCTGCTTCTGTGGCCAGCAGTGCGGGATCATCCTCAAGGTCGCCCGTGACGAGGTCGTCGGATTCGAACCCTGGTACGACTTCCCGTTCAACGAGGGCAAGCTGTGCCCCAAGGGTGTGAAGCGCTACCTCCAGGGGAGCCACCCCGACCGCCTCGTCGAGCCGCTCGAACGCGACCCGTCGACCCCCGGTGGATTCGCGGTCAGCACGTGGGACGCCGCGCTCGACCGGACCGCATCTGAGATCCGCCGCATCCAGGACACCTACGGCAACGACAGCTTCGCCATGCTCTCGGGGGTGTCTCTCACCAACGAGAAGTCGTACCTGATGGGCAAGTTCGCACGGCTCGGGCTGCGCACCGCGAACCTCGACTACAACGGCCGGCTGTGCATGGTGTCCGCCGGTGCGGGCAACAAGAAGGCGCTCGGCATGGACCGCGCGCCCAATCCATGGAGCGACATCCCCCTCGCGGACGTGGTGTTCGTCGCCGGGGCGAACGTGGCCGAGTGCGCACCGATCACCACCAGCTACATCTGGCGGGCACGCGATCGCGGGGCCAAGCTGATCGTCGCCGATCCGCGGGTCACCCCGTTGGCGCGTACGGCGGATGTGTTCCTCGGGCTCAAACCCGGCACCGATTCGGCCCTGATGGGCACGATCCTGCACGTGCTCATCGCGAATGACTGGCTCGACCACTCCTTCATCGACGAGCACACGGTCGGTTTCGACGAAGCCGCCGAAGCGGTTGCCGACTACACGCCGCAGTGGGGTGCGGCCACCTGCGGTGTGCCCGCGGATCGCATCGTGGAGGCAGCTCGGCTGTGGGGGACCTCGGCCACCGGGATGCTCCTGCACGCCCGGGGGATCGAGCACCACACCAAGGGTGTCGACAACGTGTTGAGTTGCATCAACCTGGGCCTCGCAACAGGCAAGTACGGCCGCCCCGGTGCCGGTGTGTGCACCATCACCGGCCAGGGCAACGGCCAGGGTGGCCGAGAGCAGGGTCACAAGTGCGACCAACTGCCTGGTAACCGCGACGTGACAAACCCCGAACACCGCGAATACGTCGCGGGGGTGTGGGGATGCGACGTCGATGAGATCCCGGGCAAGGGCCTCACCGCGCAGGAGATCATCGAGGCGATCCACGACGGCGAGATCAAGGGCCTGCTGTCGATCTGCTTCAACCCCGCGGTGTCTCTTCCCGACACGGCGCACACGGCCTCCGCACTCGACAAGCTCGAGTACTACGCGGCGATCGACTTCTTCTTGTCCGAATCCGCCCAGCATGCCGATGTGGTGCTGCCCGGATCGCTCCAGGAGGAGGACGAGGGCACCACCACCTCGGTGGAGGGTCGTGCGATCAAGATCAACGCGGCGGTGCCACCACCGGGCAACGCGAGGCGTGACTGGGAGATCGTGGTCGACCTCGCGCGGCGCCTCGGACGCGGCGAGTACTTCGACTACGACGACACAGAGCAGATCTTCGAGGAGATGAAGGTCGCCTCCCACGGCGGTACCGCTGACTACAACGGGATGACCTGGCAGCGCATCACCGACGAACAGGGGATCTTCTGGCCGTGTCCCGAACCCGGCCACCCCGGCACGCCGAGGCTGTACGAGGGTGGCCGGTTCGCACATCCCGATGGCCGGGCCCGCTTCCACGGGGTCGAGTTCCGCCAACCGGCGGAGGTGATCGACGACGACTACCCGGTGTGGCTCACGACCGGGCGCGTGATCTCGCAATACCTCTCGGGTACCCAGACCCGACGCATCGCAGCGTTGGTGGAGCAGTACCCCGAACCGCTCTGTGAGATGCACCCCCGGATGGCAGGTCGCCTTGGCGTGCAGACCGGGGACCTGGTGCGGGTCGAGTCGCGCCGCGGTGAGATGACCGCACCGGCGTTGGTGGTGGAGACGATCCGACCCGACACCGTGTTCATCCCGTACCACTGGCCAGGTGCCAAGGCCGCCAACCAGCTCACCAACCGGGCGCTCGATCCGATCTCGAAGATCCCCGAGTACAAGGTGTGTGCCGTGCGGGTGACCAAGGGGGAAGGCCACGTGGAGGTGCGGGACCGTCGGGTCACGACCCTGCGTGAACGAGCGGCCGGAGCGCTCCTGGGCGGAGGCGATGCCGGCGCAGCTGAGCCAGCCGGGGGTGGGCGGTGAGCGGGCGCGAGCGTTCGATCCTCGTCGACCCGCTGGTCGGGGCGAAGCTGTTCGTGATCGACCAGAGCCGTTGCATCGGCTGCGAGTCGTGCGTGCAGGCGTGCGAGGAATGCGGCACCCACCGCGGGCAGTCCCTGATCCACCTCGAGTTCGTCGAGCGCGGTGCCACCACGCAGACCGCACCGATGGTTTGCATGCACTGTGCGGATCCGACCTGTGCGGAGGTGTGTCCCGCGGATGCGATCAAGCAGAACGAACAGGGTGTGGTGCAGTCCGCGCTCAAGCCGCGCTGCATCGGGTGCTCGAACTGCGTGCTCGCGTGCCCCTTCGGCGTGCCCAAGTACTTCGCGCTGCCGGACCAGATGATGAAGTGCGACATGTGCTACGACCGCACCTCGGTCGGCCTCGCGCCGATGTGCGCGTCGGTGTGTCCGTCCCAGGCGTTGTGGTTCGGCACCGAGGAGGACTTCGAGGAGACCCGCTCGGGCCAACTCGTGCACGAGTTCCGCTTCGGCAACCAACTGGTGCCCACAAAGGTGGCGACGGTGGTGAGCGACCGCGCCGAGGGCCCGATCGACGTGCTCGGTGCCGATGACGCTCCACGCTGGCAGGACGACCCGTTCGGCCTCGACGAACCATCGGTGCCGGGTGGGCCCGGCCTCGACGAGGAGGTGGCATCGTGAGCGACAGAGAGATCGAACCGTTGTGGCGAGAGGAGTTCCCCTTCACCTCGGCCGGCGAGGAGTCGATCGCCCGACGCGACTTCGCCCGTTACGTGCTCGCGGCATCGGGGGTGTTCGCCGTGGGCACAGCGGGTGCGGCCGTGTGGGCCGGCCTCCAGCGCACCAACACGGGATCGCCGCGGCCGATCGTGGAGCTCTCCGAGGTCCCCGAAGGTACTGAACACCTCTTCAAGTACCCGAGCGACGACGACCCGGCGATCCTGGTGCACCTGCCGGGTGGGGAGCTGAGGGCGTTCTCCCAGAAGTGCACGCACCTGGGATGCGTGGTGTTCTGGCAGGCCGACGAGGACCGGTTGTTCTGCCCGTGCCACGAAGGCGTGTTCGACCCGGTGACCGGCGACCCGACGGCGGGGCCTCCCGAGCGTCCCCTCGGGCGCATCGACACCGAGGTGCGCGACGGTGTGATCTGGGCGCTCGGTGCCGAGGTGGGGGGCTTGGAGTGAACCAGGTACCCCGGGCGCAACGCCGACGAAGCGGTGGGCTGCTCATCTACCTGTTGTTGTTGGTGTCGCTACAGGTGTTCCTGATGGTCGTCGCCGTCGAGGGTGTGCTCGCACACGACTTCTCGTTGGCTCGCAACGCGGCGTTGCTGTCCGCAGCGCTGTTCGTGGCTGCGGTCGGCCTGCGCCGGTTCGTCGGTCACGACTGAGGGGTGGACGTGGTTGCAGCCCAGACGTCGGGTGCAGCGGTGCCCCGATGAGCCCCGACGAAGACCCCGACAAGGTCGATGCGGTACCGGATCGGCCGACCGGTCCGGGCCCGATCGGCGGCGAAATAGCGCAGATCGTCTACGGCCTCGGCGAACGCCTCAGCGTTCCATCGCTGACCAAACGGCACTCCTCGGTGGGCATCATGGGCATGTTCGCCCTCGTCAACGGCGTGGTGTCGATCGCGATCATGTCCGGTGCCGCCGCCATCACCGGCCAACCACTGATCTTCCCTTCGCTGGGGCCTACCGCGTTCCTGCTCTTCTACACGCCCAGGGCACCCGCGGCGTCGCCTCGCAACACGATCATCGGCCACGCAATAGGTGTAGGTGCCGGCTACCTGTCACTGGTGGTGTTCGGCCTCACCGATGCCGGGCCGGCACTGGCCGATGGGGTGTCCCTGTCGCGCGTCGGCGCTGCCGCCGTGTCGCTGGGGTTGACCAGCGGGGTCATGGTGTGGCTGCGGGTGCCTCATCCGCCTGCGGGGGCCACAACCCTCATCGTCTCGCTGGGGATAATCACCAGTCCGCCGGAGCTCGTCGTTTTGATGCTGGCGGTGGTGTTGTTGGTGTGCCAGGGATACGTGATCAACCACCTGGCGGGGATCGCCTACCCCCGCTGGGCTCCGGGGGACACCTGACAGCCGGGACCGCTCGAGGACGAAGGGCGCGCACTGCGGTGGCGCCGGCTGTGGCTGGACCTGTCGGACCAGACGGGCGGGGGTCTCGGGAACCACGTGTCTGGGTCCGGGGTCCCAAATCGTGGCCAACAGCTAATCCACCCGCCGATCCGGCCGATTCCAATAGGGATGGACCCTGAATCGCTCCGGCTCACGGGAGACGCCGCGACGGCATACGCCCGCTTCGGCGAGCGGTTTCCCATCGTGTTGGTGGTCATGGACAAGGAGATGCGCTGCACCTGGGCCAGCCCTGGTGCGCGGTCGATGCTGGGCTACACGCCCGAGGACCTTGTCGGGTGCCCGTTGGCCGATTTCGTGCATCCCGATGACCTCGTCGGTGCGCTGGGGCTGGCGGACCAGGTGACCGCGGATCCTGAGACCTCCCTCTCCTCTCCGGCGGCATCGTCTCTAAGCGAGTTCCCGCTGCGCCTGCGTACCGCGTCGGGGCGCTTCGAGTGGTTCGACGTGACCGGCGTGGTGCTCGACGTGAACGGGAACTCACTCGGCGTGATCCGCTCGTCGAAGGAGAGCCACGTGCTCGACCGTGTGATCGAGTCGCTCGGTGCGGGAGGTGAGCTCACCGCCGTCCTCGAGAGCGTGGTCGAGCTCGTGAGTGTGCAGTTCGGCACCGGGCGAGCGTGGATCGTGCACGATGCAGACGGGATCGCCGAGGTCGTCGAGCGTGTCGGGTGGACCGACGACGGCGCCGAATGTGCGTCGTCGGTCGCCAAGGACCTGTTGGGTTCGATCCGTCGTGTCGGCATATCGGAGGCAACCATCGTGCGGGATTCGGTCTGGGGGATTCCGATCCTGTCGGAGACCGGCGAGTCGCTGTTCGGGGTGATCGGACTTCCCGCACCCCGCTCGGGTGGCCCCGCACCCCTCGACCGCTACCTCCTGTCGCGTGCCGCGAGACTCGCGTCGGTTGCCTTCGCTCGGGATCGGGACGACCGGCTGCTGCGGGCCGCGGCGACGACCGACTTCCTGACCGGTGTCGCGAACCGTCGCCATTTCGAGTCACGCCTCGCCGCTGCTGCGATCGAAAACGGGGCACTTCCACTGCGACTCCTGTACGTCGATGTCGACGACTTCAAGGTGATCAACGACACCTACGGTCACAAGGTCGGCGACGAGGTGCTGGCGGCGGTCGCCGCACGCCTGAGCGCGTGCGTGCGCGAGGAGGACTTCGTCGGACGGCTCGGAGGCGACGAGTTCGCGGTCGCCGCACCGGGGCTTCCCGAGTCGGCATGTGAGCACCTACGACGACGCATCGACGAGTCACTGCGGACGCCGATCGCGGTCACAGACAAGGTGGTGCGGATCAGCGCGTCGATCGGATTGGCGAGCGCACATGACGAGGATGCGCTCGAGACGATCCTCGAGCGCGGCGACGACGACATGTTCCGCTCCAAGCGGACCAGGCATCCCCGCTCCGAGGGCACCGGCACCCCCAGCGCCGGAACCTCCGTGCGCACCACCCACCGGCTCTGACCCGAGCGCCCGACCCCCAGCCCCGACCCCCAGCCCCGTTCTGTGGTGCGTCACTAGCTCCACGGGCTCGTCTCGCACCACAGAACGGGGTGGTTGGTGGGTCCAGTTGGACTCGTGTCGGCTCTTGTTGGGGAAATGTTTGCAATGTCCCACAGATGGCCGCGATGTCACATATCTCCAACAGGAGACCCAGACAGGCTGTAGGGGTGCACTGTGAGTGATGCGACAAATGCAGACAGTGATGGTCAACGCTACCGGGACCGGGTTGGAGCAGGCCCTGTGGCGAGCGGTGCGATTCGGCGAGGAAGCGTGGGTGGAGGCGGTGATTCGGGTGTGACCGGTGATCAGCTTGCCGGCAGGTCCGAAACCGCGGCCGGTGGGACTGCCCGGCAGGGGAGCGACGCCCCTGCCGGCCCCCTGGTCCAGGTGATCGGGCCGGTGCGCGTCGGTGGCGAGCCGGTGACCCGCCAACAGGCCGCGATCCTCTCGGTGCTCGCCCTGCCGGGGCCCCGAACACACACCAGCGACGAGGTGATCTCTGCGGTGTGGCCATCGCAGGTTCCCCGATCAGCGAGGGCATCGCTACAGAACCAGGTGGCGAGGCTCCGATCGCGTTTCGGCAGCGAGTTCATCTCCTCGGATCGAAGCGGCTACGAGTTGGTGGCCATGACCGACGTGGTGGTCTTCGAGGAGCTCATCCAGAACGCCTCTCGGCCCGAGGTGCGCGACCTCCAAGTGCTCGAAGATGCGCTCGCGATCTTCGACGGCACCCCGTTCGCGGCGATCCACGACCATCCCGACGCTCATGCCGAAGCATCGCGGCTCAACTCCCTCAAGGGTGAGGCGTGGGAGGCCCTGGCGCGATTGCACATGGATGCCGGCGAGTTCGACGCGGCGATCGAGGAGTTGTCGGGCCTGGTCGGATGGTCGCCCTTCGACGAGGCCCGATGGGAGCTGCTCATAGTCGCGCAGGTGCGCTCGGGCCGCCCCGCTGCGGCACTCGCGAGCTACTCGGATCTCGAGGAGGTTCTGCGAGACGAGCTCTCCACCACACCATGTCCCCGCCTCGTGGAGATGCGTGAGCTCATCGTCAAGGGCGAGCTGCCGGTATCCAGCCCAACCGGTACCGATGCCTCAGCCGACACCGATGCCTCAGCCGGCCCAGGCGAACCGGAGACAGCCGTGGGGGATGCGGTTCGAACCGCACATGGTGTGTGCGGGACCGTCCCGATCCGACTACGCCACCGTTGTGTCCACTACAGCGTCCACCGCACCAGCGGGGGTCGTGCGTAGTTGCAGGTGTAGCCGGTCGTAACGGTTGCCGACAGGTGGTTGGCGAGGGTCCTGTTGGTTTCGGCGAGCACCGAGATCGTGCGACGGATCGACTTGGTGATCCGTGAGCGTACCCTGTCGTCGAACACGATCTGCCTGATCCGCTCGGACAGCTCCTCGGGGTGGGGGCCATCAGGTGAACGGAGCACGGCGAGCTCCTCCATCGCCTTGACGACAGCCCCCGAACCGCCGGAGCTCTGCCCGTCGTCGTGGAAACGTGATCGCTCAGGGGAGCGGACCACCATGTCCAACTCCACCGCGGGCACCTGTCGGTGGTGGTTGGAGATGAGGTGGTGCAACGCCACGAGCCCCTTGCGTGCAGCAACGGTCGAGGGGGGTTCCACGCCGAAGCCCACCAACCAGTCCACAGTGGAACCCGAACCCGAACCTGAACCCGTCACCGAACCCGAACCCGTCACCGGGTGCGAACCTGTCAGAGGGTGCGAACCTGTCACAGGGTGCGAACCTGTCACAGGGTGGAGGAACCCGAGCGTCGGCTCGGCCATCGCAACTCTCGCCCGGGGGCCCACCGGGGTGCTCCCAGGGGGATCGACGGATCTCGTGCCGGTGATCAGCTCCAGCAGTGAGTTGGACAGCGTCGCCATGTGGGTGTGACCCGAGGAGGTGAAGAACGTGTCGGCGGTCACCAGGGTGCGTCTGGCCGAATCGAGCAACTCGGTGGCCTCGGCCGGGCTCTGGGCGTCGCAGGCGAGGCTCAGCAGAACCCTGGAGCGTTCGAGGCGGGAGCGCGCGCCCCACAACGGTGCCCGTTCGTCACCCATGGAGATCGCAGAATCGTGAAGGGCGACCGAGCGGTCGAGTTGACCCCTCGCGGAGGCGAGCAACGCCAGCAGGGATGAACGTGTGGCGAGAGGTATCCCGTCGTGAAGGACGAAGCCGGCCTCCAGAGACTCCACGGCGTCGGAGAGCTCGTCGTGCAGTCCCGGAGCAGCGACGCGTGACACTGCCCAAGTGGCCGCCGCCAGCGTCTGGGGGTGCTCGAGGTCGACGGCCCGCAACGAGTCGAGGGCCTCGACCGCCTCGGTGGGCCGGCAGGCTCCGACGAGTGCCCGGGCACGCACGCCTGGGTCGACCGTGTGGTCGGTGGCGGTCCAGCGCTCGTGGCGCCCTGCGAGGAAGTCGGCCTCCGCAGCGGCGGTGCTGGGCAGGTCCTCGGTTCGCAGCAGGTCGTTGACGGCACGATCGAGATCCACCGGTGGTGTGTCATCAGCCACCCAGGCGATCCTACGGGTGGTCCGGGCAAGGTCCACCGCTACCGTGGACCGACAGTCCCACCGCCGCAAGGAGGGTTGGTGTCAACAGTGCCCCCCAGCGTCAACCGAGCATCGCCAGCGCCGCTCGTCGGTGGCCGGGATGTACGGTCGGTGCAACCCGGGTCGGTACTTCCCGGGCCGGTACTTCCCTGGGACATCGTGGAGACCTTTCCCTCGACGGGTCGCGACCTGATCGACCGCTGGAACCACGAGGTGCAGCGCGCCGTGCAGGGCGGTTCCGCCAAGGCGGTGGTGACGAGCCACGTGGGTTGCGCGCTCGCTCTCTACTGGGCGGTTCCCAAGGGCTTGGAGTCCGATGCCGGAGCCAACATCCAGCACCGCCGAGACCTGGTGGGCGCAGCCGGGGATGCGGCGATGACGTCCGGTGAACCGGACCTGATCGCCACAGCTCTGCTCGGTCGCCTCCACGCGTTGTGGGGGCCCGAGGAGGTGCTCGGTCGACCAGAGGTGCTCGGCGACCTCGACGACCTGGTGCCCTCACTTCAGGATCGGACGCTCGCGTTGAGGGTGCAGCAGTGGCAGGTGCTGTCGTACTTCGATGCGGGTGACCTGCAATCTGCACGCGCGGGGGTGACGTCGTTCGCGCAGGAGGTCGCTTCGAGTGGGCTCTCCGAGTTCGCCCGCCGGGAGGAGCTGTGGCGCGCGAACCTGGCGATGCTCGAGGGTCGTATCGACGAGGCGGTGAAGGTCAACACCGATGCGATCAGCTCCACCTCCCAGACCGCAGGTTCGCCGTTCTCGTTCCAGAACGTCGCTGTCACCGTGTCGATCGAGCGTTACCTGAGGCGTCAGATGGGTGATGTGATCGACTCGATCCGTTCCATCCGTGCGTCCTCGCCGCGCGTCGCGGCGAACTGGGACGTCGCACTCGCATTCGCCCTCGCTGAGTCCGGCGAGCTGGAGGCTGCCGGTGAGCTGTTCGAGGCACTCGCCGATGAGTCGTTCCAGGCGCTGCCCCGCGATCTCAACTGGCTGGTGACCATGCAGCTCGTGGCACTCGTCGCGGTGCACCTCGGTGACACGTCACGCAGCCGCGAAATCCTCGGGATGCTCGAACCATACGCCGACCTCGATGCCACCCACGGCAGCGGCTATGCCTCCTACGGACCCGTCGGGCGGATCTGTGGCCTCCTCGCGTCGACCGTGGGCGACCCCGCGGCCGCCGCCGGTTACTTCGACGCCGTGCTCACCACGCGTGAACCCGGGCCGTGGACCTCACTCACCCGGCTGCACAGGGCACTCGCGCCAGAGGTGTGGGATACCGACGGTGCACCAGCGGGTGTGTCAGGGTCGGCCCTGGAGCGCAGGCACGCAGAGTTGGGTGAGGTCGATGGTGAGCTGCGGTCGATGGGGATGGATCGTTGGGCGGAGTCAGCCGCTGGAGCGAGGGTGGCACTGGTGCGCGAGACCGGCGTGGTGCCGACGATCCTCTACGAGGCCGGTGAGTTGCGCCTCCACGGACCGTGGGGTTCCGCGGCGGTCTCGGGCGTGGGGGCAACGGCCTTGCGCGAACTGCTCATGGCGCCCGGCGAGCCGATCGCGGCCACCCGGCTCGAAGGGGTCGGCCCCACCGATTCCGACGGAAGGCCCGTGGACCTCGCGACCGCGAGCGAGGCCCCGGTACTCGATGAGAGGGCGAGGGTGGAGTACCGCGAGCGGCTGGCCGATCTCGAGGGGCCGGACGGGACGCTCTCACGCGCGGAGATCGACGAGGTGTCGTACCTGAAGCGCGCGCTGGCCGGTTCGGCCTACCCGATCGCGCGCCCTGCCGAGGACGAGCGTTCCCGGGTGAGGGTGACCAAGGCGCTGCGGCGCTGCGTGGCCGAGATCACCCGGCAGTGCCCTCCGTTGGGTGAGCACCTCGGGGCTTCGCTCGCCACCGGACGGCGGTGCAGCTACACGCCGGCCGATGGAACCACCTGGATCCTCGAGAGCTGATCTGCTCTGAGCCCGTGTGGTATCGGCGACCCTGTCCGTGGCGTGGTCTAGCGTGCGAGCTGTCCGCGATGGAAACATTGGAGGCCCCGTTGCACGCAGGTTGTGGCTGAGGTGAGCGGTTCGTGAGCGGTGCTACCGAGCCGTCTGGGTCAGGTGCGCCCGAGCACGCCGGGCTGATCCTCGCGACCCTGATCCTCGTCGCCGCTGTTTCCAACCTGAACCTCGCCGTCGCCAACGTTGCGCTTCCCGACATCGGCACCGCCTTCGACGCGTCGCAGTCGGGACTCAACCTGGTCGCGGTCGGATTCTCCCTCGGGTTGGCCGCATCGGTGCTGTGGCTCGGGGCGCTCGGCGACCGCTACGGACGCAAGATGATGATCCTGATCGGGATGGGCCTGTCGGTACCGGCCAGCGTCGCCGCTGCATGGGCTCCGACGGTGACCGTTCTGGTGCTCGCCCGGTTGGTCGGAGGGGTTGCTGCGGGGATGGCGTTCCCGACGACCCTGGCCCTGATCACCGCGCTCTGGGCGGCCGGGCCGGGCCGCACCCGCTCCATCGCCCTGTGGTCGGCTGTGGGTGGAGCGTTGTCCGCGCTGGGTCCCATCACGTCGGGTGCGCTGCTCGGCAGCTACTGGTGGGGTTCGGTCTTCCTCATCACGGTGCCACTGGCGGCCGTGGCGTTCGTTCTCGCCAGCCGCCTCCTGCCGGCGCACATCCACGAGGCCGACCAGCCGGTGGACAACCTGGGAGGGCTGACCTCGGTTCTGATGGTCGGCGCTGTCGTGCTGGCGATCAACTTCGCCCCCGAACCCGGCAGGGGGACCGCTGCGCTGGTGCTGGGCGCTGCCGGATTCGTCTTCGTAGTGGCCTTCGTGTGGCGTCAACTCAGGGTCGCGAATCCGCTCTACGACCTCCACGTCGCTGCGCGCCCTACCTTCTGGGTGGCCGCGGTCGGTGGGATCATCGTCTTCGGGTCGCTCATGGGCGCCATGTTCATCGGCCAGCAGTACCTCCAGAACGTCCTCGACTACACGCCGGTGCAGGCAGGGGCATCGATCCTGCCAGCGGTGGCGGCGATGGTGCTGGTCGCTCCGCGCTCCGCGAGGCTCGTGGAGTCGATCGGCTCGCGAAACACACTGCTCATCGGCTACGGGTTCTGCCTCCTGGGCTTTGTGACCATGCTCGTGCTCTGGAGGACCGACTCGGGCTACGCGGTGGTCTTCGCTGCCTATCTGTTCGTCGGTGCCGGTGTCGGCTTCGCCGGCACACCGGCGTCGAACTCGCTCACCGGGTCGGTGCCGGTGTCGCGGGCGGGGATGGCGTCGGGCACAGCGGACCTCCAACGGGACCTCGGTGGCGCGATCATGCAGTCGATCCTCGGAGCGTTGTTGACCGTTGGGTACTCGACCGCGGTGAACAAGACGATCGGCGGCCTGCCGTCCTCGGAGCAGTCCCAGGTGACCGACCAGGTCCAACAGGAGCTCACCAAGTCGTTCTCCAGCGCGGCTGCGACGGCACGCAACTACCCGCAGTACACCGACCAGATCATCGACGGGGCACGCCAGTCCTTCGTCGACGGGCAGCGATGGGCCTACCTCGCGGGGATCATCGCGGTCATGGGGGGAGCGGTTCTGATCAGCTTCGCCTACCCGTCGCACGAACGTGAGGAGGACCTGCTCGCCGGATACCGCGCCGCGTCCGGCAGTTGATCCTCCTGGTTGCGGGACACCCAAGGTCCCGGCGAAGCACCTTCGAGGGCCGGGGCTCGACCGCCCGCCGCATTGTGGGAGGGATTTCTCCAGCTGCGCGTGCAGGTGCCGATACCTGTGGGTGGACGTGTCGGTTCCGTGGGTCCAACCCATGGAACCGAAGCGCAGAGCCCTCAGGAGGAGATCACGTGACCACGCCCACGAGGACGACCCACTATGAACTGCTCGGGGTCCCGCCCGAGTCGGGCACCCGTGAGCTGAAGGCGGCGTACCGTGCCAGGGCAAAGGAACTGCACCCTGATTCCGGTGGGAGCGAGGACGACTTCGAAGCGCTCCAGAACGCCTGGCGCGTGCTGTCGGACCCCTCGCGGCGTGGCGCGTACGACTCGTGGTTGGCCGACACGCGCCAACTCGCCTCGGGGTCGACCGCCCTCCAGAACCGCTACGACCAGCGCGAGAGCGAAGCGGAGCGCCGCTCCTGGGAGGCCAAACGCCAACAGGCACGGCGCAAGGCCGACCTCGAAAAGGCGCGCAGGGCCGCCGATGAGGAACGCCAACGTGCCGTGGATGGGGACATCCGTGTGCACCGCACGCTCACGATCGCTGCGGGCGCCCTCGTTGTGCTGGTCTCCGCGTTGGAGCTCTCCGATGGTGTCGGGGCGGGTGGTGGGACTGCGGACATGTTCGGTGCGTCGTTCGATCTGCCCCCGACATCGCCGCGGGTGGCGCTGGTGCAGATCATCCTCGGAGCGCTCGTCGTGGCCGCATCGCTGATGATTCGGCCGTCACCATCGGCCGTCGCAGGTCCGGCTGCGAGGCCATCAGGGGAAAGGCTGCCGGGTTCGGGGCGGGCGGGGACGCAGCAGGCCGAGGCTCCCGGTCGGTTCGCGAGGATGACCGGTTCGTCCACCTGGCGTGTGGTGCTGGGAGTCATGGCCGCAGGCCTGGCGATCTGGGTGGTCGTTCCGTTCGTGTTGTTGATGCTCTCGAACGCCACATTGGTTCTCGTCGCCGGGGCGGTGGTCGTGGGAGCGGCACTGGCATGGCGGCGCTGAGGTGTTGGATCGGGTAGATCGACCCGGAGGTGGCTTAACGATGATCGTTAACATGGGACTATGGTGACGATGCGTATAGAGGTGGGTCCCGTCACACAGCACAGCGCCGATGCATGGCTGACCTACGCGGAGTCGATCCTCGAAGTGCTGCGCTCGATGCACTGCTCCAAGGCCCCCGGTGAGGTCCTGGATGCGTTCGCCGAACTGATCGACGGTTGGCGGGTGATGGAGCCAGCCGACGAGGGCTTCCACTGGGTGGCCGAGTTGCCTGCGGACGAGGTCGAGTACCTGATCAACGCGCTCTACGAAGCCGGACTCGCGGTCGAGGAGGCACATGAGAGTGGACTAGCGGCTCTGCGGCCGGCGGAAGCAGATGAGTTCCACTTCGCCCTGGTGAACCAGGTGCTCGCAGCGCTCGAGGCCGAAGGTGGACCCGAGATCCAGCTGGCGGAGATCCTCAGGCAGCACTGGAGCGTCGCCGCCCAGTAGCAGGTAGCCCTCCATTCGAAAGCGGCTAGCTTTGCGGACCGACGGTGGCCGTCGCGCATCGGAGGGAGACCGGGTGCCGCAACACGATTCGACGATCTCCACGCGAGCGCAGGATCTACCTCGACAAACCATGGAACAGTCGCCACCGCAGCAGCGCATGAAGAGGTCCGAGCGTCGCGAGCAACTCCTCGACGTGGCCGCGAAGCTGTTGTTGGACCAGGGCGCACCGTCGGTGACGATGGAGCGTCTCGCCGAGTGGGCCGGCGTGTCCAAGGCGCTGCCCTACGCACACTTCGAGAACTCCAACGACGTGTTGGTGGCACTGCGCGACCGCGAGACCGCCCGGGTCGCTTTCGCCATGTGGGAGGCGACCTCGCGAACCGGACCACCGGAGCGCCTCGACGCCATGGTCGATGCCTACCTCGACGCCGTGGAGCACTCAGCTGAACTCCTGGCGGTCGTCGCGGGGCCGGGTGCGATCGTGACCAACCCGAACGACCGGGAGGACCGCCTGGGTCCGACGTTCGTGGCGGCTCTTCTCGAGGAGCACCTCGATGTGCCGGCGAGTTCTGCTCGGGCCGTGGCCCCGACTGTGCTGGGGGCACTGATGGGTGCAGCGGAGGGCTGGTCCGCAGGCGACACCGACCGGTTCACGACCCGGCAGATGGTCACCGAGACGTTGGTGACGCTGTTGGACTTCGCGCGGGCGGTGCCGGAGAACTGATCTCACGGTACCGGTCGTGAAGCACTGGTCTCCTCAAGCACTGGTCTCCTCAGCCTGGATCCATCGATCTGGTGGGTTGGTCTTGTGGGGTCTGTGATCGTTGGTTGGTGGCGGGGCACTGAGCGCCCCAGATGTGTGGCTTCAGCAGACCCGCGCGGTCGGAGTGGTATCGAACGTCCGTAGCGGTTGATCCTGTGTTGCATGTGACTTCGCGCAACACGCGCGCGGGTACTCCATTGGCGCGTCTTGGTTATCGGCCTGGCCGACCAGGCTTCTCGGGCTGGCCGACCAGCTCGAAAGCGGTCGGCAGCCTCATCCGTCAGGTGGTGGCGGTGGGTCGCTCATGCCAGGTGACGAGTCGCACTCGGTCACTGGTGGTGGGTGGTGGTCTGCGGCGATCTGTGCGAGGAGGGTTTGGCCGTCGGGTCCAGTCCAGATCCGCACGGTGTTGACGTTGCTGCACCCAGAACCACCTGAGTCACCCGGGCCGCTTTCGTTTCCATCCCGGACCTTTCCACCTCGCTCCGTACCGCCGGCGTTACCCGAGAGGCCCGAGCTGGTTGAACCGCCGGGATCGATGGCCGAGTCGCCGGGGTCGAGTCCAGCAGCGGCGGCTCGTTGCCGGTGTTGTTCGGCGAGTTCGGCTGGTAGTTCCGTGATGGTGACCGTGTGGAGTTTCCAACCGAGGTTGGAGTGCTCCAAGCGGTGATGGCGGCGACACAACAGTGCCCCGTTGACCAGGTCAGTCGCACCGCCTGTGTCCCAGGGTTGTTGGTGGTGTGCGTCACAGCGTGACACTGGCTGGTCACAACCGGGGAACACACATCCACCATCACGCACCCCCAACGCTGTGCGCTGCGTGGGTGTGAACAAACGACGGCGACGCCCCCAGTTCAACGGCACTCCTGTCGGGTCCACACCGACGGGTTGCAAGAGTGCGTCGCAGAGCAGCATCGCGGCAGTAGCAGTGTCGACAGGCTCCCCGTCGGCGGTGTGTACCCGGGCGGGTTTGCCATCACGATCCACTGGCAGGGTGACTATCGCTTCGGTGACCGCTGTGGGAGATGTCGGGTCCGGGTCGGCTCCGCGGCGTAGCAGTTCGATCACAGCGCGTGCTCGCAACTGTTGGACAGTCGGCATTTCGATACCAGCGGTCTCGCATTCGGTTTTCGCTGCCCGGTATTGACGGTCACATTCGGTGTCGATGATCCGCCGTGCCACCACCGCGTCAGCCCCGACCAGGTCCATCACCAGATGCAGGCTCTGACCGTCTGTTGCCATCGACGCCGTGTTGTGATCACGATGATCAGGCTCTGGGCCGTCTTCGTCCAACAACTCCACCAGTGCAGTGAGCCAGGCTTTGAAATGAGAGAACCGGTGCCGGCAGGCATAAGCGATGATCTGGTCCTGCACCTCCAACAGTGCTGTTTCGACCCGCATGTTGGTGACCGCTGCCACAGCATCGACATGATCGATCGAGATCTTCGCTTCACCCAACGCCACTGCGAGTTGTTCGAAACGCACCAGCAACGCTCCGACACGTAGATCACGGGCCACAACCCGATGCGGTAGATGACAGCGGTTCGCTTTCCACCCCTTGGTACGCAACCCGCGCACCGTTTCGGTGGCCCCTGTGACATCCAACCGGTTGATCGC
>JBKEAI010000240.1:0-11582 GCA_047972145.1 Microthrixaceae bacterium
AGCACCGTGCCCACGACGCGCAGATCCTCGACAAGGTGAATGCGGAGCTCGCCTCGATCGACACCGACGGCCTGGAGATCCACGTCATGGCACCCGAGGCGGCTACGAAGTTCTCCCTCGAGCGGATCCGCCGTGGCGAGGACACGATCTCGGTGACCGGCAACGTGCTGCGCGACTACCTGACCGACCTGTTCCCGATCCTCGAGCTCGGCACCTCCGCGAAGATGCTCTCGGTGGTACCGCTGATGGCAGGCGGAGGGCTGTTCGAGACAGGAGCCGGCGGCTCCGCACCCAAGCACGTGCAACAGCTCGTCGCGGAGAACCACCTGCGTTGGGACTCCCTCGGTGAGTTCCTCGCCCTCGCAGCATCCCTCGAACACCTCGCCGGGGCGTTCGACAACCCGGGCGCAGAGGTGCTCGGCGAGGCCCTCGACGCGGCGACGGGCCGCCTGCTCGAAGAGGGACGCTCGCCGTCGCGCAAGGTGAACGAGCTCGACAACCGCGGCAGCCACTTCTACCTCGCGATGTACTGGGCGCGCGCTCTCGCAGACCAGGGCACCGACTCCGACATCGCCGCCCGCTTCTCTCCGGTCGCGGAGGCGCTCGAAGCGGCCGAGACGGCGATCGTCGAGGAGCTCAACGGTGTCCAGGGCAACCCGGTCGACCTCGGTGGCTACTACTTCGCCGACCCCTCGCTGGTCGGCACGGTGATGCGCCCGAGCCCGACGTTCAACAACATCATCGGTGGTATCAAGAACACCGCCGGATGACACACCGCCGACCGACACACCCCGACCGACACAACCCGACCGACACAACCGCGGCAACCACCTCCACCATCTAGCGTTGTCGCGGAGGTCAGGTTGGCTCGACAGGTCAGCCAGAGCGTTGTACCGGAGGACTGCAATGGCCGAGATCGACGAGACCGAGCTCCCTGGGATCGGGATCCGGCGCGAGTTCACCACACGGGGGGGCATGCGCCTCGGGGTGATCGCCACCCGCACCGGCACCCGCGACCTCCTGCTTTACGACCGCGACGACCCCGACGTGTGCCGTTCGGTGGTCCCCCTGGATGAATCCGACAGCGACGTGCTCGCCGACCTGCTCGGAGCCGACACCGTGAAGAACGACGCGGCGTCCACGCTGGTCAACCTGGAGGGCCTCGCGATCGACTGGGTCAACGTCGATCCCGACAGCGAGGTGGCTGGCATGTCGATCGGAGACGCCCACCTGCGAACCCGCACTGGAGCGACCGTCGCGGCGATCATCGACGGTGACGACTCCATCCCTGGTCCGGGACCCGAGGTCGTACTCCCCGGCGGGGCGGTCGTGGTCGCCGTGGGGACCACCGAAGGGGTGAAACGCATGGAGGCCCTCCTGTCGCACCCAGCACAATGACCTTCGCCGCTGTCGGGGCGGAGACCACCAGGGCGTTCCTGGAGTTGGGCGTCGACCTGCTTATCCTGGCGGCACTCGCCTGGCTGGCGGGCAAGCTCCGGATCAGCCCGATCCCCCTGTACCTGCTCGGAGGGCTGTTCGCGAGCGCCGGTGGACCCCTCGCTTTGAACGTGTCGGGAGAGTTCGCCTCGCTGGCCGCTGAGATCGGCGTACTCCTGTTGTTGTTCACGCTCGGGCTGGAATACACCCCGACCGAGCTCACGAGCGCCTTGGGGCGAGGGGCTCTGGGGGGGATCTTCGACATCGTCGCCAACTTCCTGCCCGGCCTCGCGGCGGGAATGCTGCTCGGGTGGTCACCGGTCGCCGCGGTGCTGCTCGGGGGGGTCACCTACATCTCCTCGTCGGGGGTGATCGCCAAGTTGGTCGGGGACCTCGACCGGATCGGCAACCGCGAGACCCCGCACATCCTCACCCTGTTGGTGTTCGAGGACCTGGTGATGGCGGTCTACCTGCCGGTGGTGTCGGTTCTGCTCATCGGCTCGTCGGTGGCACAGGGGATGCGTGACGTGGGAATCGCGCTCGCGGTCGTGTTCACGATCCTGGCGGTGCTGAGCCGCTGGGCGGCCCCGGTGAGCGAACTCCTCCACAACCGCTCGGGCACCGTCGCGGACGAGGTGGTGCTGTTGTCGGTGTTCGGCTCGGTCCTGTTGGTGGGAGGCCTCGTCCAACAGGTGGACGTGTCCGCAGCGGTCGGGGCGTTCCTGGTGGGAGTCGCGATCTCCGGTCCGGCACAGCACCGTGCCGCGGCGGTGATCGGACCGTTGCGGGACCTCTTCGCCGCGATCTTCTTCTTCGCGTTCGCGCTCGGCATCGACGCGGGAGAGCTACCACCCGTGCTCCCGGCGGCGGCGGCACTTGCAGTGGTCGGAATCCTCACCAAGTTCGCAACCGGCTGGTTCACCGCGAAGCGCGGGGGGATCGGCCGGCACGGCAGGTGGCGCGCCGGCACGACACTGGTCGCGCGCGGCGAGTTCTCCATCGTCATCGCCGGACTCGGAACCACCGCGGGCATCGAGGCCGATCTGCCCGCCGTGGCGGCCGCCTACGTGCTCATCCTCGCGGTCGCAGGGCCGCTGCTGGCTCGCGCTGACCGGATTCCCGCGTGGCTATCGTTTGGCGATGCCCGAGGAGAACCCGGAGGAAACCGGACCGCCAGGTCGCCCTGAGGACGCCGCCGAGACAACTCTCAGCGCTACCGACGAGCAGCGCAAGCTAGCGGCCCACAGCGACACCGACGAGCAGCGCGCACTTCCAGCATGGCTGGTACCCGGACTGATCGGACTGGTCACGATCACCGCCGGACTCCTCACCTGGCGTGCGGGACAACTCGGATCGACCGCGGCCTACGAGGACCGTCAATCCGTTGGCCAGACGATCACCCAGGAGAGCCAGTCCACCGAAGCCGGCCTCGCGACAGGAATCCAGGCATCGGGATTCGTCAAGTACCGGGCCGGGCTCGCTACCGCCAACGCTCTCGTCGAGTTGGCCGGCCAAGCCTCCGAGCAGGGTGCCGACCAGGCCGTCGTCGACCTGACGACCCAGGCCGACCTCGCCGGTCAGTCCGCCGTCAGCGCCGCGGATGGCGCCGGGGTGTTCGGATCCCCGTTGTGGTCGAACCAAGCCGCAGAGCTCGAACTTGTCGAGCCGTTCGACATCCAGCAGAGATACAAGACCAACCTCACCGACATCTCCACCGGCATCACCTCCTCGGGTGCACTCGACCCGCAGCGATGGGCTGACGAGGCCGAACAGACCCGTTCGCACGTGAGGACGCTGCGCTGGCTGACCCTGGCGATGCTGATCGCAGTCGGGGCGTTCACGGTTGCGGAGTTGGCCCCCCGCCGCAAGATGCGGCTGTCGGGGTTCGCTATCGGCAGCGTGGTCTACGTGGCGACCCTCGTCCTCGGTGTCCCGGGAGCCTGGGGATGACCCCGAGCGACGACGTCGAACCCGGTCCCACACCAGCGGTGGATTCCGAGGCGCCCGACCACGGCTCGGAACAGGACCAAGGCGAGAACCAGGCCGAGGAGCGCTACCGGCGACGGATCGGAATCGTCCTCGCGCTGCTTGCGATCCTCGGTGCCTGGATGGCGATACTCGCTACCGATGCGTCCACGAAGGAGTCGACTGCGACACGTGAGGCAACGCGACAGGCGGTACAGGCCCAGCGAGCGAAGGTACTCGCGGATGGGGCATCCGCCACCAGTCGCCAGATCGATGCAGAGTTGGAGACCCTCTTGTCCACACCGGTGATGGCGGATCCGGTGGGTCTCGGAGCGACCCTCGGGTTCACGGTCGACCCGGAGCGCGCGGCCACCACCGCGGAGGAGTCCGAACGCTACGTCGAGACCTCCATCGAAGGTGGCGACGACATCATCCGCGAGCTCTCCGAGACGGCCGCGGCGCTCGCTTTGGAGCAGGCCACCACCGTCGAGGCCCGCATAGCCTGGAACGCCAAAGCCTCCCAATACGAGACGGTGCTCACCACACTGGCGATCGCGGTGTTCCTGGTCGGGTTCACCCTCGTGATCGGGCGCAGGCTCCGTCCGCCCGTTGCCATCCCCGGCGTGCTGTTGGCGATCTACTGCATCGGTTGGGCAGGGGTGATCCACTCCCACCCGGTCCCACACGTCGAAGCGGACGCCGTGGCGGCGACAGCGGCCGGCCAGGTCGCCATGGAGGAGGGCCGTCCGGGTGACGCTGTCGGGGACTTCACCACAGCGTTGGAGATCGAACCCGAGTACCTGCCCGCTCTCAGCGGACAAGCCCTCGCCACCCTGGTGCTCGCGAATCCGGACCTGACCGAGACGATGGCGGTGACCGACACGTCGTCGAGCGCGATCGACCCGGCGGTAGCCGACCTGGAGACCGCAACCGACAACGGGGGACTCGAGAACTCGACGGTGATGTCGATCGATGCGCTCACGCTCACCCTCGCCGGCCGGTGGGATGCAGCGAGCACCGCTCTCGGGAACGCGATCGAACTCAACCCGGAGGGAGCAGAGCTGTACCTCTGGCGGGCGGCGGTCGAAGTGGCACTCGGCAACATCGACGACTCCGAGAAGTGGTTGGCGGAGGCACAGGAGCGCTTCCACAACCTCGACCTCGACAGGCAACAGGCACTCGTGGGCCAGTACATGACGGTGCTCGAGATCGTCGCCGTCGACGAGCCTTCGCAAACGGCAAAGATCCAGGAGATGTCCGAACTGGTCGTCGGTGTCATCACGGCGGAGTACACGGGTCGCCCGATCGACCCCGACGAGGAGTCCCAGGGGACCGTCGAGATACTCGAAGCTCGGTTCGCCGACGACAAGACCACAGTCCTGGTCGACACCGACGGGGTATCCGACGGCGCTGACGTCGCGATCGTCGGTTACGAGCGACCGGCACCGGACGCGAACTGGGTGCAACCGAGTGAGCTGCTCTACTTCGGGCCACCACCGAGTGGTGACCAGGCGACCGAGCTCGACACGCCGCGTCACTGCGTGGCGGTCGAGTACCGGTTCGACCTGTACGTCGAGGGGAAGCTGGTCGACTCCGCCACTGCCCCCGGCGGTCAGCCGACCTGTTGACACGGCTGCGGGCCGACTGCTCGATCGAGGTCGGCAGACCCGCCATGGTCACCCCCCGAGAGCATCCGCGGCGGGGCCCGGGGGATCAACCCAGGGGGATCGACCAAGGGTGATCAACAGAGTGGAGGCGAGGTCACGGCTCGTGTGAACAGGTCGTCCACGCGATGCGCGATCGTGTAACCCGTCGACGGATCACGTGCCGCTATCAGGCCCACGGCACGTCCTGATCCGTCCACCACAACCCCGCCCGAGATCCCTTCCTCGGCCGGGATGTCCACCACGAGAACGGTGCCTTGGCCTCCCCAGCCCTGCCGCTGCTCGAGCGCTACCAGGGTTCCCTTGCCGATCCTCCAGGCCCCACCGGGGAAACCGGCGGTGTAGACCTCGGTGCCGATCGGAGGTACCTCGGCGACCTCCAGTGCGTCGTCGGGTCTGTTCGCCATTGCGGTGAGGTCGATCTCAGCGGCGTCGCGTCCTTGGAGGAACCGCTGCACCGTTCCTTCGCCCACACCCAGGCCGGCACCCATGAGCCGAACCGACCCGGCGCCGCGCACGACGTGCGCGTTGGTGAACCCGACGACCCCTTCGGAGGTGGCCAGCAGCGTTGTGGTGCCCTGACGAACGACACCACAGGCCTCCACCTGGGTGAGCAGGACGGATCCCTCCAGGGCGTCGCGCACATCGTCGGCTCCGATGCGTTCGGTGGTCGCGGCGAGCACCGTGGCCGCGGGGAGCTGGGCCGTCAGGGACTCCCCGGCGGTCCCCTGAGCCACCGGGCCGACGGTGAGGTACAGCCCGGCGCCGAACGCGAGGGCACCGAGTACCAACAGCACCTTGCCGCGCCCCCACAGCCGCCCCGCGCCCGCCATCGCTACACGGCATCACGGCCGTGACCATCCGGGCAAACCTCAGAGGGTGGGCAAACCTACCCAACGCAGTGCTCAGAGCCCCCGGCGCGTGGCGTTCAGGACCTTCCGGCGCGGTAACGCTCCCAGAGCAGCGCTGCCGCCGATGCGGGGGTGCGGGAGCTGCTCCTGACCTCCCCGATCAGCTCTGCGAGAGCATCGTCACCACCCACCGCCGAGCGCAGGTCGTGACGCAGGCGCTCGTCGAGCAGGTGCCACATCCACTGCACCTGTTGGTCGGCCCGACGGGACTCGAGCTCTCCGGAGATTCCGAGCACTTCGCGGTGAGCGCACACCTGCGCCCAGAAGTCCTCCATACCCGTGTTGTGCAACGCGGAGCACGTGAGCACCGGCGGGTTCCAGTTCGGCGACGCAGGGGTCGTCATGTGCAGCGCGAGCTTGTAGTCCGCTGCCGCTCGCTCGGCTCGCCCGACGTTGTCACCGTCGGCCTTGTTGACCGCGATCAGCTCGGCGAGCTCCAAGACCCCCTTCTTGATCCCCTGGAGGTCGTCGCCCGCGCCGGGCAACATGAGCACGCAGAAGATGTCGACCATCTCGGCGACCATCGTCTCGGATTGACCCACACCGACAGTCTCCACGAGCACCACGTCGAATCCAGCGGCCTCGCAGAGGACGATCGTCTCCCTGGTCGCTCCGGCCACACCTCCGAGGGTCCCTCCGGCCGGCGATGGCCTCACGAACGCCCGCTCGTCGACCGCCAGGCGCCCCATCCGGGTCTTGTCGCCGAGGATCGACCCGCCTGTGCGTGAGCTGCTGGGGTCTACCGCCAACACCGCCACGCGGTGTCCCTCCCCGGTCAGGTTCACCCCGAGCTGGTCGATGAAGGTGGACTTTCCCACTCCGGGCACCCCGGTGATACCGACCCTGTGGGCTCCACCGGCGGCCGGCAGCAGGCGGTCCAGCACCTCGGCCGCCAGGCGTCGGTCGTGGGCGGTCGACGATTCGACCAGAGTTATCGCCCGGGCCAACACGGTGCGGTCGCCGCCGAGCACACCCTCGACATAGACCTCCGCATCGAGTGTGCCCATGTGCCCACGGTACCGACAGCACCTAACCGGGGCGTACCACCACCATCTGTCCGCCGCCGGGGTGATCCCCGTCACCCGGGCTGTGCCGGCAGCGGATCGCGGCCATACTGCGACCATGCCTCGCAACAGCGCACTGGAACGACACCGGCTCTCACCACGCGTGCGGTCCACCCCTGCGATGGCACTGCTGGCCGCGATCACCCTGCTCGCTGCCGCTTGCTCCAGCGGCGACGGCGACGGTGCGCAGAGCTCCGCGCCGGACGACTCGACCGAAGCGGCGACCGAGACGACCGCCCCGAGCGAGCCTGCTGCCAAGGGGGCGACCAGCACCGTCTACAGCGATGACACGAACTGGCTGTGCCTCCCCGACGTCGAGGGCGACGCATGTGACCTCGACCTCGACGCTACGACGGTGTTCCCAGACGGCACCACCGAGCCCGATCCGTTCACGCGGGCGGTCGACGCCCCGGTGGACTGCTTCTACGTCTACCCGACGATCTCCACCGACCCGGGCGCCAACTCGGACCGGTCGGCCGATCCCGCCGAGGTCGGCATCGCCGCCAACCAGGCGGCCCGCTTCGGTGAGGTCTGCAACGTGTACGCCCCGATGTACCGCCAGATCCCCCTCGGCGCGCTCTTCAACAACCTGTCCGCACAGTCCTCGACATCGACCACCAGCGCGCCCGAAGGCGGCTCTCCGCGCGACATCGCGTACGGCGACGTCGCCGAGGCCTTCATGCACTACCTGGCCGAGTACAACGACGGTCGGCCGTTCGTGTTGATCGGACACAGCCAGGGGGCCGGGCACCTCGGCCGTCTCATCGCGGAGGAGATCGACCGCGACGAGACGCTGCGCTCACAGATGCTCTCGGCGATGCTCCTCGGTGGGGCCATCGCCGACTCGGGTGAAGACGCCTACGAGAACGTTCCGGCATGTGAGTCCCCGACAGACACCGGCTGCGTGATCTCCTACGCGTCGTTCTACGCCGGGGAGCCACCTCCTGCGGACAGCCTGTTCGGCCACCTCCGTGGCGCCAGTGACGGCCGCGCGATCTGCACCAACCCGGTCGACCCCTCGACACCGGGACCGTCGCCACTTCAGTCCTACTTCCAGGCCGGCCACACCGAAGGCGCACCGCAGGTCGACACGCCGTTCATCCACTACGACGGCGTGCTCACCGGCACCTGCACCGCGGACGACTCCTTCGACTGGCTGGAGATCGCGGTGGCGCCCGACACGGCCCCATCGGTGCCCCAGGACTTCGGAGGCCGGATCACCCCGCAGTGGGGAGCGCACCTCTCAGACATGAACTTCGCCCAGGGAGACCTGATCGAGCTCGTGCGCACCCAGTCCGGGCAGTCCTAGCAGGTTGGCGCCACACCGGAACCAGGCCGAGGTGCTCCCGAGAGTCTTGCCGTTGCCCTTCGATCGGGTGGGGGGCGCTTTGCACCACACGCACCGGGGAGTCAGGCTTGTCGGTGCGAACTGCACGATTGGACGCTGTGGTTCGCACCGGATGTGACGAAAGCGCCGTTGCGGAGGATCCACCAGGTGACGTTGTCGACCGAGCCCGAGCACAACACCCGAGGCACGCCGGACGATCCGGGTGCCCGGGGTTCCGGCGACGAAGGCCACCCGACGTCCGATGGGTCCTCGGTTACCGACAACAACACCGTTCGAAACGTGGCCATCGGTCTGGCGATGGTGGCGGTGGTCCTCGCCGGCCTCGCGTTCCTGGCCACCCGCGCGGATACCTCTGCTCCCGATTGGCGTGGGCGTGTGCTGCCCGAAGCCGAACCGATCCCGGATCTCACCCTTGCCGACACCAACGGTGAGGATTTCAACCTCATAAGCGACACACCTGGCGATGTGACGCTGTTGATGTTCGGATACACCAACTGTCCGGACGTGTGCCCCATCAGCCTCGGCACCTTGAACGCCGCCCTCGAGGACCTCGGGCCCGACGTGGCCAACCGGGTCGACATGGTGTTCGTCACCGCGGATCCGCAGCGTGACACCCCGGTTCGGCTACGCGAGTACCTCGACGGCTACAACGCCGACTTCGTGGGCCTGCGCGGCACCGAGGAGCAGACCGTCGACGCCCAGGACCTCGCGAACGTCCCCAGGGCACAGCTGGAGGAACCCGACGACGACGGCGAATACGCGGTCGGACACGCCACACAGATCATCGCCTACCAGAGCGACGGTCAGGCACGGATCGTGTACCCATTCGGCACGCGCGCAGAGGACTGGAAGCTCGACCTACCGAGGCTGCTCGACGGTGAACACCCATCTCAGTGAACGCGCCCCGGCTGGCGAACGCCGGAATCGGCACCGTAACGGTGCTGTTCATCGCGCTTTTGGCGGCGTGCGGTGGGCCGGGATCGGAGTCTGGAGTGGCAGCCACCGACCCGGCTGTGGGAGCGGTACCCGATGGTGTCGCTGCGGTGTACATGACGCTCCAGAGCAACCGCGACGACACCCTGAATGCGGTGACCTGCGGTTGCGGCGCCCGTGTGACCCTGCACGAGACAGCCGACCGCAACGGTGTGTCGATGATGTCGGCGGTGGACCGGATCGACCTACCAGCGGACACGCCGGTGCAGCTCCGCCCCGGTGGGGCGCACATGATGCTGGAGGACCTGACCGAACCCCTCGAAGCAGGGTCCAACATCGAGCTGAGGCTGAGCTTCGAGCACGCGGCGGCGATCACCGTCGAGGTGCCTGTGGTGCCCCTCGAGGATCTCGCTCGCCGAATCGAGGACCGATGAACCTCCAGGTCGCGACCGTCGCGGCCACCGCTTGTCGTGGAGTTGTCCACCGCGCATCGTGTTGGCCGTTCGACCGGGATCGGGTGCGCTGATGCGCTGGTGGTGCTCCGCGGTCCAACAGGACTGGGACTGGACCCCGCGGCCCTACCTGGGCGTGTGGCTGCTCATCGGGGCGTTCGCGGCTCTCTATGCCCGCATGTGGCAGCTCCACCGTCGCGACCACGAGGCGCTCGATTCCGATCGTCGGTACATGTGGCGCTTCGCGGGTGGGGCCCTGTTGCTGTGGATCGCTTCGGACTGGCCGGTGGGCACCCTCGGTGGGGGCTACCTCGCATCGGTGCACATGTTGCAGTACATGCTGTATGCGTTCGGGGCTGCACCGCTGTTGATGCTCGGCACCCCCGAATGGATGGCGCGCTCGGTGCTCGAAGCGCTCCACCTCACCAAGGTGTGGGCTGCGCTGTCGAAGCCGGTCGTCGCGGTGTTGCTCGCCAACGCTCTGCTGGTCGCCACACACTCCCCGATCGGCGTCGACACCCTGCGTGCCACACAGGTCGGCTCGTTCGCCATGGACATGATCTGGTTGTTCAGCGGTTTCGTGTTGTGGGCACCGATCATCAACCCGATCCGCGAGGTGGGGATGACCTCGCCGATGGGGCGGATCGTCTACCTGTTCCTCGCGGCTGCTCTGGTGCCGATGATCCCCGGCGGGTTCATCACGTTCTCTTCGTCGCCGTTGTACTCGACCTACGAACTGGCCCCGCGGGTCGGCCTCAGCCCACTGCATGACCAGCAGTTGGCCGGGGTCATCATGAAGCTCGGATCGATCCCGGTGGTGTGGACCGCCATGGGCATCATCTGGTTCCGCTGGTACAACAAGGAGAACGAACGGCCGGCGCACCGGCGCGCACCTGTCAAGCGTGATCCCGCGCTCTCCCCCGGGGCGCGCAAGCCCGCATCGGACCCAGTAGATGCTGCGGGATCCGCTATCGGCGACGGCGAAGCGACTCCGGTCAGCTCCGGGTCCGCTCCTCGTTGAGTCGGTCGAGCAGTTCGCTCGCTGACTGCGAGACCACCGAACCCGGTGGGAAGATCGCCACCGCCCCCGCTTCGTGCAGCGCGTCGTAGTCCTGGGGCGGGATCACCCCACCGACGACGATCATGATGTCGGGGCGACCGAGCTCGTCGAGCGCCGCGCGCAGCTCGGGCACCAACGTCAGGTGACCTGCCGCCAGTGACGATGCCGCAACCACGTGCACGTCGGCTTCAACCGCCTGGCGCGCAGCCTCCTGGGGGGTCTGGAACAGGGGACCTATGTCGACGTCCCAACCCATGTCGGCCATGCCCGTCGCCACGACCTTCTGCCCGCGGTCGTGGCCATCCTGGCCCATCTTCGCGAGCAGGATCCGGGGTCGGCGCCCCTCGTCGGCGGCGAACTCGTCGACCTTGCGGCGTATGTCGTCGACCACGTTGGATTCCTCCCCCAGCTCCTGGCGGTACACACCGGCGATCGACCGGATCTCCGCACGGTGCCGACCGTAGACCTTCTCGAGTGCATCGGAGATCTCACCGACGGTGGCCTTTTCGCGCGCCGCATCAATCGCCAGCGCCAGCAGGTTCCCCCCACGACCATCCGCGCAGTTGGTGAGTGCCTCCAAGGCCCCCGCCACCACATCGGAATCACGCTCCGCACGCAGCCGCTCGAGCTTCGCGATCTGACCCGCGCGCACCGAGGTGTTGTCGACCTTGAGCACGTCGATCTCCTCGTCTCCATCCAGCCGGAACGTGTTGACCCCGATCACGGGTTGGCGACCCGAGTCGATCCG
>JBKEAI010000257.1:0-10832 GCA_047972145.1 Microthrixaceae bacterium
CCCACGCACCGACTCGGTCACCCCGGTGACATCCAACCGGTTCAACGCAACCGCGGAGAGTGCGTCGACCCGGCGGCGTACCCCCTCGAGCGCTTTGACGACATCCATCAACTCCCGGCCCTCAACGGTGAACAGATCGATTTCACCAACAGCATCCAACGCCCCGGAAACGGCACCGACCGCACCGGCCAGAGCGTCTGGATCACCCTCGGGTTGACCATCGTCGGTTCCATGACCGGTACCACCGACCAGGCGATCCGAACCGGCATCCACCTGCTCGGAATCATCCGCCTCACTTCCCCTATCGAACATACATTCGAGTGTCGCACAGGGGTGGGACAGAGACTTCAACGCCTGCACGCAAGAGCTCTTCAGGAACGGTCAGCTCAAGATCCGCCATCGTCGCAACAGCAAAGACACCTCCGCGGACACACGCCAACCATCACCTCACCACCCCGGTGGATCCAGGCTGAGGGCACTGGTCTCCTGAAGCACTGGTCTCTTGGAGCACTAGTCCCCTGGAGTACTGCTTCCATGGCCCGCTGGCAACGGGACCTGCGATGTCGGGTTGCCCGACAGCTTGTTACCCATAGCCGGCGGGGCGATGTGGGCGGTGCCCGGACGCGGACGTAGTGTTTGCCGATGGTGCAGTTCCGGCTATGCGACGTGAGCTCAGCGAGTGCCCGTACGTGGATCGCGTATGCCACATCGGTTCTCCTGGAGGTCCGCGACGATCCGCATCTGGCGGTCGACTCAGACGCCCTCGACATGCTTCAGGCACACCTGGACCAGTGGGATGTGCTCGCTCGTGTCGGCGATTCGCTCACCGTGCACGCCGAGATCCCAAGCGATGAGCTCGAGTACCTCGGCCACCTCTTCTGTCGGCTGAGCAACCACATGACCAAGCAGGCCGATGAACGCGGCTACGACGTCTCCCCACCCGGAGGCGACGAGTTCTTCGCCGCGCTGAGCGAAGCGGTGATCGTCGCACTCGAGCAGTCCGGTGAGCAGTCGAGCACCGAGTTCGCCGGTGGACTGCGCAGCCAGTGGCCGCGCACGGATCGCCTCATGCCCGACGGTTCGCTGGTGGCGGTGTCGCCGCGTCCGCTCGCAGGCAACAGCAACTGAGCTCCGGGCGTCAGCCGCGCTTCAGGCGTCGGCCGCGCTTCGGGTGGGGAGTACCGCGGCTCGGATCCCGACGGGCGCTCGGATCAAGACCGGTGTTCGGATCAAGACCGACGTTCGGATCAAGACCGGCGTTCGGATGCGACATCAGCCTGAAGTCGCTCAGGCTGATACAGGTCAGCTTGATACAGATCAGGCTGATACAGGTCAGTCGGTGGAACCGCCCTCGGCCATCTGTGCCGGCAACTTCGATGCGGGACCGTCCCAGAGCAGCTCGCCGTTTTCCAACATGAGACCCCGGTCGAAGGTGTCGATCACATCGGGGTCGTGCGTCGCCACCATCAGCGTTGCGCCACGCTCGGATGCTTCGGCGAGCAGGGCGAGCATCGTCGTGCGGCCCCGTGCATCAAGGCCGACGAAGGGCTCGTCGACCAGCAGGAGTGAAAAGGGCCGGCACATCGCCACGGCTATTGCCGTCTTCTGACGCAACCCACGGCTGAACTGCGAGGGCAGGTCGTCGCTACGTCCGGCCAGGTCGAGCCGTTCGAGCAACTCGTCCATCGCATCGTCGTCAGCGTCACCACCGTGCAGGCGTGACACGTACTCGAGGTGTTCGCGCACGGTGAGGTCGTCGTAGAGCACGGGGTTGTCGGGCAGCCATGCGCGCTGCACGCGCGCCCTGGGGATACCGGGAGCGGCACCGAAGATCTCCACCGACCCCTCCGACGGCTCCATCGTGCCCGCGAGCAGCCCCAGCAGGGTCGACTTGCCCGAACCGTTGTGACCCACGAGCACGACCGCCTCACCCTGGGGTACCTCGAGGTCGATCTCCGCGAGCGCGGTGACCTCGCCGTAGGACTTCTCCAACCCATCGGCTCGCACCGCCGGAATGACGGGCTTGTCGCGCTTGGCCGCCTTGCTCCTACGTCTTGTGCTCATCGCTGTACACCCACGACCTCGTGACCTGTCACCATCTGGCCTGTCACCGTCCGGCCTGTCATCGGAGTACCTCCAGGGGCTGATCGACCCGGCACTGCGCATGTGTCATCCCGGCATCGCCTCTGCCATCGACTCGTGGATGCGGTCCCGGAAGCGGACCCACCCGAACACCGCCGCCACGAGGCCCAGCACCGGAACCGCCAGCAGCGCAGCGACCCCGGCGGGATCGGCGTCGGCGACGTTCGCCGCCAACAGCACGGGCAGGAACCCGACGACGGCGACCAGCGGAGGCCACACCGTACGCATGACCAGCCGGGGACCTGCCACCTCCGGTGTCATGAGCGCGTCGGAGGCCGATTCGACCTGGATCTGCGACACGATGCTCACCGCTGTGCCCGCGACGGCGGCCAGCGGAGCGGTCACCACGAGGACCGCTCCTACGCCGAGGGTCCCGGTCGTCGGGTAGATCGCGTAGAGCACGCCGAGGCTCACCAGAGCACCGACCACGAGCAGGACGCTCGGCGCCACGAGATGCCTCAGGAGCACCAGTCCGGGTTCGATCGGATAGGACTCGAGCAGGGTCGGGTGGTCGACCTCTTGGGAGAGGCCTTCAGCCGCGTCGGTGCCCGCGACGAACATCGCGATCCCGGCTACGACGATCAGCGGAGTCGTGCCGGCAAAGACCCCTCTCGCTGCGACGGCTGCACCACCGACCAGCACCGCCACCCTCAGGATCCTCACCAGCGGCCAGTGCGCGATGCTCTGGAGGTCACGGGTGGTCACCGCCAGATGGCGGCCCAGGAAGTCCGGCACCGGGAACCAGCGCCGCCGTCGTGGCACCTCCGAAGCCAGCTGGCGACGCAACAGCACCACCGAGCGCAGGTCCTGCTGGGTGACCGCGAAGCGCAGCTGGCCCACCAGCCTGGTCCGACGGGTGGCGTCCTCGATCGAAAGCCCACCCACCATTCGGGCACCGATCACAGCCAACGCGATCACCACGACCACCCACACGAGACCTGGTGCGCCGCGGCGCATCGGCCAGAACAACAGATCGCCCCCGATCGTCGTGGGAGCCGTGGGTGTGCGGTCCAACAGGTCCCCGACCGACCAGGCGACGAGCACCCACCCGAGGACCAGGGGCACCCAGCGGGGCAGGATCCGCGAGCAGGCCACGAGGGCGGTGCCGAAGAGTGCCGCTGAGACCACGAGGCCGAACAGTGCACCGGACCACACGAACTCTGCGGTGCCACCGGGGACGCGTTGGGAGATCAACGATCCGATGACTGCCATCACGACGACGCCGGTGAACACGCCGTACCCGAGCAGGCCCATCACCGGGCGCCGCAAGGTCGAGGAGCGATTCGCCGGGGAGAGCAACAGGTGTTGCACATCCGCGGCTTCGAGTGCGAGCGGCCCGCCCCGCGAGCCCGAGCGGGCGCCACCGAGGATCAGCAGGGACAACAACAGGCCTGCCCATGCAGGTCCGTATCTCGCCACGTCGCTGACCGCGCCCGCCGACACCTGGTCGTCGCCGATCGCGCCGGAGATCATCACCAGCAGCACGAGGCAGAAGAACGCCGTCGTGTAGACCCGGTAGGCGAGCTCGCCCCATTGCGTCCCGCCCAACCGGCGTCGCTGCCGGGTGCTGCGCAGGTCCGACACGACCTCGGCAGTGAGAGATTCAGGGGGTTCTACCAGGGCTTCCATGTGCGGGTTGCAACCTACCCACGCTCGGTCTGGGTGGTGAAACCGTGTGAGGAGTGGGCGGTGAAACCGTGTGAAGATGCTGTGACACCGTGTGAAGATGAAGTGTCCCGCAAGAGACCGGAGATCCGATGAGCACAGTTGTCGCTGACGAAGAAGCCCGTTCGAACCCCGACGCAGGGCGTGTCGCACCGCTCGTGCTTCGGCCCGGGTCGATCTCACCTGAACTGGTCGATCGCCTGCTCGATGCCGTGAGCACGCAGGGAACCGGCTCCCCGGTCACCACCACGGCCCCCTTCGACGGCGAGGTCATCGCCGAGCTGCCCCAATGCGTCCCCGACGATATCGTCGCCGCTGAGGCGAGCGCACGGGAGGCACAACAGGCATGGGCGGCGACGCCGGTGCGGGAGCGGTGCGAGGTGTTCCTGCGCATGCACGACCTGGTGCTGGAGCACCAGGACACCTTGATGGACCTGATCCAACTGGAGAACGGCAAGGCGCGACGCGACGCATTCCTGGAGGTAGCCGACATAGCGATCACCTCCCGCTACTACGCTCGTAGCGCACCGGGTGCGCTCCGTGCGCGCAGTCGCGGCGGCATGGTGCCGGGGCTCACCGCGGTGCGCGAGTTGAGGCACCCCAAGGGGGTCGTCAGCCTCATCTCCCCCTGGAACTACCCACTCAGCCTCGCGGCGGGCGACACGATCCCTGCTCTGCTCGCGGGAAACGCGGTGGTGCACAAGCCCGACAACCAGACAGCCCTCACCGCTCTGTACGCACGCGAGCTCGCCATCGAGGCCGGCCTGCCGCCCGACATCTGGCAGATCGTGCTCGGCCGGGGCTCCACGATCGGCACCCCGCTGCTCGACATCGCCGACTACGTGATGTTCACCGGATCCACCGAATCAGGGCGGCGGATCGCAGCCGAGTGCGGGTCCAGGCTCATCGATTGCTCCGCGGAACTCGGCGGCAAGAACGCGATGATCGTGATGGACGACGCAGACCTCGACCGGGCGGTCGAAGGTGCGACGAGGGCGTGCTTCTCCTCGAGCGGACAGCTGTGCATCTCGGTTGAGCGCATGTACGTGGCCGATGGGATCTGGGACCGCTTCGTACCCCGGTTCGTCGAGGCGGTCGAGTCGATGGTGATGGGCGCTGCGTTCGACTTCTCCGCGCAGATGGGGACGCTCACCTCGGCGGAGCAACTCGAGGTCACCCAGCGCCACGTCGAGGGTGCGCGCGACGCCGGTGCGACCGTGCTCACCGGGGGCAACGCGCGTCCGGAGCTCGGCGCCTGGTTCTACGAACCGACCGTTCTCAGCGGTGTGACCGACGCCATGGAGTGCTTCGCCGAGGAGACCTTCGGCCCCGTCGTGTCGCTCTACCGGTACTCCTCGCTCGACGAGGCGATCGAGTGGGCGAACGACACCCGCTACGGGCTCAACGCGAGTGTGTGGAGCACCGACGGCCGGGCCGGCCGCGAGGTGGCATCCCGGCTGCGATCGGGCACGGTCAACATCAACGAGGCGTACGCCGCGGCATGGGGCAGCGTCGATGCACCTATGGGTGGTATGGGTGACTCGGGACTCGGGCGACGTCACGGCGAGGGTGGCATCACGAAGTACACCGAGGCGCAGACGATCGCCCAACAGCGCTTCATGAACCTCGCACCGCTTCCGGGGCTGATGGACGACCGAACCTTCGCGAAGGTGATGACCATGTCGCTGCGCGCCCTCAAGTCGATCGGGTGGCGTTGAGGTCTGCACCAGTCCCCGGCGAGCAGAAACGGTGACACCGAGGTTCAGGGGCCGTCGGCACTACGTTTTGCAGTTGCCGGAATCGACCGAGGAGAACGAGGATGATTCGATCTGCGATCCGCGCGGTAGCGGCGCTGGCGCTGTGCGCAACCTTCGCTGCGGTGGCACCACCGCCGGCGGCGGAGGCAGCCTCGTCGTGCGGCGGCGGCTCGGGGGACACCGAACCCGAGGGGCGCCCCTACCAACCCGGAACCGAGGACTTCGCTCCCTCGGAGCGTAAGCACCAGGCCTTCACGACGATCAACGCGAACGGGCAGACCGAGCGTTGTGAGTGCACCGCTGGTCGTATCTGGTGGTGGGGCCTCGACCAGTCGGCGATCGACTCGTTGAAAGCTGCGATGGACGCGAAGGAAGCGCTCGCGATCCACAACTACGCGCAGTTCGGCGTGCCCGAGGACCAGGTTCCAGTAGAGGCCCGTACGATCTGGCTGCGTACCGCATGGCGTTCCAGCGAGGAGCAGGTCTGCCTCAAGAGGGTGTTCGGTTCCGGGGCGGCGACGCCCGGCACCTCCAAGCACGAGTGGGGCATGGCCATCGACATCGAGGACTGGGGGCCGCGGTTCAACGGCGTGGATGCCGGCTTCGTCACTGCGGCAGGCTGGTGCCGAACCGTGCCCTCGGAGCCGTGGCACTACGAGTACCGGCCGCTGCTGGCCAGCTGGGGCCAGGAGGGTCGCTGCATCAAGTGAGGTAGCAGATGACGGGTGCCGACATCAGTGACGAGTCCGCGGCGGATGTGAGCCAGTCGGGTGCAACCTCGTCGGGTGCAACCTCGTCGGATGGGACCCCGGCCGAAGCGACCCCGGCGGATGTCGCCGATGGGCGCCGCAGCGTGGCCCTGGTGCTCGGCAGTGGGGGAGCACGGGGCTACGCGCACATCGGTGTGGTCCAGGTGCTCACCGAGCTCGGCTACGAGATCGTGTCGGTGTCGGGTTCGTCGATGGGCGCGGTAGTGGGTGGGATGCTCGCCACGGGTCGCCTGGACGACTTCACCGAGTGGGCGGTCGGCCTCGGCCAGTTCGAGGTCCTGCGCCTGATGGACATCTCGCTCACCTCGGTCGGTGCGATCAGGGGTGAGCGGGTGTTCCGTGTCGTGGGTGAGCTCGTGGGTGACGTCGCGATCGAGGACCTGCCACTCGACTTCACCGCTGTCGCGGTCGACCTGTTGACCCACCGCGAGGTCTGGTTCCAGAAGGGTCCCCTCGAGCTGGCGATCCGTGCCTCGGCGGCCATCCCCAGCTTCGTCTCGCCGGTCGTGCACAACGGGCGTGTGCTGGTCGACGGCGGACTGCTCGACCCCGTGCCCGTCGCACCGGTGACCGCATCGCGGGCGGATCTGGTGGTGGCGGTGAACCTCAACGGCCGGGAGCCGACCACCGAGCGGCCCCAGTCGGGATCTTCGCCGGCATCGGGCTGGGGGTCGTGGCGCGGTGGGGAGTCCGAGGACATCGAGTTGACCGAACGCCTCCGCGGGACAGCGGCCAAGTGGTTCGACAGCGACCTGCTGGCGACGGTCCGGCGACGATTGCCCGCGGATGTGCAGGATTCGGTCCGCGCACGCCTGGACGCTGAGCGCCCAACCCGCCCGGAACCGTCCAAGGCGGACACGTTGGGCTCGGTCGAGATCATGGCGATGTCGCTGGAGGCGATGCAGGGTGCGCTCACCCGGCACCGCCTGGCCACCTATCCACCCGATGTGCTCATCTCGGTGCCCAAGGGGGCTGCGCGCACCCTCGACATGCATCGGGCGGCCGAGATGATCGAACTGGGTCGAGGGCTCACGTTGGAAGCCCTCGGTCGGAGCTGAACACGACGCTCAGCCAGGCTGGTTCAGCAGGTCCCGCCCCGCCCGAAGACCTGTGTCCAGTAGGGCGTGCCGTTCGCCGAGTAGGCGAGGCCCATTCCGAGGTGCTCCATGTTGGAGCGCAGGATGTTGTTCCTGTGGCCCTGGGAGCCCATCCAACCGTTCATCACACTCGCCACGGTCCGGAAGCCCGCCGCCGCGTTCTCGGCCCAGCCGTTGAAGCCGGTGTAACCCGCAGCTGTCATGCGCTGAGGTGGGGTCGAACCGTTCGATCCGGTGTGGCTCAGGTTGTTGTGCGCAGCCTGGTCGGCCGAGTGGCCCTCCGCCGCCACGTCGAGGGTGCCGCAACGGCTCAGGGGTGCCACGCCGGCGGCTGCCCGCTCGGCGTTCACCGCGGCGAGCATCTCGTCTTTCCAAGTGGCGGGAGCCGACGTCGTGGGAACTGGTGGTGTGGGAACTGGTGCCGTGGTAGCCGGTCCGTGCCCGTCGGGGCCGGTCGCCGTCGGTGCGGGCACGCAGGCCGCGGCACCCAACGCAACGGACAGTGCCACGGCGAGTGCCACAGCAGTCGATCTGGATCGCGTTGCTCCGGTGATTCGATTCGGTCCCATGGATGGTTGATCGGTCAACCAGCGTGCAAACCTTGAGCAGGTTGCGTCTCCCGACCACACTCTGACGATCAGGTGCCCGAGGTGTCCTCGCCCGCAGCGGTGTCCCCGCGGGCGGCGGTGAACTCTGCGATGACCTCCTCGGTGGGCACGATCAATGGCGCGACCACGGGATACCCCGCATAGGGGGCGAGCATCACGAGCGTCTCGCGGAGCTGCTCCGCGGTGAGCTCGCCGCGGTCGAGCGATGCGCGCGCCTGGATGCGCCAGGTGTCGACCTGGCCGCGCGCGGCGATGACGCCCATCAGGAGAAGGCGACGGGAGTCGATCGACAGCACGTCACGGTCCCACACCTCGGCGAAGAGGCTGCGCATCATGACGTCGTTGAACGCCATCGTGCCCTCGGGCATGTCGACGACATGGCCCGCGTAGACCTCCCGGATCTTCGCAGCGCCGCGCTCGTAGGCCGGCGTTCGCGCCTGTGGCTCGTCGGTGCCGGAACGGTGATCAGGTGTGCTCATCGGTCAATCGTCGCGCCCGCGGGGTCACACACCCAGCCGGTGCGATGGTGGGAGGTCGGCCACCGCGATCGCATCTGCACGCAGGTGGAGAAGTTCGGCGGTGTCCTCCAGGCCACGAGCGATGACGAAGCGACGCTCCAAGGCCCCGTCCACGGCGAACCCACCCAGCTCCGAGAGGTCGGCAACGGGCGGGTCGCTGCCGGTCGCTGCGGCGACCCGCTCCCTGAGCTGGGAGAAGGTCATCGAGGCCCGTCCGGTTCCCGGACCCGTGCGTTGGAGGTGTCGGGGTCGGTTGCGGGCCGCGTTGTACAGCCCGGTATCCATCAGACCACCCGAGGGGTAGAACACCGATGCGCGCACCGGTGCCTCCTCGCGCAGCAGGTTCAACTGGAGCGCCTCGGTGAAACACGACACGGCAGCCTTCGACGCCGCATACACAGATGCGGTGGCAACCGGGGCGAACCCACCGTCGCCCGATGACGTGGTCACGACCTGGCCGGGGGAACCCTCCGCGAGCATCCGGGGCACGAAGGCGCTGACCCCGATCCCCACCCCGAACACGTTCACCCCGAAGCACCAGCGCCAGTCGTTGGGTTCCTGCTGCCAAGGCGGCCCACCACCGCCGGAGGTGACCCCTGCGTTGAGGAACAGCAGGTTGACCCGTCCGTGGGTCTCGAAGACGTGGTCCGCGAGGGCTGCGACGGACCGCTCGTCGGATACATCTGCGACCTGGGGATCCACTTCACCGAGCTCTGCGAGGTCGTCAGCGGTGCGCTCCAGCGCAGCCACCTCGACATCAGCGAGCACCACCGATGCCCCGCGGTGCACGAGGGCCTCGCTGATCGCCCGGCCGATCCCACTCGCCGCTCCGGTCACCACCGCGACGGCCCCGCTGGGATCGATCGGGTCGAGCTCGTCGGGTAGCGGGTCGCGGCCCTCCGCGGCGTCCGACATCAGCCCTTCCATTCCATGGCGTAGTCGTCGAACCACCACCGGGCCTCTCGGATCGCATCGGGCGCGGTGCGCAGGTCGAGGTCCTGGCCGAGGGACTCAGGGGTGGGCCCGACCCTTGCCGCCACCTCGCCGAGCGCCGCGCCGTCGAGGTCGTAGCAGCGGATCGCGTTGAGGCCGAGCAGTAGGCGTGTGTCCTCCACCGACACCTCGCGGAAGTCGTTGCATAGGCGCTCGGCAGTGTGTGGCCACGACCCTTCCGGATGCGGGTAGTCGGTGCCCCACATGAGCGCGTCGATGCCGTTGCGGTGGCGCCGACGGATCTCCTCGCGGCTCATCGTCGACGCCCCGATGAACACGTTGGTGCCGACATACTCAGATGGAAGTCGCGAGATGAGTCCCCTGGTCATCGCGTTGAGCTTCTTCACCTTCGGGTTGGCGCCGAAGCTGGTGTCGGCCTTCCAGAGCAGGTCGCCCAACCACCACGAACCACACTCGACCACCGCATAGCGGAGGTTGGGGTGGCGGTCGAAGGTGCCGGAGAGCATCAGTTGCCAGAGCGCACGGTGGGTCCAGAAGGGAACCTCGAGCACGAACTGGGCGAGGTTGCCGTGGTAGGAGTCCCAGTCGCCCTCGCCCGAGTGGGTGTGCACGACGAGGCCGGCCTCTGCGCAGGCGGCCCAGACGGGGTCGTAGTCGGGATGGCTGTAGGACACCTTGTCGTGCCACATCGTGGGGATCATGATCCCCTTGATCCCTGGCTTGCCGGCGAGGGCCTCGATCTCGGCGACCGATTCTTCGATCCCGTGGATGATCGGCACCAGTGCCACGCCCGCGCGGCGCGCGGGGTTGGTGGCGCAGAACTCCTCCAGCCAGCGGTTGTGTGCACGGGCACCCGCGAACGCGAGCTGAGGATCGGTGATCTGTCCGGCGGAGAGTCCCGCGCCGAACGGAGGTGACTCCTGACCGGTCACGGCGTCGCCATCCGCGAAGATCACCTCGCCCGCGATGCCGTCCGCGTCGAGTTCCTTGTCGCGGATGTCGGGGTCGTACGCACCTTTGAGCCCGACCTCGTTATCGCTCTCCCACTTGGCGACGTACTCGCCGTTGACCTCCTCCATGAGGCGGCGGTGGTTGTGGCGTTCGGACGCCCACTCGTCGAACTGGCGGTGGAACCTGGATTCGAGGTGTGGGCGGTACTGCTCCACCTGGAGCCCGGCGTGGGTGTCCGAGGACACGATCACGTACGGGTCGTTCGAGGTGTCCACCCCTGCGAGCGGATCGGACATGGGTCCCCCTTGGGCATTCGGTGCCCCGGATGCAGCCCTTGCACGCGGAGCGTTGCACACGGAGCGTTGCACAC